>JAZRRD010000079.1:0-1743 GCA_045650425.1 Bacilli bacterium | reverse complement strand
TAAAGAGCAATATAAATTAATTTTTTTGGGATTCTTTATTAAGGCTAAAAGTCAATAGTTGGGGTGGAAAACTTTGAAAGTTTTCTGCTCCAATATTTTTTATGCTTTTTAAAATAATAACATAAAATATCTGAAAATATGTAATTTTGAGTTCACTTAATAAACCAATTAAAATAATTGGTAAATAATGTTAAAATAACAATATTATTATCCACGATTTAGTAATAGTATTCTTGCTTTAAAATTAGTAAAGTTTCTAAAACCAAATGATATTCTTTTTAAGACCTTAATTTTATTATTAAAGCCTTCTGTTGGTCCATTAGAATAAGGAACTTCTAAAGAATTCTTTATTTCAACATACCAATGTTGATAAGTTCTTGCACATTCTTTTAGTTGTGAAATATTAGATTCAAGGTTTCTTTTAACCCATTCACTAAATTTTTTTATTTTAATATCAGATTGTTCAGAAGAATGAATAATATCAAGTAATTCTTCTTTTTCGCGGTAAGCAATACGCAAATTTTCTGAATAATTAATAAGAATGTAAGAAAGTTCATCACGTTGTTCATCAGTTTTTAAATTACAACTTCTAGAAAGAAGTAATTTTCTAGAGTGTTTAAAGTGTTTTCTTTCTTTGTCAGGTAAAGTTTTTTGAACTTCAATTCTTATATTATTAACAGCATCACAAGCATATCTAGCGAAATGAAAGTGATCCGCAACAATTTTGGCTTTTCTAAAATAAGTAAAAGCGATGTCTTTGTAAGTTTCCCATAAATCAGTAACAAAATATTTAACATTATCAAGTTGCTCTTTAGGAAATTTTTTAAAATAATCACAAAGAAAATGTTTATATCTACATTCAAGAATATCAACAACTTCATGAGTTTCACCATCGATTAAAGCAACTTGATATTTATATTTACCAGCGTTCCCTTTGAATTCGTCAATGCAAAGAACTCTAGGAAGATGAGTATTAGTAACAGCAAGATAAGGAAACATTCTTGAAATATAACCAGGGTCAACAGTAGTAGATTTAGAAATTGCGGAAACAGGTTGTAAATTTCGAAGTTGGTCAACGATATATTCAGATAATCTTTTAGTTTTTCTAGAAAATTTAGTAACAATATTATTATTTTCATAGAATGATTTGTGACAAGAAGTGCATTCATATCTACGTTTACGATAAATTAATTTAGTAGGTTTAAAATAGATAGGAATATCAGTAATAGGTTGAGAATAATAATCGTGAATTTTAGTTGTATTAGTACTACAATGAGGACATTTGTGTTCTACAACAGGTAATTCAAGATGAATTTCCACTTTTTCTTTTAAATTTTTAACATTTTTTATGATAACTTCTTCCAAATTTAATAAATTTCTGATAAAATTAGTTTGCACTTATCAATACCTCCTTTGAATGTTTTGTAGCAATTACATTTTATCAGGTATTTTTGATAAGTGCTATATTTTTGTCAAAAAAATGTTGAAGTTTATTTAACCACCCCAACATTTATTATAGAGCCTTTATTAATAAGAATCCTTTTTTATATTGAAAAAGAAAATTATAAAAATATAATGTATTCTTTTTGAAAATTAAGCCATTTTGGCTAGTGATTAGATAATTTTATGTAAAGTTTACGTAAGATTATCTAATCACTAGCCCAAAACGCTAATTTATTTTATATTTTATAGTAAATCTTCAACTTTTGCTATTAGCCATAATATAATATATTATGCGACCAT
>JAZRRD010000078.1:0-6222 GCA_045650425.1 Bacilli bacterium | reverse complement strand
TGTAGAATTTGAAAAAGAACCTGATATTTTATTCTGGTTCACTTATAGAGATAATAAGATCGTTTTTCAAGGAGTTAGTTCTGAGCCATTGCTTGATAAAGAATCAACACTTGATTATTCAGAAAGATTTAAAAATGGAACATTATTAGAAAAATAATAATTTATTAGGAGGTAAAAATATGAAAAAAAAGAAATTATTATATGCAATATTATGTGCTTTAGGTGGAGGAATAATTGGATTCTTTGCTAATCAATTAACTGAATTGTATGGTTGTGTATTATTTGGTCTAGGTGTAGCATTAATGGTCTATTCAATTATTAATTTAAGTAAATAAATTACAATTTAATGATTGCTACGATAAGTAGCATAAATGTAAAATAGTATTGCTTTCAAAAAAGTATTTTAAATTGTATATTAAAACTGTAAGGAGGAATATTAATGAAATTAAATGAAAAGATAAAAGAATATAGAAAAATATTTAATTTATCACAAGAACAACTTGCAGAAAAACTGAGTGTATCAAGACAAGTTATTACAAAGTGGGAAAATGATGAAGGATTACCTGAAATTGGAAATTTAAAAGCAATATCTAAAATTATGGGTATATCAATAGATTATTTATTGGATGAAACAAAAAAACTTGAATATCCATTAAAAAGAAGATGTATAAGATGTAATATTGAAATGATAGAAAATTTTGATATAAAAGTTGAGGGTGCAGGATATGGAATTAAACTGACTCAACAGGGTTTATTTAAAGACAATCTAGGTAAAATTCAATGTGCAGTATGTCCTGAGTGTGGATATATGGAAACTTATATTGAGGATACAAATAAAGTTAAAAAATTATTAAAGAAATAATACAAATTACAATTTATAGAGCAGAAATGCTCTTTTTGTTTTGTAAAAGAAAGGAGATTTATGTAATGAGAAAAAGAATATCTGAAGAAGATGAAGTTCAACTATATTACATAATTTGTGATATAGCAAAAATATGTAAGAATTATTTTTATGAAAGAAAATATTTACCAAGTGATTGCTGGTCTGTTGATGATGTAGTACAAGAAATATCATTTTCAACAAAAAAATTAAAAAGCAAATATTCTGAAATTAAAAAAAATAATAAAAATTAAAATTATATTAGAAAGGAAATATATATGAATACAGATTATATAAGAAGTTTATTAATTATGTTTAATAATAGAAGTGAATATGAAATAGAAACGGCATTAGTTATTTATGAATATATGGATAAAGATATTAAAGATATAACTAATGAAGAGATATTTAAAGTTCATGAATTGGTACATTCACAAGATGACGTGTTTAATGATTACATTAAAGAAGAGGTTATAAAAATAAAAGAAGAATCAGAACGCAAGGATAAACTTATAAAAGAAAAGCAAAAAGAAGAAAAAGAAATTCAACAAGAGAAAGAACAAGAAGAAATAGAAAAATAAGTCATTTTGTTGAATTATGTGTTATAATTAAATTATCAAAAGATACAGGAGGTGAATCTGAATGAAAAAGGCTGAAATTATTGAAGCATTAGCAGAAAAGACTGGTTTAACTAAAGCAGATGTTGCTAGAGTATATGAAGGTACTTTTGAATTATTTAAAGAAGAGTTAGGAAAAGGTAATGATGTTGCAGTTGCTGGATTCGGAACTTTTAAAATTTCTGAAAGAGCAGCAAGAGATGGAATTAATCCATTAACTAAAAAACCTTTACACATTCCTGCTAAAAAAGCAGTATCATTTAAAGCTGGTTCTGCATTAAAAGAAACAGTTAATAAATAATTTGAAAATAAGATTGGGTTAGTATGAATAATACTAATCCTTTTTATTTTGTTATAGAAAAGGAGAAATTTAAATGTCATTAAATAAAGATGCAATATCAAAAAATTTGGATTATATAAGAGAAGCATATAGAACTAATAGTCAAGAATTTATAATTGCTTTCTTTTTATATGAAATAAACGGAACAAAAAAAGAAGAACTTACAGAAGATATGATTAATAGTGTAGAGAAAATATTAGATGAAACAGAATATTGGTATGATGATTTAATGCGTGATAAAATTAGAAATATTAAAACTGAAATATTAAAAAATCAATTAAGTGATTCTTTAACTAATTATATTGATAATTGTACAGATCAAGAATGGGATAAATTATTAGAAGAATATAATGTACATGATGAAGAAAACTATATGGGTGAAGTAAGAGAAAATCTTGAAGAAACAATTATTGAGTTTTTTGTAGATGAGGAACTAGAGAAACAAGAAGAAATGTTAGAATTTTTTGGAAAATATGATGTGATTCAAAAAGAACAAGAGGAGGAATTAGAAAGATAATATATGAAAGCAATCAAAATTTTATTATTATTTATATTTTTAGCAATGTTAGGTTTTAGTATATACAAAATTAATGTAATTAAAAAAGAATTAAATGCTTCGGAAGAAATAAAAGAAGAATTAATTGAATTAGTTGAAATACCAGAAATACCTTCTGAAGAACCATCTTTTAAAGTTGATTTTGATGAGTTAAAAAAAATCAATCCTGATGTTGTAGGATGGATAGTAATAGAAGGGACACAAGTTAATTATCCAATTGTTCAAGGGAATGATAATTCTTATTATTTAAATCATTCATACGATAAAAAATGGAATTCACT
This sequence comes from Bacilli bacterium, assembly GCA_045650425.1. Classification (GTDB taxonomy): domain Bacteria; phylum Bacillota_I; class Bacilli_A; order RF39; family UBA660; genus RGIG1752. The sequence goes on along the minus strand of JAZRRD010000078.1, from coordinate 3,548 downwards.
TGGAAGTATATTTGTTGATTATCAATCCTCAAAAGATTTTATAGATTATAATACTTTTATTTATGGACATCATACTAAGAATGGAAGTATGTTTGGAGAATTATACAAATATATGACCGAAAGTTTTTATGAGAAAAATAAAATATTTTATTTATATACACCATCTGGTAATTATGAAGCAGAAATATTTAGTGCATATTTAGATAGCACAAAATCAGAATCATATAATCAATCATTTAATTCAGTAGATGAATTTAATGATTATATTACTATGATAAAGAAAAAAAGCAATTATAACACTAATGTAGAAATTGATACAACTAAGGATAAAACAATTACGTTATATTCTTGTTCACATGAATCTAATAGACAAAAAACGGATAGATATTTTATCCATGCAGTTTTAAGAAGAGTATAAAGCAACTTATTTAAAGTTGTTTTTTTGATGGAGTAGTTTGTGTAGTGAAAAATTAGAGAGGATGAAAGGATTAAATATATGAACGAAACAATCATTTATACCGTGAAGGAAATTGCAAAAATATTGCATACTAGTCCAAACTATGTTTATAAGCTAATAGATAAAGGATACCTTCCAGCGATTAAATTAGGTAGTATTAAAATATTAAAATCATCTTTAGATAAATTTTTAGAAGAGAATGAAGGAAATGATCTTTCTGATGTTAATGAAATAAAAAAACTAGATGTTTCAAAAGAGGCAAATGAATAATGGCAGGATTACTTATAAGAAAAAGAGGTAAAGTATATCAATATCAATTTGAAATAGCACCACAAAGAGGGAAAAGACAATGGGTGACTAAATCTGGATACAAAACAAAAGCAGCAGCAGAAGAAGCAGGAACGAAAGCAAGAACGGAATATTTAAATGCAGGATTACCGTTTAAGGAAAACGTAATATCTTATGGTGATTATTTAGATTATTGGTTAAACAATTATTGCAAAGTTAATCTAAAATATAATACAACACAAACTTATAAATCTATAATAGATAAATATATAAGACCTGAACTTGGGCGTTATAGATTAGCGTCCATAACTAGTGTTAAACTAAATACCTTTATTACTGAAACTTGTGAAAAGTATACTTATTCACGTGCATACTTTAAAACAATTTTAAAAGTATTGAAAGGTACATTTAGAGATGCGTGTGATATTTACGGATTTATTAAATATAATCCAGCGATAACTATAAGACTACCTCGTCTTGATATAGAACCTAAGGAAGTAAAACATTTATATACTCAAGAAGAAATAGACCTTATTTTAGAAAGATTCCAAAACAATCCTACTTTTACTTGTGCATTTTTAACAGCATGTTTTACTGGATTAAGGACAGGAGAAGTGTGTGCATTAAACTGGGAAGATATTGATTTAGAAAATAGAATTATTTATGTTAATCATAATGTATATGATAAACCTAAAGATGATAAAGGAAGATGGTATATTGGACCACCAAAGACAACAACAGGAAAAAGAGCTGTTTATATATGTGATACTTTATTGGTGGCATTAACAAATTATAAACAACTTCAAAATGATTATCGCGAACTATTTGGTTCGGAGTATATTTATTATCATTTAGAAGATGTTGTGAATGAATATGGAAAAGTAAAAGAACAAAGAATAGTAAAAAATGAAACGCAAGAAGAAAAAATATTTGATTTAGTTTTTACAAAGTATAACGGAGTTTATATAGGAACTGATTTTCTAAAATATCCTTTTGAGATTATTCACAAAGAATTAGGAATAGAACAATGTAGATTTTATGATCTTAGAGGAAGTTATGCTACTAAAATCCTAAATAATGGTGTAGAAATAAGAGATGTAGCAGATATTTTAGGACACCGTAATATTGAAACAACAGAGAATTATTATATTTCTAGTACAGTAGCAAGTAGAATGTCTGCAAATAATTCTTTTGAAGCAATAACTAAATCTGAAACAATAAATAAAATTATTGATTATAAATTATAGAACAGACAAGATATTATTTCTCTTATGAAATAATATCTTTTGTCTATGTTCCTTTTAACATACAAAAGAATATAAAAGTATGTTGTATGGAACTTAAAATAATAATTGAACATATTTATATGATTAGTCTTTTTTTAATAATCACAACCGTTTTCATAATATTGTAATAATTAAAAAAATAGTGTATAATGTTTATAGATTTTATATAGCATTAATCGCTAGTAAAAATCATCAAATTTATATCTTTTAATGAGTAAATGAAGACCTTGTCTACATTTTGTCTACGTTTTATAAATAACGATAGTACCAATAATACCAATAGTACCAATAATACTAACTGGTATTTACCCTTATAGTATAAGGAATAACGATAATACTATAAATACTATAAATACTTATAATACTAGTCAGAATTAGGCATGTGGTTCGGGAAAAAAATATAAACAATGCTGTGGAAAATAAGCTCATAAAAAAATGAGTTTTTTTCTTTCTTGCATTTACTAATTAAAATTATAAGTGTATAATATATGTATAAAGAAATTTATGGGGAAAAGATTGGAAGGAAGGTATAAAAATGGAAAAAGAAAAGAAAAAAATGATTACATTTACTATTATATTAAGTGTAATTGCAGTAGCTTTAATAGGAGTATTTGCTTTTATTGAATTAAGAGAAAATGGAGTTATAGGTTCTTTGGAATCAAATGAAATAATGTCTGAGTTTAATAAAATTTATAATGGTAAAGAAAGAACTGTAATTTTTTATTCTAGTTCAACTTGTAGTTATTGTGAATTACAAAAACCAGTATTTGAAACAGTAGTAGAGGATTATGATGTAAAAACTTATTCAATAGATAGTAATGAGTTAAGTAGTTCTCAAAGAAAACAAGTATTAAATAAATTGGGTATTGAACATGCCACACCAACTATGGTAATTGTACAAAACGGAAAAGTAGTTGCTTCACAAGTTGGATATACAGAAGGAAGAGCATTAGTTGATTTCTTTAAAGAAAATAAAATAGTACCAAAAGATGCGGTCTATTCAAAAGATGCTTATATTACTTTTATAGATTATGATGGATATAAAAGTTTAGTTAGAAAAGATGATACAAGTGTTATAGTAATTGGACAAGATGGATGTAGTCATTGTTCTAATTATAAACCAGCACTTAACTCTGTAGCAGAAGATTATAATGTTGCTATGAATTATTTAAATCTAACCAATTTAACAGAAGAAGAATCAAACAAATTATTTGAAAATTTAAAAAATATAGGATATGATGATCCAGCCTTTTTAGAAGATGGTTCATTTGGAACTCCTCTTACTTTAATAATTGAAGATGGTGAAGTAGAACATTATATTTCAGGAGCAAGAACTATATCTCAATTAGTTAGAGAATTAACAAGAATAGGAGTAATAGAAGAATAAAAAATGACTGAAAAAGCAAAAAAGATTAGTTATATTATTATATTTTCTTTATTAGTTATATTTTTTGGAATTTTATTAATCTTAACTAATAACAGTTCTAAAATAAAAGAAATAGATGAATTTATAAAAA
>JAZRRD010000077.1:0-23685 GCA_045650425.1 Bacilli bacterium | reverse complement strand
ATGTATATGAATATCGTCAAAAATTTATTGATAAGATTAATGAGATACTTGGTAGGTATTATTTAAAAATAGCAGGTTCCTCAGAAATTTTTATTAAATATAAATCGCATTTTAAAGAGAAAAGTGAAGAAGATTTAATAGGAATTTATAAAAAAAATCGAATGAGGGAAATTAATTTTGGTAAGACATTAATTGGAGTTCATATCGATGATTTCGAATTTTATTTACAAGGAAATAGTATTCGAGATTTTGGTTCAGAAGGACAACAAAAAAATGCTATTATTTCATTAAAATTTGCTGAATTAGAAATCTTAAAACAAAAAAATTATATATATCCAATATTAATTTTAGATGATATTTTTAGTGAATTAGATAATGAAAAAATAAATAATATATTAAATATTATACCAGAAGAAATTCAGGCGTTTATTACAACTACAGAAATAGATAAATTGGATAAGAAAATCTTGAATTCTAGTAAAATATTTAAAATAAATGAGAATTGTATAGAAATGGAGTAGACACATGGAAGAAAAGGAACAACAACATTATGGTGACAGTGATATTCAAGTTCTTGAGGGTTTAGAAGCTGTTCGTAAAAGACCTGGTATGTATATTGGAACAACTAGTGAACGTGGATTGCATCATTTAGTATGGGAAATTGTGGATAACGCTGTTGACGAAGCTTTAGCTGGATATTGTGACGATATTGAAGTCGTTGTAGAAAAGGGTAATATAATTTCAGTAAAAGATGATGGTCGTGGAATGCCAACTGGTATAAATGCTAAGACAGGTTTATCTACAATTGAAACAATATTTACTGTATTACACGCTGGAGGCAAATTTGGTGGTGGAGGATATAAAGTATCCGGGGGTCTTCATGGAGTAGGTGCTTCAGTAGTTAATGCTTTGTCAGAATGGTTAGAGGTTTATGTATATAGAAATGGGGATGTACATTACCAAAAATTTGCTGATGGTGGAAAACCGGTTGAACCTATGAAAGTGATAGATAAATGCTCACAAGAAAGAACTGGAACTACAGTTAGATTTAAAGCTGACCCAGATATTTTTACAGAAACGACTGTTTATAATTATGATACCCTTCATAAAAGATTACAAGAAATTTGTTTCTTAAATAAAGGATTAAAAATAACTTTAATTGATGAAAGAGAAACTGAAAAAAAGGGTGAAGAATTTTTATATGATGGTGGAATAAAAGAATACGTAGCTATGTTAAATGAATCAAAAACTGGAATACATGAAGATATCCTGTATTTTGAAGGGATGGAAAATGATATTCAAATCGAAGTAGCTATGCAATACAACACTACTTATCAACAATCAATTTATTCTTTTACTAATAACATAAATACTATCGAAGGTGGAACTCACGAAGATGGTGTTAAAATGGCATTAACAAGAGTTATTAACAATTATGCTAAGAACACTAAGATGATTAAAGAGGGTAGTGAAGCTTTAACAGGTGAAGATTGTCGTGAGGGATTAACGATGATAGTTTCATGTAAGCATCCAGATCCACAATTTGAAGGACAAACAAAAACTAAGTTAGGTAATGCTGAAGTTAAAAAGATTGCTAATGATGTATTTAGCTCTGGTTTTGAAAGATATTTGATGGAAAACCCAAATGTGGCTAAAATTATTGTTGAAAAGTGTATAACAGCCTTAAGAGGGCGTGTAGCTGCTAAAAAAGCAAGAGAGTTAACTCGCCGTAAAAGTGATTTAGATGTTATTAATTTTGGTGGAAAACTAGTTGATTGTAAAGAAAAAGACCCTACAGTTAGTGAAATTTACTTGGTCGAAGGTGATTCGGCTGGAGGATCGGCTATTAAGGGTAGAGATTCAATGACACAAGCGATTCTTCCACTAAGAGGTAAAATCTTAAACGTTGAAAAGGCAAGACTTGATAGAGCTTTAAGTAATGAAGAAATAAGAACTATTATAACAGCTTTCGGAACAGGTATTGGAAATGATTTTGATTTAAGTAAATTAAGATATCATAAAATTATAATAATGACCGATGCTGACGTTGATGGAGCACATATAAGAGTTCTGTTATTAACATTATTTTATCGTTTCTTTAAGCCTATTGTTGAAGCAGGACATGTATATGCCGCACAACCTCCATTATTCTGCATAAAACATGGTAAAAACAACATAAAATATGTTTTAACACCAGAAGAGAAGGATGAATATGTGGCTTCTATTTTAGAAAAGAATCCTAATGCTAAATATGTAGTTATGCGAATGAAGGGTTTAGGAGAAATGGATCCAGAAGAATTAAACGAAACAACTATGGATATAAATAAAAGAGTTTTAAGAAAAATTACTGTTGAAGACGCAATTGCTGCAGATGAAATGTTCTCTAAGTTAATGGGAGAAGAAGTAGAACCTAGAAGAAAATTTATCGAAGAAAATGCAATTTATGTAGAAAATCTGGATATTTAGGGAGGTTATTATGGAAGAAATTAGAGATAAATTAGTTGAAAATAACATAGTTAATGAAATAAAAACATCATTTATTGATTATTCCATGAGTGTAATAATGTCTCGTGCTTTACCAGATTTAAGAGATGGTTTAAAGCCTGTACATCGTCGAATTTTATATGATATGTTAGAAAATTCTTTAACACCTGACAAACAACATCGTAAATCCGCTACAATTGTCGGAGATGTTATGGGGCATTACCATCCACATGGGGATTCATCAATTTATGAAGCTATGGTAAGAATGGCGCAAGATTTTAATTATCGTTATATGTTGGTTGATGGTCATGGAAACTTTGGTAATATTGAAGGCCATGGAGCAGCTGCTTATCGTTATACTGAAGCTAGACTAGCAAAACTGTCTATGGAACTATTAAGAGACATTAACAAAGATACTGTAAACTTTAAACCTAACTATGACGAGTCTACAACGGAGCCGGACGTTTTACCTTCTAGATTTCCTAACATATTAGTTAATGGAACAATGGGTATAGCTGTTGGTATGGCGACAAATATACCTCCACATAATTTAGGAGAAGTTATTGATGGATGTATTGCATATATTGATAATCCTGAAATAGATACAATGGGTTTAATGCAATATGTTAAAGGACCAGACTTTCCTCTTGGTGGAATAATTCTTGGAAATAGTGGGATAAGAAAAGCGTATGAAACAGGAAGAGGTTCAATTACAATTCGAAGTCATGCAGTTATCGAAGAAAAAAATGGTAGAAATTATATTATAATTGATGAAATTCCTTTTGGTGTAACGACAGAAGACTTAAGAAATAAAGTAGCAGAACTTGTCCACAATAAAATTATTGAAGGTATATCAGATTACCACACAGATTTAAAAAATGGCGTAAAGATAACCATTACATTAAAAAGAGATGCTAATCCACAGGTAGTATTAAATAAACTTTATAAACATACTCCTTTCCAATCTAATTATGGAATTATCTTATTAATGATAGATCACGGTACACCAAAAACCTTGGGATTAAAAGATATTATTTCTAAATATGTTGATTTCCAAAAAGAGGTGATTTATCGCCGTACGAAGTATGATTTGGATAAAGCTGAAGCTAGAGTTCATATTTTAGAAGGATTAAAGATTGCATTAGATAATATTGATGAAGTTATTAAGACAATTAAATCCGCTAAAACTGATGAGGAAGCAAAAGAACAGTTGATGTCTAAATTTACATTAACTTTAATTCAATCAGAAGCAATTTTAGAGATGAAATTGAGACGATTAACAGGATTAGAAAGAGATAAAATTGAGGCAGAACTAAAAGAATTACTTGAGTTAATAGCTAAGTTAAAAGCAATTTTAAGTGATGAACAAAAGGTATTGAATATTATAAAAGAAGAAATGAATGAAATTAAGAACAAATATTCGGATGAGCGAAGAACTAAAATTGATATGACTGCGATTGAATACATAGAAGATGAATCATTGATACCTGAAGAGAATGTATTAATTGCATTGACGAGTGCAGGATATATTAAACGTACTTTACCAGATGCATTTAAGACACAAAATAGGGGTGGGGTTGGAATTAAAGGTATGACTACTAATGAAGAAGATGCAGTAGAACACCTTATCAACTTATCAACACATGATTATGTGCTATTCTTTAGTAATAAAGGCAAGGTTTATCGCATAAAGGGATATGAAGTTCCAGAATATAGTAGACAATCAAAAGGATTGCCGATAGTAAATTTATTAACAATAGAAAAAGATGAAAAAATCACTTCGTTAATAAGTGTAACTAAAGAAGATTCTTCTAAATATTTATTATTTGCAACTAAACGAGGAGTAGTTAAAAAGACTTTATTAAATGAATTTGACAATATAAGAGCTAATGGTAAAATTGCGATATCATTAAAAGATAATGATGAATTAATTGCGGTTAAGAAGACAACTGGAAATGATATGGTTTTATTAGGAAGTAACAGTGGAAAAGTTGTTAAATTTAACGAAACTGAAATTCGTCAAATGGGAAGAACTGCCAGTGGTGTAAAAGGAATAGAACTAAGCAGTGATGAATGTGTATGTGCTGAAATAGTTTCAGACGAAAATAAAATTTTAATTGTTACAGTTAATGGTTATGGAAAACAAACAAAAGTAGAAGAATATAGACAAACTCGACGCGGTAGTAAAGGAGTCAAAGGGCTTAATATTACTGACAAAAATGGAACTATCGCAGCGATTAAGTTAGTTGAAGAGAATAAAGATTTATTAATAATGACTACTTCTGGAATTACTATAAGAACTAAATTAGATCAAATTAATACTTTAGGCAGAGCAACTCAGGGAGTAAGACTTATTAATTTAAAAGATGATAATAAAGTTTCAACAATAAGTTTAGTAGATAAGCAAGAATCCGCTATAGAAAACGAATTATCGCTTAATCAAGAGCAAAATTAGGTAATGTTCCACGTGGAACATTACCTTTTTTTTGTTTAATACATTTTTTGAGAGTTGGATTTTATATAATGTTCCACGTGGAACATTAATTTGCGGTTATAATATTTCCTGGGAAATAATTTTCCCGATGTTCCACGTGGAACATAAACGTTGTTGCGATTTTGTTGTTAATGTGATAATATTTAGTTGTGCAACAAGCAAACTGTAACTTGGTCAGGATAGGAATATAGCAGCCACATCAGTCACTACTTGTGTGCACTTTTTTTGAGGTGTGAAATATGAGTGATGTAATTATAAAAGTTTTGCTTCGTGAAGCTAAAAAGGCTTACAAAAAGGGAGAAGTTCCTGTCGGAGCACTAATAGAAAAAAATGGGAAAATAATTAGTTGTGCTCATAATAATAGACAAAAAAAACATGATGTTTGTGGTCATGCTGAAATTAATGTTATAAAATTGGCATCTAAACGATTACGTGATTGGAGATTAACGGGTTGTAGTTTGTATGTTACATTAGAACCGTGTGATATGTGTAGAGAAATTATTAAAGAATCTCGTATTGAAAATGTTTTTTATTTAAAGTCTAAAGATAAAAATAATACAAAAAAATTAGTTAACTATAAGCAAGTAAAAGAAAATGAAGAATATAACGAGTTATTCACAAAGTTTTTTAAAAAAATAAGATGAATATGCCTGTTTTGTGATATAATACAGCAAGGAGAGTGCATGAGTATGGATTATAAAGTTTTATACAGAAAATATAGGCCAAATGATTTTGAAAGTGTTGTGGATCAAGATTATATAATTACAATATTAAATAATGCGATAAAAAATAATAAGATATCTCATGCCTATATATTCTCGGGCCCTAGAGGTACAGGAAAAACGTCAACTGCTAGAATTTTTGCTAAAGCGGTTAATTGCTTGAATCCTAGGGAAAAGGGGCCTTGCGGAGAATGTGAGATGTGTTTGGGGTTTAATAAAAATGCAGATATAATTGAATTAGATGCAGCGTCAAATAATGGAGTGGATGAAATAAGGGAGATTATTGACAATGTAAAAATTGCTCCATCATATTCAAAATTTAAAGTGTATATAATAGATGAGGTTCATATGCTAACGCAAAGCGCTTTTAACGCGTTGTTATTAACACTAGAAGAACCACCAAGCAATGTGATTTTTATTATGGCGACTACTAACATTGAAAACGTGCCTGTTACTATTCTTTCTCGATGTCAGCGTTTTGATTTTAAAAAAATAAGGTATGAAGCTTTAGTTGATAGACTTAAATATGTGTGTGAGCAAGAAGTTATCAACATAACAGACGAAGCTATTGGAGAAATTGCAAAATTGTCTGACGGTGGGATGAGAGATGCTTTAAGCATTTTAGACCAAGTTCAACAAGAAAATTTATTAATAGATTTGGAAACTATTCAAAAAATATATGGGATTGTACCTAATAAATTGATAGAAGATTTAGTGGGTTATTTAAATGAACATAATATTGATAAGATATTAGAAGTTATCAAAAATTTTCAAGATTTAGGATTAAATTATAAATCTTTAGTAAAATCTACGATTAATGTATTGCGAGGATGCGCTATTGAATCATTAAAAAATCGAGAATTTGATAAATATAATAAATACAAGCGTGTAATTTTAGAACTTAATAGAACAATTAATGAAGCTAATGTTTATATAAATCCATATATTTTATATGAATTAGCATTTTTAAATAATCTTTATCAATCTGAAAATATACAGCATAATGTTGAGGATAATATAACAAAAAAGGTTGAGTTTGCTAATAGTAAACAAAGTATGATGTCAACTAAAGGTCAAAATTATTCCCCGGGAAATAATTTTGAAGAATCCCGATTGTTTGAAAAAAAGAATATTAGGATAAATAATTGTTTTGTAAATCCACAAAAGGATATATTAAACGATATTAAAACTAAATGGTCTAATTTTATTGAAAATATAACTAATAATCAAATTTTATCTTTAATAGTAGATGCTTTTCCGGTTGCGGCTTCGAATAAAATAATTATGTTGTCTGTAAATTCTACAGGAACTGCTGAATTAATTAATTTAGACACAAAGAAAATTGAAAAAGAAATACAAAAATATTATAATAAAGAATATCAAATAGTCGCTTTAACTAAAGAAGAATGGGATAATTATCGAAATAAATATATTTTAGATATTAAAAAAGGAATTAAATATAATTATATAGATGAACCTGAAGAAGCTAGTGTTATTCTTGAAGATGTTGAAGATTTTGCAAAAAATATATTTCAAGAAGATAAAATAGAAATTGTTTAAAGGAGAGATGGAAAATGAATATGCAAGCTATAATGGCACAGGCGCAAAAAATGCAACGAGATATTACTAAGAAGAAAGAAGAAATTGATAATACAATTTTTGAAGGTAAATCCGAGTGGGTATCTTTAACTTTTAATGGAAAGAGAGAATTACAATCATTTAAAATAACAAAATCTGGAGTTATAGACGAAGAAGATAAAGAAATTTTAGAAGATATGATTAATATTGCTATTAAAGATGCATTTAATAAAATTGACAAAGAAACAGATAATAAGTTGGGTTCTTATAGCAAATCATTGAATGGATTGATTTAATGATGATTTATCCTAAGGCGTTAGAGGAAGTAATTGAATATTATAAAAAACTTCCAGGAATTGGAGAAAAAACAGCAGAAAGACTAGCTTTAGCTTCAATGGAAATAGACGATGATAACACTAATAAAATGTTATCAAATTTAAGAAAAATAAAAGATTTAAAAAAGTGTGAAATATGTGGACATATTTCAGAAGGTGACTCTTGTAGTATCTGTTTAGATTCTGACAGAAATAAAAATTTAATATGTGTTATTGAAGATTATAAAAGCGTGTTTGCTTTTGAAAAAGCAGGTAATTTTAAAGGGCTATATCATGTGTTGGGTGGGTTAATATCTCCGATAGACGATATAACACCAGATGATATTAATTTAAAATCTTTAGTTAAAAGAACTGAATCTTTAGAAAATCCGGAGTTGATTATAGCTTTAAAATCAACAATTGAAGGAGAAACTACCACATTATATATAAAAAAAATATTTGAAAATAAAAATGTGAAAATATCTAGATTATCTTATGGTATTCCAATTGGTGCAGACATTGACTATTTAGATTTTATGACCTTAGATAGAGCTTTATCTGATAGAAAAGAAATATCAGAATAATAAAAAAGTTTTATCATATAATTTATCGAGAGGGATTATATGGTAAATAAATTATTTAAATCAGTAAAAAAAGTAGTGATGGCGATAGCTTTATTGTACAGTTTTAATTTGTTGTTATCCTCGTTAAATATATTAGTTCCTATTAACTATGTTTCTGTTGGAACCGTATCTATATTAGGTATACCTGGATTACTTTCTTTGCTTGTAATACGTTTGATAATATTTTAGAGGTGGGTTAATATGGCAGTGAACTTTAGTACAGAAATATATACCAAATATCGTGAGAACAAGCTATCTCACGCTTATTTAATTGAAACAAATGATATTGAATCAACATATAAAACAGTTCTTGATTTATGTAAAAAATTACAATGTTCGGAAACTTTTACAAATGATTGTAATAAATGTAATATTTGTAACTTAATAAATTTAAATAATCATCCTAATGTTTTAACTATAGAAAATGATGGTGTAAATATAAAAAAAGAGCAAATAATAGAGTTAAAAGAAAAGTTTTCTACTATACCTGTATATTCAAAATATAATATTTATATAATTAAAGCGGCGGAAAAACTTAATGAATCATCAGAAAATTCATTATTAAAATTTTTGGAGGAGCCCGAAAAAAATATAATCGGTTTTTTAATAACCGAAAATAAAGATAAGATTTTAAGCACAGTAGTAAGCCGTTGCCAACTTTATCAAGATATAAATCATAATGTATCTTTTATCGATGATGAGATAAAAAAATTAAGTAATCAATATTTTGAATTGTTTAATTTAAATAATAATGAGCTTTTGTTAGCAAATAAAGTTACAGCGGTAGCTTTGAAAAATAAAGAATCAGCTAGTCTTTTTTTCAATTTGCTTTTAAAAAGATATATAGAAAAATATAAAAAGGAACATAATAAATTAGATCGCGAAAGGTTAATAATTATACAAAAAAATGTTGAGAATTTAAAATTTAATGTTAATATAGAATTGTTGTTAGATAAATTTGTAATAGAGATGAGTGAAGTAAATGAAAAATATTTATGAGGTTATATTTAAAGAAAAAGGGAAAAAATATTTCTTTTGCTCTGATTTAGATATAAAATATGGTATTTCTGTTATAGTGGAAACTGAAAAAGGATTACAATATGCTAAAGTTTTAAATAAAGTTGAAAATGTAAATATACCAGAAAATGAAATAAAATCAATTCAAAGAATTGCGACTAAAAGAGATTATAATCAATATCTTGATGTTTGTAGAGATGCAAAGAAAGCTCTAGATAAAGCTAGAGAGTTAGTTACAGAGCTTAAATTAGATATGAATATAATTAACTCATCTTATACATTTGATAAAAAACAATTATTATTTAATTTTATTGCGGATGATAGAATAGATTTCAGAGAATTAGCAAAAAAATTAGCAAGTATTTATAAAACGAGAATTGAACTGCGTCAAATTGGTGCTAGAGACAAAGCGAAAGAAATTGGTGGGGTAGGTCAATGTGGAAGAACTTTATGTTGTGCTTCTTTCTTGAATCATATAGATTCTGTGTCTATGAATATGGCTAAAAATCAAAATCTAGCATTAAATCCATCAAAAATTAATGGTCAGTGTAATAGATTATTATGTTGTTTAACATATGAAGATGAATTGTATACATCTTGTTCTAAAGGTATGCCTAATATTGGTCAAACAGTTAATTCTGAGTTTGGCAAAGGTCAAGTTATTTCAATTAATACTTTAGAGCGTAAGTATAAAATAATGGTTAATAATGAAATTTATGAAATTGAATTAGGTAATATCGATGAAAGTGTTAAATGATTTATATGATTATGGTTTAAAAATATATCAAAACACTAATAATTTTAAATTTTCTTTAGATAGCATTCTTTTAGCTGAGGTTGTAAACTTAAAAAAACATGATAAAGTTTTAGATTTGTGTACTGGAAGTGCTCCTGTGCCTTTAATTTTATCAACAAAGTACTCAAATAGAATTGTTGGCGTAGAAATACAGAGACAAGTTTATAATCTGGCTAAGGAAAGTGTAGCTTATAATAGCTTAAGTGATCAAATAGAATTAATTAATGATAATTTATTAAATATTAAAAATTATTTCCCGGGAAATAATTTTGATGTTATAACTTGCAATCCGCCATATTTTAAAGTTAACAATTCATCTTTAATTAATGATTGTGAAATAAAAGCAATATCAAGACATGAAATTACAGTAAGTTTAAAGGAAATTGTAGAAACTGTGAACTTTATGTTAAAAAATAATGGTGCTTTTTATATAGTTCATCGCTCGGAAAGATTACAGGAATTAATTAACGAGTTATCAACAAATAAGTTGTTTGTAAAAAATATATATTTTATTAAAACTAATGATACCAATGATGTCAATCTAGTCTTAATAAAAGCTGTTAAAAATGGAAGATATGGAACAAAGGTAAAGGTTATTGAAACCTTAAGAAAAGAAAGCTATAAAAATATATTTTTTGAATAGAGGTGAAAGTTATGAAATTAATAGTTGGATTAGGAAATCCAGGTAAGGAGTATGAAAAAACACGTCATAACATCGGATTTATGTGTGTGGATAACTTTGTGGATAACTCTTCTTGGACCAGTAAATTCCAGGGATTAGTAACTGAAGTTATCCACAACGGAGAAAAAATAATCTTTTTAAAACCAACTACTTATATGAATGAATCTGGAATATCTATAAAAAATATTAAGGATTATTATGATATTTCAATAGATGATATATTAGTAATACATGATGATTTAGATATGGAAATTGGTAAGACAAAATTAAAAGTCAATAGTTCAAGCGGTGGACATAACGGAATAAAGTCCATTATTGCTCATTTAAAAACAGAATCATTTGCTCGTTTAAAAATTGGTATATCACATAACAAAAATATTGATACAAAAAATTATGTCTTAGGAAAGTTTACTAAATCTGAAATGGATGTTTTAAATTCTGTTATTGAAAAAAGTAAAGATATTATTGAAAGTTTTATCAATAATGGTATAGAAAAAACAATGAATATTTATAATACTAAATAGAGGTCAATATGGATTTTCTAGATAAATACTTAAAAATTGAAAATGATAAAATATTTAAAGGTTTAACAAGCGAGTTAAACATTTTTTGCATTTTACAAGCTCATAAAAAGTTTAATAAGAATACAATTATATTAACAAATACTTTGTATGAAGCTAATAAAATTTATAAGGATTTACTAACACATGATAAAAACACATTGCTTTATCCAATGGATGAGCTAGTTAGTTTTGTAGCAGAAGCAATATCTCCTGAGCTTAAAATTAAAAGATTAGAAACTTTAGAGAAGATTAAAAGTGAAAAAAATAATATAATAGTTACAAATTTATTTGGTTTTTTAAAAAAGGTATCCAATAATAACACTGTTATAAACAATAAAATATGTGTCGGAGATAATATTGAACGAAATAAGTTAATTGATATATTGCAAAATAGTGGTTATACAAAAGAGACACTTGTAACAAGTACTGGTGAGTATGCTGTAAGAGGTTATGTTGTAGATATATTTTTATTTAGAGAAAAACATCCTGTCAGACTTGAATTCTTTGGAGATGAAGTTGAATCAATTCGGTATTTTGACCAGGATACTCAACGTTCAAAAGAAAAGTTTGATGAAATTGAAATAAAGCCTGTTGATGAGATTGATACGGGAGATATGATTAGTTTTTATGACTACTGTAATAATCCTTTGGTTGTTATTTATAATAAACAACAACTCCTAGTATCTGCAAAAAAGCTTTCCGAAGATATTTTAGAATTAAAGGAAAATCCAAAATTAAATTCATTATTAGATTTAAATAAAATAAATATTAAAGATAAAATTTATATTGATTTAATTGAAAATTATAATACTGATGTTAAAGCTACTGAAATAGATAGTTTTGGCGGTGATTTTGAATTATTAGAAAAAAGTGTCAATAAGTGGATAAAAGATAGTTATGAGGTTATTTTCTGTTTATCAAAATCATCTCAAGTAAAAATTATAAAAGATATGTTTGGAGCTAAAGTTAAAATAGAGAATAAAGAAATAAATCATGGATTTGTTATTGATAAATTTGTTGTAATTAGTGAACATGATATTGATAAGAATTTAAATACTGAAATTAAATATCGTAATAACTTTCATTTGGGGAGAAAAATTAAAGATTATGAGCAGCTTGAAGTTGGAGATTATGTAGTTCATGCTACTCATGGAATCGGAATATATAATGGTTTAATCACTTTAGAAAAACATGGCTTAAAGAAAGATTATATTCAATTAAATTATCTTGGTAATGATAAAATATACATTCCAGTTGAAAAAATAAATAATATTTATAAATATTCAAGTAAAGATGGAGGATCTCCTAAAGTTAATAAACTTAATTCTGTATCTTGGGCTAAAACGAAAAGTTCTGTTCGTAAAAAAATTAAAGATATTTCTGAAGAATTAATAAAGCTTTATGCAGCTAGAGCTGAAATAAAGGGAGATAAATATATAACCTATGAAGAAGAGGATATTTTTGCTAATTCATTTATGTATGATGAAACTGATGATCAGCTAAAAGCAATTAAAGAAATAGATTTAGATTTACAAGCAGCAAAACCAATGGATCGATTGTTATGTGGTGATGTAGGTTTTGGTAAAACAGAAGTTGCTTTTAGAGCAATATTTAAAACTGTTTTAAATAATAAACAGGTATTTTATTTATGTCCGACAACTATTTTATCAAAACAACAATATGAGTCTGCCAAAAATAGGTTTAAGGATTATGCCATTGAAATTGCTTTGTTAAATAGATTTACTTCAAAAAAGGAGACTACAAGGATTATAGATGGTTTAGCTAAAGGAACAATTGATATAGTAATTGGTACCCATAGATTACTAAGTAAAGATATAACTTTTAAAGATTTAGGATTATTAGTTGTTGATGAAGAACAACGTTTTGGAGTTACCCACAAAGAACGTTTAAAGGAATACAAGAAAGATGTAAATGTGTTAACTTTATCTGCGACACCAATTCCTAGAACTATGAAAATGGCTATGAGCGGCCTAAGAGACTTAACAATTATAGATACTCCTCCAGTAAACAGATATCCGATTCAAACTTATGTAATGCCAGAAAATGAATTTATTTTGAAAGACGCTATTTATAAAGAATTATCGAGAAGTGGTCAAATTTTTATCTTATTTAATAATATAGAACTAATGGAAAATAAAAAAGATATGATTTCTAGATTAGTTCCAGAAGCTAGAATAATTTGTGCTCATGGGAGACTTAATAAAACTGAACTTGAAGATATTATGACGAATTTTGTGGAACATAAATATGATATTTTACTTTGTACTACAATTATTGAAACGGGTATTGATATTCCAAATGCTAATACTTTAATTGTATTTGATGCTGATCATTTTGGATTAAGTCAGCTATATCAACTTCGAGGTCGTGTTGGTAGAAGTGATAAAATTGCTTTTGCATATCTTTTTTATGATCAACGAAAAATGCTTAATGATATAGCCGTAAAAAGACTAAATGCTATAAAGGAATTCACAGAACTTGGAAGTGGATATAGAATTGCTATGAGAGATCTTTCCATTCGTGGGGCTGGAGATTTACTTGGAAGTGAACAAGCAGGATTTGTTGACGCAGTTGGTATATCTCTTTATATGAAGATGGTTGATGATGAAGTAAGAAGACGTAATGGAGAAACTATTGAAGATGATGATGAAAAAACAAGTTTAATTGAAGTAGAAACACATATTAGCGATAATTATGTTAGTGATGAAGATTTAAAAATAGAGATTCATAAGAAAATAAATGAGATTAATTCGTATGAAAGCTTGGTAAAAATAAAAGATGAGCTAGAAGATCGCTTTGGAAAAATAAGTGAAGCTTTATTAATTTACATGTATGAAGAATGGTTTGAAAAGTTAGCAGATAAATTAAATATAACAAAAGTTACCCAAAATGAAAGATTTATTGAAGTAGAATTGCCAGAAGATGTATCAAGTAATATTAAAGGTGATAAACTATTCTTAGAAGCTTATGCAATAAGTCCAAAATTTCAATTAAAATATTTAAATAAAAGGATAATAATTTCATTACCAATAAAACAGGTAGAAAAGCATTTTTTAGTTTACTTAATTCCTCTTTTAGATAAATTAATTAATCAACTTGAACATATTGAAAAACAATAGATTAAAAAAATGAGCACTTAATTGTGTTCATTTTTTTCGTAATTATCTTTGCATTCTTGAATTAAAGCTTTTGTTTCTTCAAGATTATGAAGTTCTCCAATTTCAACTTTAATTCCTTGTAGATGTTTGTAAGTCTTAAAGAATTCTTTAATCTCTCTAATAGTATGTTCAGGAAGGTCTTCAAGTTTTTGGATATGATCCCATCTAGGATCATTATTAACAACTGATATAACCTTTTGATCTCCATCTCCATCATCAATAATGTCTAGATATCCTAATACTCTAGCTTCAATTATACATCCTGGGAATGTTTTTGATGAAGATAAAACTAAAATATCTAGTGGATCTCCATCATCTGCTAGAGTATTTTCAATAAACCCATATTCGCAAGGATATTCAACACTACTGAATAAAACTCGATTTAAACGAATTCTGCCTGTATCATGGTCTACTTCATATTTATTTTTTGTACCCATTGGTATTTCAACTATTGCGTCAATTAACATAAATTCCCTCTTTTCAAATGATAAGTATAATTAATTTTTAGTGATAAGTCAATTAAAAGTATAAAAAAAGTTTTCAGGTTAACACTATTATTAGATTGGAGTGAAAGTAGTTGAAATCTACTGGCGTAATAAGAAGAATTGATGAATTAGGAAGAATTGTAATTCCAAAAGAGATTAGAAAAAATTTGAATATTCGTGAAGGTGAAAATTTAGAAATAATAATTGATAATAATAATATAATTCTTTCAAAACATTCCCCTTTAGTAAACATCGAGAATATAATAGTCAAGATAAAAGAAAATTTAAGTGATGTAATAAATGATACTGTAATAATTACAGACAGAGAAAAAGTAATTGCTTCTTCGGATGATACTTTGATGGGAAAGGATATCAATTCTTTCGCAGAATATATAGATAATAGAGAAAATTATATATCTAAAGAGTTACAATCTTTTATAATTGGTAAAGAAAGTTTAAGGGGTTATTTTACAGTTATTCCTATAATTTCGTTTTCAGATTGTTTTGGTTTAATAATCATAATAAGTGAAAATAGTGTAAAAAAAGAAAATGAGTTGTTGGGGAAATTGGTATCTAAAATAATTTCTAATAAAATTGATATATCTTGAAAACTTTAAAAATACGTGCTAAAATACTTTTGAATTTAAGCGATGAAGGAAAGAGTATTTTAGTATTTTTATTATAGAGAATCTTTGGTGGGTGGAAAAAGATATAATGGCTAAAAGAAGATGGCTCTGGAGCTTAAACGTTGGTTTTGCGTTAAAAAACAAAAGAGCATGTTAAATCATGAATTAAGGTGGTACCGCGGGTTAATCTCGTCCTTAGTTTGTGATTTTTTTTGTTTTCTAAGGAGGTAACATGGAAAGGTATTTTGAAAAAATTAGTTTTGAACAATTTAAACGTGACATAAAAGATGACAAAAAGTTATATGATAGTTATAAGATGCCCGAAAGAAAAACTAAGTCCTCTGCAGGATATGACTTTTTAGCAATTGAAAGTTTTGAAATTAAACCAGGAGAAATCAAGAAGATTCCTACCGGAATAAAGGCAAAATATCCAAGTGATGAAATGTTAATGTTATTTGTTCGTAGTAGTATGGGCTTTAAATGGAATGTACGAATGTGTAATCAAGTTGGTATAATTGACGCAGATTTTTATAATAATCCTAGTAATGAAGGGCATATGTGGTTTGCATTACAAAATGAAGGAGATAAAATTTTTAAGGTTGAAGCGGGTGAAGCTTTTGGACAAGGAGTTTTTACAAAATATTATTGTGTAGATAATGAAGATGAAATAAATACAGAAAGAACAGGTTGGACGGGAAAACCTGGCGAGAAGGAGAATAAAAAATGAATGAAAATAAAAAATATTATATAAGTACAGCAATTGCTTATACTTCAGGAAAGCCTCATATTGGAAATACTTACGAAATTGTTTTAGCAGATGCAATTGCTAGATTTAAAAGATTACAAGGGTTTGATGTTTATTTTCAAACCGGAACAGATGAGCATGGAGAAAAAATAGAGTTAAAGGCAAAAGAGGCTGGAGTTACTCCACAAGAATTTGTTGATGAAAAGGCGCAAGGTATTAAAGATATTTGGGATATTATGAATACAAGTTATGACAGATTTGTAAGAACAACAGATCCAAATCATAAAAAAGTGGTTCAAAATATTTTTAAATATATGTTTAATAAAGGAGATATTTACAAAAGTGAATATAAAGGGCTTTATTGTACTCCTTGTGAATCATTTTGGACAGAAAGTCAATTAGTTGAAGGGAAATGTCCAGATTGTGGAAGAGATGTTGAACAGAAGTGCGAAGAAGCTTATTTCTTTAAATTATCTAAATATCAAGAAAGACTAGAAAAATATATTGAGGAACATCCAGAATTTATTCAACCAGTAGCTAGAAAAAATGAAATGTTAAATAATTTCATTAAACCTGGGTTACAAGATTTATGTGTATCAAGAACATCTTTTTCTTGGGGAATACCTGTGGATTTTGATCCTAAGCATGTTGTTTATGTTTGGTTAGATGCATTATCAAATTATATTACAAATATTGGATATGATGTTAATAATAGTAATGAAGAATTCAATTATAGATGGCCTGCTGATTTACATTTAATAGGTAAAGATATCATAAGATTCCATACAATTTATTGGCCATGCTTCTTAATGAGTTTAGATTTACCATTGCCAAAACAAGTATTTGGACATCCTTGGCTAATTATGAGTGATGGTAAAATGAGTAAGAGTAAAGGTAATGTGATTTATGCAGATGATTTAGTAAATGAATTTGGATGTGATGCTGTCAGATATTATTTCTTGCATGAAATACCTTTTGCGGCGGATGGCGTATTTACAAAAGATTTATTAATTGAGAGAATAAATGGAGATTTAGTTAATATTTTAGGAAATCTTGTTAATAGAACTGTAAGTATGAATAAAAAATATTTTGAAGGTATTGTTCAAAGTAATAGTGTTTCTGAAGAAGTAGATATAGAATTAATAAATAATGTTTTAACATTAAATGAAAAAGTTACTGCGAAGATGGATGAATTAAAAGTGGGAGAAGCTTTACAAGAAATATTTGAAGTTTTAAGAAAGTGTAACAAATATATAGACGATACAATGCCATGGGCATTAGCTAAAGATGAAACAAAAAGAGGAAGACTTGGAACTGTACTTTATAACTTATTGGAAAGTATTAGAATTTGTGCTGTGTACTTAAGTGCTTTTTTACCAGAGACTTCTGAAAAAATATTGTCTCAATTAAATACTGAAGTTAATTCATTAGAAAGTACTAAAGAATTTGGTTCTTTAGAAGTAGGTACAATTTTATCTGAACCAGTACATTTATTTGATAGAATTGAAGTTAAATAACAATAGAAATAATATTGTTATTTTTTTTATAAAAAATTGACAATCTTAGATAATTTATGATATTTTATAGAGCAATTCATAAAGGGGAAATTGGTTATGTCATTTGAAAGTGATTTGTGGAAAGAATTTGTAGATAAAAGAAACAAATTGACATTAGAAGGTTTGAGTTGTAGAAAAATAAACTTTTATAATTACAAATTAATAGCAAAGTTAAGAAATATATATTCTGGAGGTATTCCCGCTTCAATTTTGTTGTTATCGAATGGAATGTGTAGTAGACATTGTTATGATAGAGCTTTATTAATGACACGAGCATTTATTGATGAAGAAGAAGAGATTAATTTATTATATCTTAATATTAAATGTATAAGTTTAAATCCAGATTCTTTTAAAGATGATGATAATTTAGCTAATCATTGTATTATGGAAAGAATTACTAAAGACGGTAAACATCTTATTTATGATACTTCGATGGGATATATCTATGATAAGGATTTATATTGGCAGATTGAAGAACCAGAGGTTAAAGTGATTCTTACTAAAGAAATGATAAAAGAGATTTTAAAAAGAGAAGATGAATGTTGGCCCGAAGATGTTGAAAGAGATAAATATGGTGCTGCAATATGGTTACCTTGTATTGAATATACTTATGGTAATTCTAATGAAACCTATGCGCAAGACTACGCAAATGCATTAAAATGCGAGGTAGAGCTTTATAAAAAATTAATTGGATACGATGGTGTTGTTGAAGAAGTTTATGAAGATATGATGAGATTAGGATTGACTAAATAAGTTTTTAAGAAAAAAATATAATTTGTTTATGACACCTTGTTAAATAGGTGTTTTTTTCTTATAATTTTATTGGTGATATATTATGTTTACAGATTCACATTGTCATATTTATAAAGAATATTATGAAGATATTAATTATATATTAGATAATTCTAAAACTAGAAATGTTACTCGAGTTATATCAAATGGTTGTGATGGTAACACTTGTAGAGAAGTATTAGAATTATCTAAGAGCTACGATGCTTATTATTGCACGTTAGGAATTCATCCAGAAAGCGTTTTAGAATTTACTACTGAAGATATAAGATTTATTGAAGATAATATTAATAATCCTAAAGTGGTAGCTATTGGAGAAATAGGGCTGGATTATCATTATGGTAAAGAAAATCGTGAAGAACAAATTAGGCTATTTGAAACTCAATTGTCTTTAGCAGAAAAATATAATATGCCTGTAGTCATTCATACAAGAGATGCAATCGAAGAAACTTATAGTATTTTAAAAAAATATAACTTAAAAGGGGTAATTCACTCATTTTCGGGTAGTTTAGAAATGGCTGAAAAGTTTATTAAACTAGGATATGTTTTAGGAATAAATGGGGTTATTACTTTTAAAAATTGTAAGTTAAAAGAAGTGTATAAAAGCATATCATTAGACAATATAGTTTTAGAAACTGATAGTCCTTATTTAACACCAGAACCCTATAGAGGAAAACAAAATAATCCTGGCCATATTTATGAAGTTGCAGAGTTTATGGCAAATTTGTATGGTGTATCTTTGGAGGAATTAGCAAAGGTTACCAATAGTAATATTAAGCGTATTTTTGACATTTAAAGTCGTTTATGGTAAGATATTGATACCAATTGAGGTGAAATAATGATTAATAAGTGGAAAGGTATTATTAATAAATTAGTCAAAAGTTTATTAATAATAGTTGGTATATTATTTATTCAATCAAGTACATATATTTTTGAAAGTAAAGTAGAAAATGTGAATGTTAATAAAAATGTTAATTTATCTACGATGGCATTAAAAATAGATGAGATTGAAGAAAATAGATTATATTCTGCGATAGATACATATACTGGTGACTTGACTGGTTATGTTTATAATTGTCCATTATGTGGAGGAACACTAGCTTGTGCTCCAAAGTATAATATTAAAGATGGTAAAGATTATTATGATGATGAAGTATATGGGAGAGTAAAAATAGTAGCATCTTCTCGTAATTTGGACTGTGGAACAATTGTTAGATTTAATAGTTCCAGAATATCTGATAAACCGGTTATAGCGATTGTACTAGATAGAGGAGTGAC
Organism: Bacilli bacterium; assembly: GCA_045650425.1. Taxonomy (GTDB): domain Bacteria; phylum Bacillota_I; class Bacilli_A; order RF39; family UBA660; genus RGIG1752. The sequence goes on along the minus strand of JAZRRD010000077.1, from coordinate 3,754 downwards.
AGGCAATTCATTAGATTTGTTATCTCCTAGCTTAGAATATGCTACCCAAAATGTTGGTAGATCATCTATTACGTATGATGTTTTAAGACAAGGATGGGAATAACCCATCTTTTTTAAGGAGAATTTATGGAAATTAGAGCAAAAAAGAGTTTAGGTCAAAATTTTTTACATGATGATAATATATTAAATAAAATAGCATCTTCAACTGATGCGTGTGAAAATGATTTAATAATTGAAATTGGTCCAGGTAAGGGTGCATTAACTAAAAAATTGAAACGTGTTAATGGGTATCTTTTAGCGTTTGAAATTGATGAAAGAATGCTGCCTATATTAAAAGATTTAGAAGATGAAAAAACAAAATTTATATTTAAAGACATTTTGAAAGTAGATTTAAAAGAAATTACAAGAGAATATAATTATAATAATTTATATATTATAGCAAATATTCCTTATTATATTACTACTCCAATAATTAAAAAACTAATTGAATCTAATTTAAAAATAAAAAATATTGTATTGTTAGTACAAAAAGAGTTTGCGGAAAGAGTTAGTGCTAAAGAAGGATGCAAGGAATATGACTCTTTAACTGTTTATCTAAATTATTTTTATAAAATTACTAAATTATTTGATGTTAGTAGAAATTGTTTTAATCCAATTCCTAATGTGGATAGTTCAGTAATAAAATTTTCAAAGAATAATTTATCTGTATCCAATGAGAAATTGTTTTTTAAATTAGTTGATGACTCTTTTAGATTTAAACGAAAAACTTTAAAAAATAATTTAAAAAATTATGATTGGGAAAAAATAAAAGTGTTTTTGAATAGTCATGGATATCATGAAAATGTAAGAGCAGAGCAAATATCTTTGGAAGAGTATGTTAAATTAGCAGAATATTTAAGTAATGATTGATTTATTAATATAGACTATTTATAATAATATCTTACATGGTGGTGATGAAATGTTAAGAACTAATATAAATCAAGATGATATATTATTAAAAGATATTTTAGATGAACAAAGTTATATATTTAAACAACTTTATCAATATAATATTTCTTCTTTAAGTAAGTTGTTATCTTTACCATCAGAAAAAATACCTTCTGAGCTTTTACCAGTATATTTTTTATTAAAAAATTTATATCTAGATGAGCCTTACGAAATAAATGAAAAAATTTTTACTAGAGTTTATAATTCTCAGATTGGACTTAATTTAATTTTGGATGATGATATTTCAGAAATAAGAGGCTTATTAGTAGGTTTAGGTTTTGGTAATGAAGAAATAAAACAGATTTTGCAAAAATATATTACTGAAAATAAAGGAATGAGTTTATTTGATTATATTATAAAAAGTAATGAAGTTTATCTAACTAATTATAAAAAACTTTTACTTTCTTATTATTTAAAAAATGAGCAACGAAAAAGACGTCAAAACACTTTAATATCTGAATTAGGTTGTGCTCCAGAAATATTTAATTATTTTTTAAATAATGGTATAACCACAAATGCATCGTTAATTGAACAATATAAAAAAGGTTTATTTAAAGAAGATAATGATTATTATGATGAAATTTATCAAATAGTGAGATTTTTAAATTATGAATGTTATGGAGTAGATTTAGAGATTGAAAAAACGTGTTTTGAACAAAATGCTTCGATAGAAAATTTAGTGAGGGTTGGTTTTAATAAGAAACAAATTCAGAAAATTATGCTACATGTAAGTGATTTTCAAGAATATTTAATTTTAGATTTATTAAAAATATTGTCAGAATTAAATATAGAATATAATGTTCCAAAAATAGCCAGTAATTTATTAATTTATTATTCTAATAAATATACCTTAGTTAAAGTGAAATAAAGAGTAGCAAAAGCTACTTTTTTGTTATTTTAAATAATATATAATCATAAAATTTATTGGTGATTTATTTGGAAATTAAAAAAGGGATGTTTGTTACAAGAAATAGTTACAAAAATGATATTATTTTTAAAGTTATTCGAGTTAAAGATGGAATTTGTTATTTAAAAGGAAATGAGGTTAGATTATTAGCGGATAGTCCAGTTGAAGATTTAAAAATTATTGATGAAGAAATAACTGAACTTTCTCATAATGAAGAGCCTAATTTAGAAAGATGTTTAGAAAAAAATGAATTCTTTTATTTGCCTGCCAAGATATTACATATTGATGGTGACTCAGATTTTTTAGACAGATGCTTAAAATTTTATAAAGAAGCAGGTATTTTTGCAGTAGGAAAAAAAATAAAGGAAGATAAAATATACCAACAGATTGGTTTATTATTGCGTGATTATAATCCAGATATAGTTATTATAACTGGACATGATGCTTATTATAAAAAAGATGAAAACAAAAGTGGTAAAATTTATAAAAATACTGAATTTTTTATTAAAGCCATTAAAGAGGCTAGACGATATGAAAAGTCTCATGAAAAGTTAGTTGTAATTGCTGGAGCTTGTCAAAGTGATTACGAATCATTAATTAAAGCTGGCGCTAATTTTGCATCTAGTCCAAAAAGAATTAATATTCATGCATTAGATCCAGCTATAATTGCAACAACTTTAGCTTTAACGGAACGAAATAAACCAATAGATTTATTAGAAATGTTGAGTAAAACAAAATATGGAAAGGACGGCATGGGTGGTATTCAATGTAATGGTTTAATGTATATTGGATATCCGAGAAATCAATGAACATAGATATAATAAAAAATGAATTATCAAAAAAAGTTGGATGTGAAGTAGAAGTAAAGATTTATGGAATGCGTAATAGAACAGATACTATGATAGGTAAGATTGAAAAACTATATCCGAAATTGTTTATTGTTAGTAATAATAGAGAAACTAGAAGTATTAATTACGCAGATGTTATAACAAAAGAAGTTGTTATCAAGTATTTATAATTTTGCTTGAAAAAGCCTAAATTGTGATATAAAATATAAATATAGATAGAAGGAGTGAACATATGAAAATTACATCTGTAACTGTTCGTAGAATTGAAAAAGAAGGTTCTCGTATGAAAGGGATAGCATCTGTATTATTAGATGATTCATTTGCTGTTCATGACATTAGAATTATTGACGGGGATAATGGATTATTTATAGCAATGCCAAGCAGAAAAACTGCAACTGGTGATTATAGAGATATAGCTCATCCAATTAATCCTGATGTTCGTAAACAATTTCAAGATGCTATTATAGAAGCTTATAATAACGTTGAAGAAAATAGTGATGCTGAATAAAAAAACTCTTAAATTAGAGTTTTTTTTAATAAATTTTTTAGAATAATGTTAAATGTTAATTCATATCTTTTATTAGGAGGATTATCATGGAACAGAAATCAGAAATTATCTTAGGAAATCATGAATTAAAGTTATCAGAAAGAAGTCGTGTAGTATTGACTGGAATAAAAAAAATAATAAACTTTGATAGTCAAGAATTTTTAATGGAAAGTTCACTAGGGGTAATACATTTAAAAGGAAATAATTTAGAATTAATTAGATTAGATACACAGGACGGAAATGTTAAAATTAAAGGAAAAATAAATGGGATTGAATATTTAGATGGAAAAGAAAAAAATAAAGAGGAAAGTTTATTAGCAAAACTTTTTAAATAATGAATTATAAAATTCAAATTATCTCTTTGGCATATTCATTTGGATATGGAATTTTATTTTTCTTTTTAAACATCTTAAATGAAAAGTTATCCTCTAAAAATAAACTTATATATATAATAGAATTATTTTT
>JAZRRD010000076.1:0-24019 GCA_045650425.1 Bacilli bacterium | reverse complement strand
GCCATTTGTACTTCATAATACTTCACCATTATTAGTTTGGTTATTTTTATTAAGTTTATAACTATTTAATTATATTTTTGCTACCATTAAATTACTTGAAGAATATTTTTTTAAGCCTTTATAGAATATAACAAATGCTAAACTGATAATAAATATTGTTACAATAATTACTAAACAAAATGTATAAATATTAAATTCTAATAATAATTTTACGGGAATGTAATTAACAAATCCAATAGGAATAATTGTGTATAATATACCTTTTACTATGCCTTTAAAAATCCCATCTGGATAAACAGAAATATTTATCATTAAACTATTTCCTGTATCTACTATAGATTCACTTGAACCAAACCAGAAACTTAAACTAGATAAAATTACACTAATAGCAGTTAAGATAAATCCCCCACTTACAATGAATAATGTAAAAAGAAGAAATCTTGGAATTGTAAATCCATATATAAATAATAATATATAACCATATAAAAGATCTCCTAAAGCTGAAGCTTCAACTGAAGTAGTAATAGCTGAGATTAATACATTTTTAGGTTGAACTAAATATGAATCTAGTTTTCCGTTAATAATAGTATGAGATAATCTAAAAGCGTTTTTAAAGAAGAAACGTGAAACTCCATATGTTCCAGAAGCTATTCCCCATAAAATTAATACTTCTTTAAATGTACAACCTCCAATATTATCTTTAATTGAAAATAGTACTACCCATTGTATCAAAAAACTAGCATTATTTAAGATCATAAAAACAACATTAGAAATAAAAGTAACTTTATTTAACATTTCACGCATTATTGCATATTTAATAGATAAAATAGAAATTTTAACTTGATTTTTAACCTCCATTAACATTTAGATTTTTCACTCCCTTTCTGTAAATTAATGTACACAATCCCCAAGATACAAAAATATAAATTATTTGAAATATAAAAATGCTTACAAATTCAGACCAACTAAAGTTTACAAATAACCTAGCAGGCCCGTATGACACAACGTAAACAGGGCTATATTTTAAAATTGGTTGTAAAATACTAGGAAAATATTCAATTGGGAAAATTGTTCCTAGTACTAAGATGATTTTACTATACACCCAATAAAATGGTCCTGAGTCCTCAATTATAAATGAGAAAAGTCCTATAAATATTGTAAGTAATAAACTAATTATTACAGCTAATACTCCTGTTACTAATACTACTAAAATACTTAAAACATTTAAATGGGGAAAAGCTCCCATGAATACATACCCTACTATCATTCCTATTATTATAAGAATAATAGCTTTTATTAGAGAAGAACCTAAATTGCTTGATAATACATAACCTACATAATTATATGGTTTATTTATGTTATAAGCAATATTTCCCCCTTTTACATCTTCACTTACCTTATTACAAGCTTTTTTTCCACCAACTACACTCCAAATTATCTCAGTTATAATGACATACCAAATCATTTGATTCATCGTATAACCATTTATTAATTCATTTGGATCACTATACATATATTTCCATAAATTAACAAAAATAAATATATGAATAAAGTACCCTATAAAACTACTCATTATATTAAAAATATATTGTAAGCTTGTCATTAATTCAGATTTGAATATAAATAAATACTTTTTCATTTCTTATCCTCATTTTTGTAAATATTACTAATAATATCTTCCAAAGGTGTATTAGAAATATTAATATCTACTATATTATCTGGATTTAATAATTTAATAGCATCAGTAACACTTCTTTTCTTTGTATCAACTTCAATTTTTAAATTATATCCTTTGTCTTTTAAAATTGTAATTCCTTCCTCATCATCTAAATTAACTTTTTCTTTCATCTTAGCTTCAACAATTTTTTTATTTAAATAATGATATTTTAAATTTTCCATTGAATCATCCATTACTACTTGACCATTGTTGATAATAATAACCCTTTTACATAATTTTTCTATATCTGAAACGTCATGGCTTGTTAAGAAAATTGTTGTTTTTAATTCTTTATTCATTCGTTTGATTAATGTACGTATATTTTCTTTAACTACAGGATCAAGTCCAATAGTTGGTTCATCTAAAAATAAAATTTTGGGCTCATGAATTAAAGAAGCTACTATTTCACAACGAATTCTTTGTCCTAAACTTAAATTACGAACTGGTGTATTGATAAATTCATCTAATTCAAAAAGCATCTTTAATTCTTCTATTTTCTTATCTATTCTACTGTCTGGAATATCATAAATTGCTCCAAAAAATTTAAAGTTATCATATGGTGTTAAGTGAGTCCATAATTGTTCTTTTTGTCCAAATACTGTTCCTATTTCATAGGCTAGTTTTTTTCTATCTTTTATTGGATTAATACCTAAAATTTCAATATCCCCTTTGTCTGGGAATAATATTCCTGTTAACATTTTAATAGTTGTACTTTTACCTGCTCCATTAGGCCCAATGAAAGCTATAATCTCTCCTTTTTCTATTTCAAAACCAACATTTTTAACAGCTTTAATAGTTTTATATTTGGGATTTACTATCGATTTTAAGCTTCCCTTTAACCCTTTTTCTTTTAATTTGATTTTAAATGTTTTTGATAAATTTTTTACTTTTATAATAGACATATAAATCACACTCCTTTTATCTTATTAAATATTCATATTTTTCTATTGATTCATTTACATTAATCCAATAAACCTTAACAGTTCTATTTTTTTCTTTTTCGTATTCTTCTCTTTCAAATATTCCCCCTAAGGCTTCAATTGTCTTTGAAGAAGCAACATTCGTTTCATCACAACTAATCATTACTTGTTCTAAACCCAACTCTTGAGCTTTAATTAAACATAAATATAATTGAATTTTTGCGTATCCTTTTTTTCTTTCTAATGGTCTTATTGCATATCCTATATGTCCACTAATTTTAGCTAAGTATTCATTAAGTTCATGTCGTAAATCGATCATACCAATAATTTTATTTTCATCTTTTCTGATCAAAAAATATGTTGAGCTCGAAACAAAGTTACAAGCTAAAGCATAATCCTTATTTTTCATATTTTTAATATGAATAAGCCATTCTTCATAAGTTTTAGTTTGTAAATATCTGTCTAATCCTCCACTACCATGGATTTGAGAATCATTATTAATAAACTCACTTATATACTCTATAGCATCTTTTTTACGTTTTATACTTGGTTTTTCTAAATAAAATTTTTCCATATTTAAACCTCCTTTATTATTTTAATATTATCAAAAAAAAGCACGGAATCCTATCGTAAAAATTGATAGTGACTCCGTACTTTAATACGTGTAGGATAATTCCCTATGTAGCTCGTTAATACTTATACATACTCACTTTTTAAACTTAAAATCAATGGTTCGTGGTTTATTATTAGACCTCTATTTTTTAGAATTTTTATAGCTATACTTAATGCTTTTTGTCCTGCTAATTCATTTTCATTTAACATTAAAGTTGTTGTTAAATATTCATGATATGTTTTTACCCCAATATCATATCTGTTTCTTGACAAATCTAAATAAAATTGAGAATAAGGAGAATTCATTTGAGCTAGTAATTCTTGCATTTCTTCTCCATCTAGACTTTTCATATTCAATATTTTATAAATAATAGATACAATCATTTCCTTAAAAAAAATAATTCCTTTTAATTTAGGACAATATCCTAGACTTAATAAATAATGATATACTTCTACTGCTGTTTCTCCGTCTGCTAAAAAATCTTCCTCTTGTTGTTTATTTATGCTGTTGCGATATTTTGCATTTACACAATCTAAACCTAACATAATTTCTCCTTTCCTGATAAAATCTATACCTAAAAGACAAAAAAAAGTACAGTTTTATCACTAATAAGTGACTCCGTACTTCTTAAGTTCGTGTAGGTGTGACCCCGAGACAGCTTTTTATATGTCTCCTCACTTGACTTTAATTATACATCTTTTTTTTGATTTGTCAAATTTTTTTGAATTCTTTTTGCTTTTCAGTTTCTAGCGGAAGATATAAATTTTTATTTACAAGCTAATTAATCGAATAGTAGTAGCTATATAACCATTTCACGTTTTAGCCAAATTACTTGTTTTCGGCTTATTTTTGGCTTATTTTAAGTTGATTATAAATTCAACTAAAAATTTCTTTTTTTATTTATAAACAAGAAATTAATAATTTATATTAAATTCCATGTTGGAATTTTTTTTAAACAACTTTTATAATTCAAATAAATATATATTTTCTATGTATTTTTCTCTAAACAAATGGTTGCCTATGTATTTTCCACCAATATGTTTATAAAAATTATTAGATGGATTCCCCTCTAAGCAACCGATTACTAACTTCTTAATTCCATTTTTCAATATATTCTCAACAGCATAATTATATAATAATTTACCATAACCATTTCTTTGATATTCTTTTAGAATATATAAAGAATGTATTTCAGCAGACTTCTCATATTTGTTACTATCCAAAGTAAAATAAATCCAGCCAATTATTTTGTTTTGTAATGTTAAAACATAGTAAAATGGTTGATTACTTACACTATTTTTTAACCTTTCAGAATTTTGTTTTTCACTATTTAATAATTCTTTTAAAAATTCATCATCCACAATGCCTTTATATGTGTCGTTCCAAACAATCGCTATACAATGTGCTAATTCGTCAGAATCTTCAATTGTTCTTTTTCTGATTATTGGTTTCATATATAACTCCCTACCTATTGCTATTACATTCACTTTTTATGATTAAATTTATAAAATTAATTGATTAAGAACATATGTTTTAGTATAATTTGTTTAGGAATACTTTAACAGTTGAGTGCTTACCTCCGAAAGGAGGTGGTGAAATGACTAAGAAAGATTTTTTAATCTTTGCTTTAATCATTATCATCCTTCTACTTATACTTCTATTATTCAAATGATAATGAATTATAAAAAGAAAATGCACTCAATCTAACAAGATTAAGTGCGACCTAAATTGGTGAGTACTCAACTTTGCGATGTTAAGTATTCCTTTTTATTTTATGCAAGTTTCCTTGACATATTCATAATAACATAAAAAAGACTTTTTGACAAGTCTTCTGCTTTATAATGGTGTTCCAATAAAGATTCAAACATCTTATACAATTTTTATGATTCACAGATGTCATAATTATCTACAATTTTTTGAAATGTCTTTTTCGATTACAAATATATGTACAGGATTAGGTTTAAAGTATTCTTTATAATTTATTATTCTTCGAAAAAAATTCAAATAATGGTAAGATGTTTCTTCTATTATTCTACAGCCAGAATTTTCAACTAAACATCTCCAATATTTAATAGATAGGTACCTTTCATTACTATACATTTTTTTATTTTCATCAAAATATTTTGTAGGTATCCCAAAAATAACGATACCACTAATTGATATCTGTTTATTAATTAAATCTATAATTTCAGAATCATTATAATGCTCTAATATACCAATACTATAAATAACATCAAATATTTCTAATGAATTGAAATCTCTAATATCTTCACATATATAATTTATTTTTGCATTGTTAAATTTATTTAAAAAATATTTTTTACTTAATTTAATCATATCTTCATCTAAGTCCAATGCTGTTACATAATTGCCTAATGTGGATAGTTCCATTATTTTATGATTGGTTGCATATTTATTTATTAATCTTATTACACTTTTTTTGTTTTTAATTTATCATAAATATAATTATCTAATGAAGTTTTATTTATTTCATTCTCATACAATTCTGACCACTTCGACATAATCATGCAATCCTCCCTATAACTTAAATCCAAATTTTATTATCCATCTATATTTTGTTAAAAAAAAATATTTAACCTATAGCTACTTTGACACAGCATTAAAATAATCAATGGGTATAAAAATACCAATCAAGTGATTAGTATTAATTTATATTAAGTTCGAATAGTTCGAACAGATTCGCCAATGGTGTCCTCGGGGAGATTCGAACTCCCGACCTATTGCTTAGGAGGCAATCGCTCTATCCTACTGAGCTACGAAGACATATTTATTAATTTCTTTCTTAATAATATCTTACTACGTATTTTGCTTTAAAGCAAAGAAAAAAGCTTTAATTAGCTTCTTTCTTTAAAGTTCTTGTATATCCACTGTATTCTTCTAATTGTTCAACATATTCTAAAGCTTCTAATTGTTCTTCATAGCCATACAGTTCTTTTAATTCATTATAAGTTTCATCACACGAATAGAAGGTATCTTTTTTGGAAACAAAATCATTTCCACCCATAAGTATATTTCCATTTTTATCATACTCAATAATTTCTGAATCATTTGAATTAAAAACATGAATTTTTCCATTCTTTATTAAACCAATCATTAAATTAGTTGAGTCTACTATTAAATAGTAATCTTCATCAGGTATTTTAATCATAGTGACAGCATGATTTCCTAAATTTAATATTTTTTTGCGAATAGCTAACCTTAGTTTTGTTTCTTTATCTATATCAGTAACTACTTCGATGACATTTCGCTCTAAATCAACAATTTTCACTTCATTCGTATCGTCGTCTTCTAACATATTACAAATAACGTTCTTTGCTTCATATTTTGGATTAATGGCATTCATTTTAGCAGTAAAATCATCTGCAAAACTGGTACAAACGCCATATCCTTTTTCCTGAAATGATAATCTATAATATCCAACTTTTAAATCTTCATCTACACAATATTTATATTGTTCCCATTGGTCACTCATTACTTTCATAATAATTTGTAAGTGGGTAAGATTTAAAGAACTTATATATTCAGAATATTTCTCAATACTTTTATTATATTCTTCAATCTCAGCTGAATATTCTATTTTATTTTCATCAATGACTCTTTGAAAATTTTTAGCACCACTATAAAGATATATTTTTGAAAGTAGCATAAATATAACTAAACTTATAGAAATGTATTGTATTATTTTTTTCATTAAATTATTCACTTCCGAAAAAATATTATATCCTAACTCATTTTTTAATTCAATAAAAAAAGCTCTTTCGAGCTTATTTGTTAACACTAATAAAATTTATAAAGAACAACAATAATACTGCAACGCTATAATTTAATCTAAATTGTCTAAATTCTTCGATGGATACGATTAAATCTGATGCACAAACAATCCATGCTTCTTTGCTTTTTGGCATATTTTTTTTCAATTCCGGTTTTTGTTTTAAGTCTATTAAAGGACAAAGTGTTCTACATACTGCAAAATGAAACATATGTGTTTTAATTATATCTTGTTCTTTTTCAGTAGCATTAAAGTAATATTTGGCATTTTCCGCACTTGTTATTGGATGAGCTAAATAATTATTTTCTTCTTTTTCTGTTCTTTCACCAAAGAAGAAATCGTGTAAAAGTGCTGGTTTTACAATACTTTTATAATCACAATTAAAAAACTTAGCTAATTTATATGAAACATATCCCACTCTTGTACAATGATCATATTTATTTGTACCATGGTGTCTATCTTTTTTTAATAATTTAAATTTTTCATCTTCTAAAATGTCTTTGGCCAATATTTCAAACTCATGGTTCTCTATATTTGTCATTCTATTTTCACCTCGACTTTGCTAATTATAGCATATATGTCTATTTTTGTCAAAAATGGTACTTATTTTTTAAAAATTAAACATTACAAATTCTGGTTTAATAATCATTAAAATACCTATAACTAGCATTATAATAGCACCAATTAAGTGACTAAATTTAGTATATTTTGTAGTCATACCTGTAACTTTGAAAGTAATTGCTGCTATAATAAATATTATTAAATCATCAAGTAAAAAGAACAAAATATATATAAAGATATAGAATATTGATGCTATTCCTGTAATATGATTAAGTGCAAGTATATTTGTATATAAAACAGGTAACCCTGCAGAACAAGCTAATTCTACAATATTTACTGATGCTGCAAGCAAAATTATTCCTAACAGAGCTAAAATAAAACTTTTTTCAGCAGTAAACTTTTTAATTTTACTAATTATTTTTTTTCTCTTTTTTTCATCAACAACTTGACAACCAGCATCTTTTTTGCGTTCTAAATAATAACTTCGGAAATTAAATAATGCTCCACCTAAAGCTATTAATCCGATAATTATTTGAATCCATCTAACTTGCGTAAAGTTTACTACTATATTTAACCATGCTCCCATAATTAAAGCATATACTAAAGCAGATGTTAATAAGAAAGATATACCCAAAATCCACATTCTTTTACGATCTTTCATATTTATTAACATACTAATTAAAAATATTAGAATCCACATTGCACAAGGATTAAAACCATCTACTAATCCCATTACTATACCTAAAAAAGGGATACTAATATTTTTGACGTCAACTTCACCTAAAAGAGGTATATTTGCTTTATTATCAGAAATAACATTTTCTTTTTTTATGTACTCAGAAATATTATCTTTAGTAATTTCACCATCAATTATTTTCCCCGGAATATTAATATAATCATTGTCTAAATAATATTCTATAACATTTACAATTTCTTTATCAGTATTTTCACCATAACCAATAATGATTTCTCCCCCAATAACTATATAAGGAACATTCATTGATGGATGATCTAATACTTCTTGAACATTTTCAAAAGTTTTTGCGTTACGTTTATTTCTTGTAACCTCATAATAATTTATATGAATAGTTTGTTTTTCACTTTGATATTCTTTTAAAAATTCTTTGGCAGCTTTACAATGACCACAACTGCTAGAATAAAACAAATATACTTCTATTAATTCATTCTGGTTTGTATTAGCATTACATACCATAGGAATAAATAAAAGAATTGTTATTATTATTAATAATATTTTTTTCATATTTCACCTACTTATTTTCTTCGATTATTTTTACAATATCATCTATTTTCTTTTCGCCATTTAATCTTGCTACTTCAACTTCATTTTTATAAAAAATTGCTACCGGTAAAGTATCACCAACATTAAATTGTTTTATTTCATCCTCATCTAAATCAAAATCATATGAAATAATTTCAATGTCAGAATATAACTTTTCGATTTCATTCCAAATTTTATGCATACTTATACATGCAGAACACCATATGGCATTTATTTTAATTATTTTCATGTTGTGTCATCCTTAATAAATTTATATGTTTTTTTAACGATACTAAAAATGTATCTATTTCTTCTTTTGTAGTAACATAAGATATACTTATTCTAATACTACTTCTAGCCCTTTCTTCGTCTTTAGTAAGCGCTAAAACAGCTTTAGAATAACTATTTTCACTAGCACACGCTGTCTGAGTTGATATGTAAATATTATCGTTTTCTAACGCATGTAATAAAGTTTCAGGTTTTATATTTAATACACTTATATTTAAAATTTGAGGAATACAATGTTCATTACTATTTATTGTTATTCCTTTAATTTTTGTTAATTCTTCTTTTAAATAGTTATTTATTTTGGTAACATAATCGTATTTTATTAATGACTCTTTAGCAAGTCTTAATGCTTTAGCTAAAGAAGCAATTAAAGCAACACACGGAGTTCCACTACGATACTTTGTGGTACTTTTTCCGCCATGTATTATTGGTAATAAATCGACATTTTCTTTTTTTACTAATACACCAATACCTTTTATACCAAAAAATTTATGAGCAGAAAAACTGATTAAATCTATATTATCTAAGTTACAGTCTTTTTTTCCAATAATTTGAGTAAAATCACTATGAAAAAAAGCTTTAGAATTATCTTTTACTATTTTAGCTAATTCATGAATAGGTTGTATAATTCCTATCTCACTATTAACAGCACCAATGGTAACAAGAATGGTATCTTCTTTTAATAATTGTTTTAAAGAATCTTTATCAACTATTCCATCATCATCTGTTTCTACAAAATCGACTTCAAATCCTAATGTTTGTAAATAACTTAATGGACCATATATTGAAGAATGTTCAAAATGAGTAGTAATAATATGTTTACCTCTTTTTTGATATCTTAAACAAAGGCCTTTTAAAGCCATATTATTTGATTCACTAGCTCCAGATGTGTATATAATTTCATTTTCTTTAATATTTAAAATTTGTGCAATCTGTTTAGTTGATGCATCAATTAAATTCTTAGATTCTACTCCTAATTTATGTAAACTATTTGGATTACCGATAAAACCAGTAGATACTTTATTAAATGTATCTAATACATCTATATTCACTGGTGTCGTAGCTGAATAATCTAAATATACCATAAGACCACCTCAATTTACTAAAACATTATAACATGAATGCGTTTTGATGTAAATTTTTCAATAAAAAAAGTCACAATTTGTGACTAATTTCCACCTTGTTGATTAGCATTAGCGTCTGAATCTTGTTGTGGTGCAGCAGTTACACAAGTTTTTGGATGAAGAATACATTCTTTGCATGAATTGTATGTTCCTTGTACTTCAGAAAAACCGCCCACAATTGAAAATATAAAGCTTACTAAGTTTGGAATAAAGAATATTACTACTGCAGCAATAGCTCTTTTAACTAATTTAGTTGTAGCATTTTTGATTTCTTTATCATCTGAAGCTATAACAGCTTTTCCTAAATCTATCATTCCAAAAATTATTAATAATAATGGGATTGCGATTTTAAATACATATAAAACATATCCTATAAATTGCCAAATTTCTGCCATTCCACCAGAACAAATTCCATCTACACTAGCAGCGATAACTCCTAATAACATCTAAATCTCTCCTTCTCTACATATAATTCTAACTAAATAAACAATTTTTGTCAATATCTATCATTTAAACAGATTAAATAGCCCACCTTTATTTCCACTATTAGGTTTCTTCAATCTAGCAAAACCTAATGAGATTAAAAATTCATCTATTACCTTATGATGATCTTTTTTATCATCTAAGTATGGGATATTAAAGAATACTTTACTATTACTTTCATATTCAAAATCATTAACATCTTTATTAGTTAAAATACTACGATTTAAAACAATTTTTTTGTCTTTTAATTTATCAAAAATTTTATTGTCTTCTCTAATAAGTTTATTTAATTTAATTAACCCCGGTTCAATTAAATATACAACATCAGTACAGTTACTTTCAGAACCATTATCTCCTAAATCTACTAAAATAGCATCTAATTCCTTGTTCATTGCAATAAATGCAGGAAATTCAAGAGTTGTGATACTTTTTAAATTTTCATCATTAAAGAAAACAAAATCATTTGTATCAAGTTCTACAGCCACAGCCTTGTAAATCTCTTGTAATTGTTTTTTCAACATATAAACTAATGTAGTAGACCCTGCATGAGATGTAACATTTTTAAATCCTATTACTCTAGTTCCCATAGTTTGGAATACTCCAATTCCATTCATATCTGGTTCATTAGATAATGCACCATTTAAATTATGATAAGAAGCTACATCTTTATATTGATTTGGATTATCAATTAAAAATTTAACTGCATCTATGTTTCTCGTAAAATTATATATTCCCATTGAAACTAGTTGGGATAAATATACCGGAGCATTTACTGCTTCCGAATCATCTAATAATAAAATTACTTTATTCATATCAAAACAAACTGATAATTCTTGAATTGTTGCAATACTTTGGTAATCTTTGATTGCAGTAATATCTAAAATCATTTTATTATAGAAAAAATTTGTAAACTGACTTGCTAATTCTCCGGGAGTAAATTCTCCATTTACACTTTTTATTAAATCAACATCTAATGTTGCTAACATCGCTTGATATTTATTTGAAACAATTACATTCATTTTCTTCTTCCTTCCTAATTATGTTCTACTGCCACTTTTTTTGATAGTTCTACAGTATTACCAGTTACTTGAAATGTTGCAATATTACCAAACGCTGGTAAATAAAATGAGTAAAACATTACAACTTCATATGTAACTAATGTACCTGTTTTATCCCAATCTTTTGTATTATCTGATATCCGTCTATAAATACAATATCTATACATAGTATCTTCATTTATTTCTTCTAATGTAGTACCATTAACAGGCATTCCATAACTACCTTCTTCAACTGATAATGTTTTATTTTCACATTTACCTGCACCTTTATAATTAGAATTGTTAAGATATCCATTAATAATTGGTACTGATTTATCTGTAAAACCTCTATATTTTTCTGCAATAGTTATTACTTCATTCTTTGTTTTAAAACATTTTGAATATGAGATCATTAATGCTAAAAATGCTACAAATAATAAGATAAAAGCTGCAACAATTTGTAACGTCCATGATTCACTAATACTTTCTCTCACTAATTATCACATCCTTTAGCTTCCATATATTATTTTAGTTTCTCCAGTCGCTTTAAGCTGAAATAAAGATTGAAGAATTGGAATTTCTAATTGATAAAAAGTAACAACCTTATAATATGAACCTTTTAACGGACTAGTATGTGGTAAGTTTATTTCAGCAATACAAAATGCCCCAGTCGTTCCTCCAGCTACTCCTTCTTCTGAATAAGCAACATATTCATCTCCTAGTCTTGAACAATCTCCAGTTAATCGATAACCTTCCTTTGATAAAGAATCTTTTATATAATTCTGAAATTCAATTCTATCTAAATCTGGAGCAAATCTTTCCACCGCTTTAACTATTTCATTTTTCATATTAAAGGCTTTTGCTTGATTGATAGATATACAAATATAACCAGTAAAAATGATAACAAAAACTATAACTATTTGAAATATTAAAGTGGCTCCAAATGCACTTTTCATTTAATTCACCTATTTTCTAACCTTTGTAAGGGCATGTAAACCAGGTCGTATCACCTTTCATATGACACTCTATTGTTCCTTCGCTTAAATTTATTGTGTTTTTTTCACATATTGCGTCACTACAATTAGCATCCTTTTTCATACCATTTTTTACTAAAGGCCATATTACCATAGAAAAAAAAGCCATAAGACCTGCTACGGCAATAACTATTATAACTGTCATATTTAGCTCTCCTGTGGCTTCTCTCATCTTAAATTACCTCTTAATTATTATTTAAAAAATCGCCTGTTCCATTCATACAATCTGTTACACATGCATCATCTACACCTGTTCCACTAGTAGATGAAGGACATTGTGTTTCACATGTATTTCTTTTTATACTAGTTTGAATTCCAGGCCATACAAATGCATAAAAAATGCCTGCTACAGCTGCTATTGCTACAACTGTTATAACTGTCATATTTAATTCTCCAGTTGCTTCCTTCATTAATTATCTCCTCCTATGATATTATTATTATATCTTTTTTTATCATTTATTTCAATATTTTTGAAAAACTTTACATATTCATCATTTTCATAACAGCAAGAAGTAATAAAATCATAACTCCTATTCCTGTACAAATCAGCATTTGAGTTGTTTTACCTTCCATCTTTTCTAATCGCTCTTTGTATCTTGTTTCTCTTGCTTTTTGTTGAAGACTTGAGATTGTTCTTGAAAAGGCCATTAATTGTTCTTGCTTTCTTTCTTGACGACCAAGACTTAAACGATATAAAAGTCTCATCATTCGCATCGAATCTCTTACGGGATAAGTTCTAGCAAATTCCATATAAGGCTCAATTGTATCATCACCTGAATTTATTCTGTTTATCATTTGTTGTAATCCATCTTTAAATATCGGCGGTGCATCGTTCATTGATTTACCTATGGCTACCGGAACCGTATAATGTTGAATTAGTATTTCTAATCCTTTTAAATAATATGGTAACATTGAGTCTATTTGATGAAGATGTCTTTTATAGTGGCTTTTCATTTCCATATGTGTTAATTTAAACATTCCAAATCCTATGGCAATTGCTAATAAAACTTTTACTAAACTTAAATCATTAATCATAAAGAATAGTGCTATTAGGGAAACAAAGAACCAATTTCTAATCCTTTTCATAAATAGAATATCTGGACTTACTCCATCTCCATATTTTGCTCTTACTAAAAAATCCCAGTCTTCTTCTTTTAATTTTCTAAAATACATTTCGTTATCTAACAATAACTTATTAACATTTATTCTACCAGTATAATTCATTACAAAGAATATAATTATACCTATAACTATAATTTCTAATTGCATTATTCAACCCCCACATCCTCATTGTAGAATTTTTCTCCTTTAATAAGGAAATAAGAATTGATAATTATTATTGCATGTAATATTAATTTAACATACCACATATCTAACATTTCAATATAATTTTCTCTTCCTAATAGTAATTGCATTACCATTACTAATAAGAATAGAATTAACCCAAATGATAAAAACTTCTTATGAAATTGCTTTCTATCCATTTGGTCACGATATACTCCTTCGACAAGAGTATCTATATCCATAGACATGTTCTCAAGAGATTCTCCAGAATCTCTTGCTCCTTCTTTAGTTATTTGAAGGAATAATTGATGCATATTTTTGACCATATAATATGGATATTTTATATTAAAGAACTCAATAGATTCATCAATAGTACCATTTTTATAAGACATATCTATCATTATCTTCAAGTCTTCTAAAACAGGGTTTTCTAATATTCCTGAATCTCTAACTCCTTCTAGAGATTTTACAAAACTTTGAGTAGTATTAAATTCCATTATGACATTAGTTGTGTATACTTGAATTTGTTCAAAAAGATATTCACTATATAATCTTTGACTTCTCAAGTAAGCTAAATAAGGTATGAATGCGATTGCAACTAATGCATAAATAACTGCCCATATAATACTATAAAAATACATATATGATATTAATGCTGCTGCACCACCAATTATAACAATTTGAGCCAAATAATCTTTAGCAGTATATTCAACTCCTAATTCTTTTGTTTTTTGTCTTACTTCTTTAAAGGTATATGGAGCATATTTTTCATATAATTCTACTGCTTTTCCAGCAGCTTTTTTATATGTGTCTTCGCCATTACCTTGACGATAAATAATAACAAAAGCAGCAATTGCTAAAAGTATTATTAATTCCATATTAACCTTTCCTTTCTTTATAATGTTTCAATTGGTGTATTTTCTGCGTTAAAAATTATTGTTCTTTCATTTGATCTAGACTCATTTGTAACAACATTTAAATGAAGTGGGTCATCATCCAAAGTTACTCCTTGAGCACCCAAATAGTTTCTTAAATATTCTGTTGGGTTATTAAATGAAAAAGTTCCATCTAAACCTTTTTGAAAAATTGTATTTGATTTTGCGTTGTTATCTTTATCAACATAAAATTCTACAACTTCAACAATTTCTCTTTGAAATCTATTTAATTCTTTACTAAAATATCCTTTTACATGGATACCTATTTGAACATATCTATATATTGATTTTACAAATTGGTCTATATCTAAGTTTGATTCTAATAAACTGTACATACGCATTGGTATATTAGCAGCTTTATCTGAGTGAATTGTTGAAATGATGTTATGACCTGAAGAAATAGAGTTTCTTACTGCCATAACAGCTTCAGCACTACGAACTTCTGATAGTAAAATCCATCTAGGGTTTTGTCTCATACAAGTTACTAACACATCTGAATATGATGCAATATTATTAGTTTTCATAGCAACGATATCACGATGTGGAAATATCTTATCTAAATGAAGTTCTAGTGTATCTTCAATTGTAATTATTTTTTCGTTTTCTTTAGTATTACTAGCTAAATATTTTACTAATTCTGTTTTACCACTACCGGTTTCTCCACTTACGATAATATTACAATGGCCAATTACACATTGTAACAGAAAATTCAAAACCGATTCTGTAACATATTGTTCACTTAATAATTTATCCCTATTTAATCTAATTTTTGCAGGAGTTTTACGAATAACCAAAGCTACACCATTCGTTGCAATTGAATCATGCACAAAGTTCATACGTAATTCTGCACTTTCAGCATCTAAAAAAGGATGAGCCATATTAAACGTTTTTCCCATACAGTTTGCACATTGGAAAGCAAGTTTATCAATTAAGGCATTATTTATTTCAGGACGTTCTACTTTATAAACACCCTTATCTAAACTTTTTAACCAAACTTGTCCCCCGTTTGTATATGAAACGTCTGTAATATTGTCATCCTCTAAAAATTCTTTTATAGGTCCAAAATCAATTTGTGAAAATACAGCATCATTCATGATTTCACCTCTTTTTATTCTTTTTAATTTTCTGAAATTGTAATATATTCTGATTCAATAAACATTTGTAGTTCATAACTACTTATTTCAGTATCTCCATTTTCTTTTTTCATTTCTTCATATGATGAATTGTTTGGAGCAGGAATAAGTTCTATTCCACTAATTCTTTTAGCTTTTTCTAAGATTCTGTAATCAGTTTCTGATACTAAAGCAATTAATAAATCAGGTTCTTTTGTATCTTTTCCAGACGTTGTTGCCCAACTTCTATCTACAACATCGATAACATTTATATTACTATATAATTTTCCAAACATCTTTGTTTCTTTACTATCAATATAAGCGTAAATATCAATTGAACTATCTGGAGCAATTGCATTTCCTAAAGTAGAAGCTAAATCAACTTCAAAATAGAAATATCTAAATCCATCAGGAACTTTTTCTAATTTTGAATCAGCTTTTTCATCTTTACTAACTAAAGCATCAGCATATATTAAACTTCCTTTAGGAACAGTTGAATCAAAATTCACAAAATATAATTCGCCGTTAGCATCAGTAATTTGTCTGATATTTTGAATAATATTAGGAGAATTCTTTAATAATTCTGAATTAATATTAATAGTTCCAATCATATCAGAAGTAATTTGTGTATTACTTCCTATTTCTTCTTTTGCATATAATACACTAACAAATTTAACTTTTTCGTTTACTCTCCAATTATATCCTACATATAAGACAACAATTCCAAGAATAACTCCTAGAATTGTTACTGTATTTTTATTGGAAACAAACTTTTTAATTGTACTAATTAAATTTCCCATTTTATTCCCTTTCTTCTTAGCTTTGAGTTCCTAATTCAAGTATTGCATCAATTTTTTCAACAACATCAAAACTTGTTGCATCTCCAAAAATATTATAAGTATTAGTACTACTTGAAACACGAACACTTACTTTAGGAGGTGCTTCATATAGATCATAGAATTCAATTTTGTAAGTGTTGCTTAATGATACTGATTCAGCAAATCTTCTTACAAAACTTTCTACAAATTTTTCTTTATGAATTCTAACTTCACTATATTGTCTATAGTAAGCATAATCTACTGCATCAACCATTGAAGCTTGTGCAATTTCTTTAATTAAGTAATAGTCTTCACTACTAGTAGTAGTAATGTTATTAATAAGCATCATTACTACTACTATAGCAATACCTAAAACAATTAACCAGTATCCCCAGTATGAATCTTTCATTTAGTCACACTCCCCTTTTTTTATTTCCAAGCAGGTCCAACAAATGATTCGTTTTGCCAATCTCCTGGATAAACTTCAAATATTTCTGATGAATTTTTAGTAATATAATCAGTTACAAATGATGAAGTACATTTTCCATAATCTTCATTATTATCTTTATTTCTTGTGCAAGTAAGTGTATCGTTTAAATATCCACCATTATCTTCATTATCTTTATTATATCCTTTAATGTCATTGATTACGATTGGAGTTAAAGTTATTGAATATTCAGGTTCACTACCGTAAATACTTTCTCCTTTGTCAGAAATTTCTGCAGAGGCATTTATTCCTTTTTCGTTATCCCAATTTGATTTTCCAAACCCTTTAGAAGAATTATAAGCTAACAAAGTATTTGGCGATGCAGATAATAGAGCAACTTCAGCAAATCCTTCATCATTTAAAGAAATTGTTCTAAATGTTGCAAGGAATCCAGCATTTATATCTAAAATACAGCCACCTCCAACACATGCAACTTTACAACCTTCTCCATCACATTCTGGAATATTTAAATCGCAACCTTCTCCATCACATTCTACCTCGCAGTCTTCACAGCTGTTAACATTATAATAACACATGTAAGTATCATAATCTTCTATATCGCCATCAAATCTTCCCATACTACAAACATTAATTGCCATATCATTCCAACTATGTCCTATTCCGCTATATTCATATTGGTATGTTCCTATTCCCTGTGGAGTATCAATATCAATTGGAAACCCGTATATCATATCTGAACAATTTCCTGCAGCAATACATTTTTCAGCATCACTACCTTTATATATTGCATTTGTTTCATAATCAATTGCAAAACCATTATCAAATTTGTATTTAATATTAATTGTTGCTGAATGATTAATGAAAGACTTGCTTACATCATAACCAGAATTATACTTATTACAATTAGAGCCGTTACTATCGCATACTCCTACATTTATTTGAGTTGTGCTACTGCCTGATGCTATTGAGTCGGTTGAACCTGAAATAAAATCAATAGATTCTAAATTTACGTCTACTGCACCATCATCATAGCTAAATGTTATGTCTGTATAGCAGTTGTTTTCTTTGGTTTCTATAGTTTTTTCTAAATTGTCAAAATTCCAAGTTGTACAAGATTTCCATTTTTCCTCTGCTTCAGGAATCTTTGTATTAGCATTTGTTACTGCAGTATTATAAACTGTTTTTGCTTCTGTTGCAGTATTTGGTAAATTAACTGCATCCGAACAATTTTTTCCACTGTATGGTACATCAGCTGTTTTAAGATCAGGTGTTATTTTTCCATCCGAACCCATTTTTAACCCTTGGTATGAAACACTAACATCACAACCTATATTTTCAGTATATGGATTACCTTCAGAATCTGTATTTGTAATTGTTTGTTGATACTTATTTAATTTATTATCCGCAATCGCTTGTTGCTCTTGCCACTCGTTATAAGTTTTTACAACATTTTCTCTTAATGTTCTAACATCTTCTTCAAATTTTTCAAAATGCATTTCACCATAACAAGTAATTTCATCAGTTTGTGTTAAAGGTCCAGTTATTTCAAAATAAGTGCCAGCATTAATAAACATTTCGTCGTCACCGTTTCTAAAATCAGGGCCCGATAACATTAATTCAACTTTTTCTGTACAATAAATATTACAATAATCATTGTCTGAGCCTAGTATAGCATTTGTAGCATCATGTTCTTCATCAGCAATACACGCTATTTCACTTCTTTCGGCATCTACTCCACTTGGTGATTCATTAATATTAACTATTGTATTTCCATTTCCATCACATATAGCATTTCCATTAGAATCAAATCCCGGTGTAGATATTTCTGGATTTGGTTCTTCACAAACATTTGGTTCACAAGTAGGCGTTAATTTTTCTTTGGCTTCACAAACACCATTATCACAAGTTGAAGATGAAGGAGCGCAGTATATTAATTCTTGATTGCCTTGAGTACTAGATTTTAGTCGTTTAGCAACATATCCTTGAGACACTAAACTTTCTTCATATTCAAAAACAAACGAAATTTCTTGAGATGAATTACAATTAGATGTATCTATTGTGATGGTATAAGTTCCCGCTGAATATTCCTTTTCTGCAAAACTCTGCCCATTAACTTTAATATCATAGCCCCCTGGATTTGTCACTTTTAATGTACCAGGTACAGTTGCATTTAGTACCAGGCTATTTCCATTTACAGTAAATTGAGGCTTAACTGCAGCCGAAGAAGTTTCAGCAGCTTTTGCATCTTCTACAGCGGCTTTAATGTCAAAATTTCCATATGATGTATTCCATTTTGCGCCACCATTCATTAAAGCTTCATATCCGGCACAAGTGCTTTTTCCAGCGCCATCAGAACAGCTAGCAAATCCAGAATAAACACTATATGCCTTAAGATAAGAAACTTCTTGAGCTCCAGGCGTTTTATCACCTATTAGATTACATATGAAATCAAAAGCTTTTTGATATTTATCTCCGCCCATGTCAACAACGGTCATATTTCCTGATGGAGTACCACTTCCAGGGTCAGCACAATATGCATATCCACCTGAAGACACTTTGAAGTATTCCCCTGGCAAGACCCCCCAACTACCATCATTAGCTACAATTGGGTTAGTTGAAGGATTAGAAACATTCCCTCCATCAACATGAACAGGTGTTACTGTATAACTTTCTGCCCATACATTTTGCACATTTATTGTTATTAAAGACAACAATAAACTTGCAACAACTAATATATTTATTTTTTTATTTTTTTTCATATAACACGACTCCTTCGTTTTTTAGTTACTACCACAATAGCAACTCCCCCACCAACGATTAGAACCGACAGTCCTATAATCAATGCTGTTTTATTCTTTTTAATAAAATTCGCCATTAAGTTTTCATTTTTTATATCTTCATCATTTTTGTTTCCATCAGCACCATTTTTGCTTTGTTTATAAGATTCTATTTGTTTATAAAATTGTTCATTGGAAACTTCAACACTTATATATTTTTGACACAAATAGAAATCAGGAACTTCAAGGCACTGAACATTTTGATGTTTATCATTGTATTTAGGAAGAGTAATTATCCCCTTTCGATATTCCTCATTAGCACACAACGTTTTATCTGAAGAATAAATTGTATATGTAAACGTTGTAACTTTACTTATGTCTTTCCAATTTAAAGTAAATGTTCCTTCATCAGTATCTTCATAACGAATATATTTTACATCATCATTAACTGAATTTTCTATTTTAATATAAATATCTTCGGTAAGATTTAAAACTTTGATTTTAAAATAGCTATTGTATAAAACATAATCTTCTGGATCACCTTTATAATTGTCTGGCGGTCCATATGTATCAGGATCAGCCTCCTCTTGTGCCTCCTCATATGTTAATTTGACTGCTGAAGCAATCTTTTTTAATTCAACTTGTCTTTCATAAGAACAAAGTGATGCAGCATCCACACTAGTCCATGAAAGCATTACTACCAGCATTAAAAATACTGCTATAATTTTTTTCATAGTATACACCAACCTCTACATAGGATTCTACCATATTTACAATATAATAGCAATTAAAAATTGAAGATAAAACCTAAGTGTGATATATTATAAAAGAATGGAATGATGATATGGAAACAGTAAAAAAAATCGAAGAAAAAATTATATCAATTGGGAAAGTTATGGGCATATTTTCTCTATATCTTTTTCTTCAAATCGCATTAGGAGCATTATTTGGTGATTTACTAAGTCACAGTAATGAATTAATAAGGTCTATAGTTTATTTATTGATTTACATTTTAATGATTTTAATTATCTCTTTATTTTTTATAAAATCTTTAACTGATGATTTTATGTCTTTTAAAAAGAAATATATTAAAATTGCTTTTAAAAATTGGGCGCTAGGATTTATTTGTATGTTTGTTAGTAACTTATATTTAACTTACTTTATAGGTAATATCGCTAGTAACGAAGCTACTAATAGAGAATTATTATCTACTAACCCTATTTTATCAATTTTATTAATGGTTATAATAGCACCCCTACTTGAAGAAATTGTCTTTAGATTAAATATAAAAAAAGCTTTTAAAAATAAATATATTTTTTGTATTATATCTGCTTTAATTTTTGGAGGAATGCACTTGATGGGTTCTTCTAGTTTAAAAGAATTGTTATATATTATTCCGTATGGTTCATTAGGTTTTTTCTTTGCTAAAGCTTACTATGAAAGTGATAATATTTATACCTCAGTTTTAGCTCATATGTTTCATAATGGATTATCAGTTTTAATTATTATTTTAGGAATGGTACTTTTATAATGAAAAGATGGGTTAAAGTTTTATTAAGCATAATGATAGTTATGAGTCTATTATTAATTTATGCAAGATTTATAAGCACTAAAGGATTCAAAGTATTAGAATATGCCATTGTTGATAAAGAATTACCAAATAATTTTAATGGTTTAAAAATAGTACATTTTAGTGATATTCATTATGGAAGAACTACTAATTTAAATACGATTAGAAGCGTTGTAAAAAAAATTAATATTTTAAAACCAGACATTGTTATTTTTTCTGGTGACTTATACGAAAATAATCTTAATATTTTAGGTAAAGAACAGAAAAAAATAATTGATGAATTAAAAAAAATTAATTCATCTTTAGGAAAATTTGCTATTACCGGAGATAGTGACAAAAAAGATTATGAGAGTATTATGATAGAATCTGGATTTACTATAATCGATAATGATAATTCATATGTTTATTTTAATGATGTTACGCCATTAAAAATAACTAATAACTTACAAAATACTGAAGATATCTTTACTATTGGAGTGATTCATGAACCTGATGATATAGATAAAATTAATTTAGATGGTTTTAATATTATTTTAGCCGGACATTCTTTAAATGGACAAATTAGAATTCCTTTTTATGGCGGCATAATAAAAAGAATCGGGTCAAAAAAATATACCGATTCATATTATAGATTAGAAAACACCAATTTTTATGTAAATAATGGACTAGGTACTGAAGACTTTAGTTTCAGATTATTTAATAAACCTTCTATTAATTTCTATAGATTAACAAATTATTAAATTTGTTTTTTTTATTATTTTTTTTATAAACTAAAAAGAATCGGTACTATTCCGATTCTTTAAATAAAATTAGCAAACACAATCTACGAATGTATCAGATAAGCATTTAATAGCACATACACAGTTTAAATCTATTGTAAAGAAAGAATTAGTAGCAACATATGGATTTAAACTTGTATCATCTGGATTTGCTTCTAAAACTCTAAATGTAGCACAACAGCCTTCTAATTTTTCTACTCTAAATACAGTTGAACAAGTTGTAGAATTAGTTCCTGCTTCACATGTTATATTAGTATCTTTAGTTGTTGGCATACTCCAAGCTGCCCCATTTCCGCAGCAAGTATAAAGCATTACAGGTCTTGTATTACATATTAAACAATTTGGTCCTCCACCTAAAACTGGCCTGTCACAACTATCAAGACAATTATCTGGACACGCATTATTTTGTAAAACTAAGATAACTTTCAATATTTCTTGAATACAGTTGTCACATTTTTTTTCATTATTGCACATTTTATTCACCCTTTCATGTATTCTCATTAATAATTTATGTTACTAAATACAAAAAGTGCAAAAATTAATTAAGTGTTTTAATTTTTCTTAAAATATAGTATAATTCTTTATAGGTGATAAAGATGTCAATATATATACAATATACAATTATTATTTTTATTTTAATTTTAATAGCTGCAGTAATTGTTAAAATGTCTAAAAAAGACTTTAACATTGAGGCTAATAAACTTATTACTTACTTAGGTGGTAAAGATAATATTATCAATTGTGAATGTAATATGTCTCGTTTTAAAGTTACTTTAAAAAATGTGAGTTTGGCAAATAAAGATGCTATTCAAAAACTAGGAGCTAAAGGCGTTGTAGAAATTGATAACCAATTAAAAATTGTCTTTGGACAAAACGCAAGACAATTAAAGAAATATATCGAAGATTTATTATAAGAAGCTTTAACTTCTTTTTTTTATGTCACTTATTGAATTAATGTTAATAATTTCTCCCTCTAAAGTAAATAAACTATTATTATTTTTACCTACAATTATTTTCTCTTTTTCTATACCATTAATGGTAATTAAGACTGTACTTTTATAAACATGGTTAGGAGAACTAAATATTTCATTTATTTTTTTTAGTACTTCATTTAATGATAATTTAGGTTTAATCTCATTTCTTGTACCATAGAATAATTCTTGAGTATTTGTAAATTGTTTAGAAATATTATTGGCATACACTTTTGGTAATTCGTTTTTCATATTCCACCTCAATTTATTTTATGATAATTATTTATAAATGAGACATAATAATAGTATGAAAAAGTTTATTAATTTATTTATACCACTTTTTATTATAATATTGATTAGTTTAATAACTTTATATGATTATGATAAAACATATTTTTATAAACAATTAATATGGATTATTTTAGGATCCAGTTTATTATTTTTAGGAAAATTTTTAAAAGTTGATAAAATTTTTAAAT
>JAZRRD010000075.1:0-7090 GCA_045650425.1 Bacilli bacterium | reverse complement strand
CTCCGTATGTAAACGATGAGTTTTCATCTAATCTTACTTTGATGCTTGAATCTTGTAAGTAGTTAGATTCTTCGACTCTATTTAGTCCAACAATATAATTTATTTCTTCATCACAGTTATTTGTTACTGTAAATGTATATCCTGTTAGACCACTTGCTTCTTCATCACTTATTGGCCAGGCACTATCTAAATCGATTGCTGAGCTTTTATCTTCTAGATTTAAATCTAAACATGCTGCGACGATATCATTTGGTGTTTCTTGCGTCTTTGTTATTTGCCAATACGCATATGTACTTGATACTACGATTATTAATACTATTAGTATTCCAATGAATAATCCTATTATCTTATTTCTTTTGTTTTTTTCCATATTTTTACCTCTTTTCTATAATAATCATACCCCCCCCCGACCTTTTGTCAAATAAAGTTGACCGACAGTCATCACAATTCTACAAACTTTACATTTTAACATGTAAAAAGAAGTTGATGCCAACTTCTAAAACATTTTGTCTACACCTTTAGGAACTTTATCATTAACTATTCTTTCAATAATTTTTTCTTCTTGCTCCTTAGATACCTTTTTTCCAGTCATTTGACTTAATGTACTTATAATTTCTCTTAAGGTAGCTTCATCTTTCATATTTCCGTTTTGAAGTTTTTCCGCTAAAGAAATTATTGTGTTTTTATCTACCTTCGTCTTCTTTTCAACTTTTTTAAAGAAACTATCACTAAATGCCATATGTTATCCTCCTAGAATAATATATGACTAAAAACTATTTTTGCTCATCTTCATAAAAAATATCATCCGGTTTTAAATTAAAGATATTTGCTATTTTTTTAGCTACACTATAATATAAATTTCTATTCCCATTTTCAAGTTGCCAATAATAAGATTTGCTTAAATTTAACAATTTGGCCATATCTAAATAAGTGTAATTATTTTTTATTCTTAGTTCTGCTAGTTTTGAGTATTTTTTCTTTTCCATAGTACTAATCTCTCCATTTCAATGATATGTTATTTTATTATTTTTGTCAAACTTTCTAAAGATATAACTAGGTAGACTTTTGGACCCATATTAAATATATTTATTTTAGTGATGAAGTATGGACACTAAAAAAATTATAGGAATGAATTTAAAATATTTACGTTTTAAAGCTAAACTTAGTCAAGAAGAATTTTATAATCAACTTGGCCTTTCTTATCAATATTTAGCTAGTGTTGAAAGAGGCGAAATTAATGTTACAATAAACTTTCTTGATAATTTAGCCGAAAAATTGAATGTAACATTAGTTGAATTAATTACTTTTGATGAAAGTAAATTAATTGCCGAAAAAAGAATTGACTCTAAAAAAATGAAGGTTAACATTAATAATTAATCTTCATTTTTTTCACTTTTATTTTTAAACTGCAATATAATTGGAGTTCCTGTCAAATCAAAATTTTCTCTAATTTTATTTTCCAAATATCTTTCATAACTAAAATGTACTAATCCTTTATTATTTACTTTGAAAGTAAATTTTGGTGGACAAGTCGCCGTTTGACTAACGAAATATATTTTAAGTCTTTTTCCCTTATATGAAGGTGCTGGATGAAGCGCAGCAGCTTCAGTTATAACATCATTTAAAGAAGATGTTTTAATTTCTTTACGATTATTTTCATAAGCAGAAATTATTTCTGGCATTAACATATGAATTCTTTTTTTTGTTTTAGCAGATAAAAATACTAGTTTGGCAAATGGTATAAATTGAAAATTATTTTCAATAGCTTTTTTCCAAACTTTGATATCTTTATCAGGATTTTCTACGGTATCCCATTTATTTACTACTAAAACAATTCCTTTTCCTGCTTCAATCGCATATGAAGCAATATGTTTATCATGTTCAATAATTCCTGTTTCAGCATCAATTACAATTACGCAAACATCACTACGTTCAATAGCTTTTAAACTACGAATTAAACTATATTTTTCAACATTTTCATAAATACGCCCTTTTTTACGCATTCCTGCCGTATCAATGGCAATATATTCATTATGATCATAAGTAAATTTAGTATCTACTGCATCACGAGTAGTTCCTGCGACATTACTTACAATTACTCTTTCTTCATTTAGTAATGCATTTATCAAAGAGCTTTTTCCTACATTAGGTCTACCTATAATTGAAAATTTTAAAATATTATCTTCATCTATTTCCTCATTTTCATTCATTTCTTTAGTTATCGCATCTAATAGTTCAATAAATCCTAAGTTATGTTCTCCACTCACAGAAAAAATATGTTCAAACCCTAATTCATAGAATGCATAAATGTTGTCTTTTCTTTCCTCGTTATCTATTTTATTAACAACAACATAAACCTCTTTATCGCTTTTAATAAGCATGTCCCTTACTTTAAAATCATTAATATTTAAATCTTCTTTACCATCTACGACAAATAAAATAATATCTGACTCATCGATAGCTAATGTTGCTTGAGCAATTATATCTTGATTAAAATCTTCATTACCTAAATCTATACCACCAGTATCAATTAAATGAAATGTTTTATTCTTATGAGTTACATTTCCATAAATACGATCTCTAGTTATACCCGGAGTATCCATAATAATTGATTTTTTTTCTTTGATTAGACGATTAAATATTGTACTTTTTCCGACATTAGGTCTCCCAATTAAACATACTGTTTTTTTCATAAGGTATCCCCTTTCTTAATTTCGCTATTTTAACACAAATTAATATTAATTACAACCTTCTTGAATAGTTGGACTGTCTCCCCAATATTTCCACGAAGTAATTACTCTACCATTATTTCTAGTAATATTAATTTTGCAATTCCCCATCGATTTATTATCCTTAGGATTTAAAATACATTCTGAATCAGATGCATTATCATCTTTATTTATATAATCTTTATCACATAAATCTTTAACACTTATTTCAGCTAAATTTTCATCATCCTCGCCATATAATTTAGCATTTTGTAAAATCAATTTTACTTTAGATTCATACATATTTTTTTTAATAGCGTTTGATACTCCAATTACCGCCGGAGTTGCAATAGTTGCAACTATTGCTAATATTGCAATTGTAGCTAAAAGTTCTGTTAAGGTAAAACCTTTTTTATCTAATTTCTTCACTATTATCACCTATTATTTATTATAAACCAACGCATAGAAAAAAGCTAATAAACTTATTATTAGCTTACACTTATTTTGTTAAGTATTTCTTGATAGACTTCTTCCTTACCTTTTTTAGTAATCGTCGAAAAAGGTATAAATATTTCATTTTCAGAAAGTTTTAAAGTATCTCTAATTAATTTGTCTTGTTTAATACGAGCATTTTTACCTACTTTATCATATTTAGTAGCAACGATTTTAATATCTAAATCATAGTACTTTAGGAAGTTATACATTAACACATCATCTTCCGTAGGTTTATGACGATAATCAATAAGTAAGAAAACCGTCTTTAATTCTGGTCTACTTTTTAAGTATTCTTCGATCATTAGCCCAAATTTCTTTTGTTGAGTTTTACCTCCACTTGCATAACCATAACCTGGAACATCTACTAAGTAAAATGATTTATTTACCAAATAGAAATTTAACGTTTGAGTTTTTCCTGGTTTAGAACTAGTACGCGCGAAATTTTTTCTTTCAATCAATGTATTTATAAAACTACTTTTTCCTACATTACTTCTACCTACTAATAAGAACTCTGGTAAATTATCAGTTGGATATTGACTTATCCTTACTGCTATATTTGATAATTCAACCGAATCAATTTGCATTTATATCACCAGAGCCATTATATCGCAAAAAGTAACATTTTGCAAATTTCACCAAATTTTAGCCTAAAACTACATCTAAAATCATCATGATTGTAAAACCAAAAGCTATACCTATATTTTTATAATTAGATTTGGCTCCATACTCTGGAATAAGTTCTGAAGATACAACATAAATCATCGACCCCGCAGCAAAACTTAATAAATATGGTAATATAGGTACAACTAAATTAGTTAATAAAATTGTTATAATTGAGGCTATAGGTTCAACTATACCTGATAAAACACCTGCTTTAAACGCAGCTAATTTAGATTGTCCTTTAGCCTTTAATGGCATTGAAATAATTGCTCCTTCAGGAAAATTTTGAATTGCTATCCCCAAAGCCAAAGCCAAAGCTCCAGCTAAAAGCACAGGATCATTTCTACTAATTACACTCGCAAAAACAACTCCAACAGCCATTCCTTCTGGAATATTGTGTAAGGTTACAGCAAAGTTTAACATATCTTTTTTATTTTCCATTTTATTTGTTAAATTATCTATAAACATTAAAAAGAATATCCCTAACACGAAACCTATTGCAGCAGGCAAAAAAGAAAATAAACCTAAATGACTGGATTTTTCAAGCGAAGGTATTAAAAGTGACCATATTGATGCCGCAATCATAACTCCAGCAGCAAATCCAATTAATAATTTTTCTAACTTTTCGTTAATTTGATTTTTCAAAAAAAATACCATAGAGGAACCTAAAGATGTTCCAACAAAAGGAATAAGTATTCCAAATAAAATAATCGGTGTTATAAAAAATCCTCCTTCTAAATATTTTATGAGGAGGATTTTTTGTTGTTACATTATATGCCTATTCGATGTAGTTTGGATCATATGTTATTGTTGTTGTAGATGGAAATGCAGAAGCACTTATATTTACACTTCCTTCGGTATTCTTTATTATTACTTCAGTTAAATTAGTATTATTAAACGCACTATCTTCGATATCAGTTATTGAAAAAGGTATAACTAATGCGCCTTGTAAACCACTTGAAGCAAAAGCTCCAGACGCTATAGTTTTAATCTTTTTGTAAACTTTACACCATTTTATTCTACACTTTTTAATGATTCAACCATTTTGATTTTTCTTAAAGCGAAATAGGTAGTTATATTTACAACTATAGTAAACATAATAGTAATTAAAAAACCATATATGTAACTTATCAGAGCTATTTTTGGATTAAACATCATTATATCTAATTCGCATGTTTTAATTACAAATGTAGTTAATATTTTTCCAATAAAAGCTCCAAACACCATGCTTATACTAGTCAAAATAGTTGTTTCTCTACCTATGTAGTCAAATACTTCTTTATCATAAAATCCTAAAACCTTTATTGTCGCTAACTCGCGTAGTCTTTCTGACATATTAACACTTGCTAAGTTATATAAAACTACAAATGCTAAAAGATTTGCTGCAACTATTAAGACTATTACTACATATTCAAAATTTTTCATAGTTTCATCAAAAGCATCTGCCATCCTAGAAGTAAATGTAATTTTAGAAACGCCTTCGATTTCTTTTAATTTAGTTGCTAATATATTTTCTTCTTTTTGTGTTAAATTTTTTGTATTTATCAATAAAGTATTATATGAATTACTGTTATATATTTCTTTATTAATATATAAATAATGATTCAAATAATTTTCTGTAATGCCACTCAGCTTTAAAGAATATTCTTTTTCTGTTCTAATATCTAATGTATCATTTTTTTCTATTTTTAATAAATTTACTAATTTTTCTGTAGCTATAATTCCAGACAAATCTAATTTTTCTTTAGTTTCACGATCCTTTAAACTAATAAATTTATCTAAATTATCTAAAGCAGCAATTAAAATTATTTGTTGCTTAGTATCATGATTTTTTATTTCTACAGCTTCCTTTTGAATTCTGGCTATTTCTAATATTTCTGGGAATTCTTTAATATTTTTTAAAATTTTATCATTATTCTTAGTCTCTGATATTGTAAGTTCTAAATCATATTTAAAGATTTCACCATATTGACTTGTAACCATTCCTCCAAGACAATCCTTTAAACCAAAACCTGCGATTATAAGCCCAGTACACCCTGCAATTCCTACGATTGTCATTATCATTCTTTTTTTATATCTAAAAACATTACGCATTGTTACTTTATGATTAAAATCTAGATTCTTCCAAACTATAGAAATACGTTCTAAAAGAATTCTTTTTCCGCTCTTAATTGTTTTAGGCCTAAGTAGTTCTGATGGTTGCTCTTTAAGAGATTTAACACACACAATAATAGTAGCCATCAAAGTACAAGCTAATGCAATTCCGGTCGCCAATATAGCATAATTTAAATTAAATTCGATAGAAATGTTTCCAATATTGTACATTGATTGATACATCATAAATATAACTCTTGGTAGTAAATTAAATCCTATAATTAACCCAATCAAAGAACCGATTAAAGTAGCTATTAGTGCATATATAATATATTTAAGTAAAATCTGTCCATTTGTAAAACCTAGCGATTTTAAAGTTCCAAGTTGACTCCGTTCTTCTTCGACCATTCTTGTCATTGAAGTTAAACAAATTAATACCGCGACCACAAAAAACACCATAGGAAATACTTGACCTAAATTTTTTATTCTTTCAACATCTTGATTATATTGATAAAAACCAATA
Organism: Bacilli bacterium; assembly: GCA_045650425.1. GTDB lineage: Bacteria > Bacillota_I > Bacilli_A > RF39 > UBA660 > RGIG1752. The sequence continues at coordinate 610 of JAZRRD010000075.1, read as the reverse complement.
TTTGTTTCTCTATCTAGAATATACCACTCAGGTTTTTCTAACAATTCAATTTCTTTATATGCTTGATTTAATTTTTTTTCTGCTTTTTCAAACTCTTTATTTGCTTTAGTTTCATTTTTAATTATTTCTGATTCCGAAAAAGAAATTTGTTTTTTTATTTCACTTAATTCTTTTTGCGACTTTTCTATCTCAGTTTCAAAAATAGTTTTGCTATCATTAAGGGTATTAATTGTATTTGTAATTTCTCCAAGATGAAATTCTAAAGCTTCTTGCTCACTTAAGTTTTGATTATACTGTTCTTCTAATTCATCTAATGTTATTTTTAATGTTTCTTTTTCTATAGTTAAAATATTTGATAAACTTTCATCTTCAGTTAATTTTATACTTTCATCTAATATAAAAATTTGTTCTTCTAAATTAAATATTTCGTTTTCTAAAAATTGAAGTGATGATAAAAGAGTATTTAAATTTTCTTGGATTATAACCAGTAATGCGATGAATTTTATCTAATTGATACTGCAATGTATTTGTATGCAGAAATAATTGATCGCAAGTCTTTTTAAGGGACATATCTGACACAAAATAAGCAGATAGAATAAATTTTTCTTTT
>JAZRRD010000074.1:0-4891 GCA_045650425.1 Bacilli bacterium | reverse complement strand
CTTTTGAATTAAAATATGATTTTAGAATTTCAATCTCTTGATTAGTTTCTTTTAATAATGGTGTAAAATATTTTTCTTTATGAATATAATGTAATACTTCATTTTTAAAAAAATTTAATTCCTCTTGTGATAGTTCTCCTTTAAATCTATAGGACACTTTATTGTGCTTCCCTTTATAATTCGGTTGTTTTTCAGCAAATGAAAAATGATAATGCATATTATCAGTATTTGTATGTAAAGAAAATTGATAAGACATTTTATTTATGTCTTTAAAACCACATTTTTTTAGAAATGTTGGAATTATTTCTTTAGCTAATTGTTGTTCAAAAATTTTTATATCTACATTCTGCTCTAGATATTTTTCTGGAAATGAAATAATTAATTTGTATATATTTGAATTTTCTATAAATTTTTCATATTGTTTCTTTCTTTTTTCTATTTCATCTTTAGTAGCGTAATGTCCATCTTCAAAAACTATATTCATTTTCTCCTCTTTGCCTATTTCACCAGAGAAATAATCTAACATATAAAATGCTTTCTTTTTAATGTCTGAGTAATAATCAAACATCTCCATTGTTTCATTATGTACTTTAGCTTTAGTATCGTACATATAATTTAAATTTTTGTAACTTGGTGTATATAAATTTTTTACAACTACATCTGCTGTACTAATCATAAAAATCCTTTTTAAACATCTTATTTTTTATTACTCTTAATCCCTCATTATCTTTAGGATTTGTTTTTGCTTCCATATACATATCCGAATAAAATTGTTCTAGCAGTAGTGTAATGTATTTTTGTTTACCAAGTATCTTTTCAAATAATGATATTTCTATTTCATAATTCTTATTACTCTCTAAATAACTTAAGCCATAATTTGATAATTCTTCTACAGATTTAGAAAATGTTATTTTTCTTATTTTTGCATATTCACTAATTCTTCTATATAGATCATCACTTATTGTTATATGAGATCTCGCCATCCTTATCACTCTCCTTTTTATTTTTCTTAATTATAAGTTTTCCATATTCGCTTTCTTCTTCAAATAATTTATAGATACCAATTTCTAAAATATAATTACTCATTTTATTAATACTTAATTTTCTTTCCTCTGCCATCATTACAATTCTATTTTTTAATCTCTCAGGAACATATAATTTTAATTCTTCTGTATTCATAAAATCCTCCTTTCATTTTGTGCTAAAATTGCACAAAGTAGTCCTAAATCTATACCAAAATATTTTAAGAGCATAAGAAGATGTCCCCACTATATAACAAAACCTCGTAATACAGAGGTTTTATAGTAGGGACAAACTTATTTTGCACTTGCAAAATTGGTACAATGACTGCACAAGAATCCAAAAAAATCGTTATATTTAAACAGATATCATTGTGCATTGATTGTGCAATCTTACATTTTTTATAAAAATAATTTGTACTAATTTGGTACAGTATTAAAATCAATTAAACTCATTCCATCTATATTATTTCCTTCTTTTTTTACTTGAAAATGGAGATGTGGCCCTGTTGAATATCCAGTAGTTCCTATTCCGGCTATATGTTGTCCCGCAGTTACTTTATCTCCTGATTTAACTTTTGAGCTATTTGGATAAAGATGAGCATATGATACTTCATAAATAATATCATCTACCTCACATTCCAAATAAATCATATTCCCACCACTTGCATTTTTATTAGTAACATTTTCCTTTTGAGTAAATGATACTTTTTTTATAGTTCCATCACAAACAGAATAAACTGGTGTTTGATTTGCACCTGCTAAATCCCAAGCAGAATGAACATCTTCTTCTCCAAAAATTATTCTTTGTTCCATAAATATAGATGTTACTGTTATTTTTTTAAAATCTACTGGAACATGAAATGGTTTATTTTGTTCTTCATCTATTTGTCCACTCTCTTCAATACTATCTTTTTTACAAACACTTAAAACACTATAATTATTTGCTTCACAAACTCTACTAATCTCTATTAATTTATTTGTGTCAGGATCTATATTATCTTGATAAATTTTATCATACGATAATTTATCATTTGCTAAATAGAAATATAAAACTCTAGTTAATGGAACATATCCTTTACCATCCCTTAAATTTTGATTTAATACTCTTTTGTATTCAGATGCATATTCTGCATTATTTTCTACATAGTCATCTGTTATATTTGCGCCAAAGAAATCCATTATCATTAATACTGGAATTAATATAATAATAAAAGCAATGGTTGTTAATGTACCACTGCTTAATATTATTTTTGCTATTTTCTTTTTCATAGTTCTAAATCTTTTTCTTCTTCAAGATTATTAATTTCTTTTAGCAAATTATTTGCTTTTGTATATAATTTACCTAATGTAGAATCATTCTTATCTTCTTCTAAAATTAGTATGTTATCCTTTAATGAATTTTTATAATCTTCAAAGCCATTTTCTGTAAAATACTTTTTTAATGATTCGAATGCATCTTCATCTGAATCATATTCATCTCTATATTCATATAAGTCATTATCCTTTTCATAATCAACTATTTTCCAGACTATATTATCTAATTTTGGATTAACAATACCTAATTCTATCAATTTATCTTCAAGGTAGCTAAAATTCATTTTTTCATTTGAATTCCATGGTATTTCACTCCAAATAAATTTAGAATTTTTTTCATCATATAAGTATGCATATTCTTGATCTGAGTCTAAACAATATTTTTCAAATTCTTTTATATCTTTTGACAATAATGGTTTAACGAAACTCCAATCTTCGTTTCTATCTCTATGATAAGCTACTACTACATCCTTTTGTTCAGTGTCATATCCAAATTTATGTGGTATTTCTGGATTTGGCTCAAGGTTATTTTCTAAATGAGATATATCTCCTAATTGAATTAAATTGTTTATCTTCTCTGGATCATTATAATATCTATATAATTTTTTTCCCACCCATTCTGGATAACCGTCTAAATGACAATATATTGATTCAATACTGCCATTATTTTTTAATATTCCTATTCTTGATCTTGTACTCATAATTTCACTCTCCTTTCAAGCACAAAAAAAGAATAGATATTTCTATCTACTCTATAAATTGTAATTTGTTTAATCTATCTTATATAGATTAATATAAAAATCATAAGCATAAGAACATTCTTCATATGATAAATCTGTTTCTTTCATCATAAAATTCACTGCTTCTTCTTTTGTTGCGAATGATTTTAATATTGCAAATGCTTCAGACATCCTATCTAATGCATTCCCAAATTCATTAAAAGTTATACTTTTATCACTTAAACAATATAATTTATATTTTAACATCTGCATTAAATTTTCGTCTGCTACTTTTTTATAATCTTCATCTTTTATTTTTTGACCTGCAAATAATTCATTTATTGTTATTTCTAAAATACTACATAAAGGTTCATATAAAGATGAATCAGGTAGGCAGTTACCATTTTCCCATTTTGAAATTGATTTATTTGTAGTGTTTAGCATTTCTGCAAGTTGTTCTTGTGTTAAATTCTTATCTTTACGACATTCTGCAATAAATTTGCCTATTTTAATTTGATTCATAATATTGCTCCTCTCGTAATTCATTATATATTTATGTAATTAGTTATAACACCCATCAAAAGTAGAATTTAATAAATTGTAATTTGTAATATTTTGTTATGTCTTTTAATCCCCATAGTTAGGTTTAGCACATTCTGTCAAATCAACATTTATTGATTCTAATAATTCTTTCAAATACTTATTGTCAGAGTCTGTGATAAACGAATGTCCTTTTCCTGAAAAAATCATATATTCCGGAATATTATCATTAGTATATTGATGAAGATTGGCATCTACACTATGTCTTATTATTTCAATAACATTATAATCATACTTTCCTTCTATTGGATTAATATATTGCAACATTGAAGTACATGCTACTCCTGGTTTACAAGACATATACTCAGTAAGTAATGAATATTTATTGTTCTTATAAATATTTAATAAAACTGGAATATCACATTTGCCTTTTTTATATTCAATTGAAAAAATTAAATTATTATATGCTAAATCATCTATTGTTATTTTACTCATATCTAAATTTAAATAATCATAATATATATTCTTTTTTTGTTGCACTTCATTAAATAATTTATTAATATTCTTTTCGTTATCAAAATTTAAAACTTGATATTCTATTATTCCCGGAAACATCTCTTTAATAGATGAGACATAATAACTACCATCCTTAGGATAAATAATATCTTGTAATTTGTTGTCTTTAAAAATCGCCTTTACAGGCATAGAACTACCTGAAGATATCGCAAGTCCTGCACCATATTCTTCCTTTTCAATATAATAACTTTGATTATATATCCACATATATACATATTTATAATTATTTTTTTGTTCAATACCAAATCCATGATAACTATAAAAAACATTAAAATCATTGTAACTAGAATCATGATTTTCACTAAATTCTTTTTCTTTAATAAAACCGATTACTTCATCGTATAAATAATCAGAATCATTAACCAAATTTACTTTTAAATTTATATTATAATAAATTAAAACACTAAAAATTATTATAAAAACAACAAGAAATACAATAAATATTTTTTTTGAATTTTTCTTGATTTTATCTTTTTCTTTTACTGTCGATATAATAGCTTTTTCTTTTGCTTCGTCACTGTTGTCTTTTTCTCCATTTATTAGTTCTTCAATATTTATACCTAATTCTTTACATAATTTTTTATATAATGAAACATCTGGAAAACTTAAACCTCTTTCCCATTTACTTACAGCATTTATACTAACTCCCATTTTTTCAGAAAGTTGTTCTTGTGTCATCTTTTTTTCTTTTCTTAATTTAGCAATAAATTTACCACTTTT
>JAZRRD010000073.1:0-4081 GCA_045650425.1 Bacilli bacterium | reverse complement strand
TGATCCTGCTTTAGTATTTGGAATAATGCATGCAGAAACTGGATGGACTAGTGATTTGTTTTTAGAAGGAAACAATCCTGGCGGATTGAAAGATGGAACTAGTGATGGTTTTTGGATTTTTCCAAATAAAGAAGCTGGAATAATTGAGTTAATGATGGAAATTATAAAATATCAATATAAAGGAGCTATTACGATTGAACAGATGGCTCAAATACATTGCCCAATTAATGATCCTAATGACAATGATGGATTAAATAATTATTGGGTAGAGAACGTTCTTTATGGTTATGAAAAAGGTAGAGATATATTTGAAAAAATGGGATTTTATCAACAAAATAATGGACTTTCGTATTAAGTTAGATTTATAATAAAAAAACAATTTAGGGAGGAATAAAGATGTATAAAATAATAGATGGTAATAAAGCATGTGCTGATGTAGCTTATTTATTTAGTGAAATAGCTAGTATATATCCTATTACACCAAGTAGTCCTATGGCTGCAGAAGTAGATGTTTTAAGTCATACAGATAAAAAAAATATATTTAATGATGATGTTAAAGTAATAGAAATGCAAAGCGAAGCAGGTGCTGCTGGAACAATGCATGGAGCATTACTAGCTGGTAGTTTAGCTACTACTTTTACTGCTTCACAAGGATTATTATTAATGATTCCAAATATGTATAAAATGGCTGGTGAATGTTTACCAGCAGTAATACATGTTGCAGCTAGAACATTAGCTACTCACGCATTATCAATATTTGGAGATCATTCGGATGTATATGCGACTCGTGGTACAGGATTCTGCATGCTTGCTTCTACAAATGTAGAACAAGCTAACCATATGGCTGCTGTAGCACATTTAAGTGCTATTAGAGGAAGTTTACCTTTTGTACATTTCTTTGATGGGTTTAGAACTAGTCATGAAGTAAATACTGTAAACTTATTAAAAGATGAAGATATCTTAAAGTTAATTCCTTATGAAAAAATTGATGAATTTAAAAGTAAAACTTTAAATGATGATAATAAAATTCAAAAAGGATTAGCTGAAAACGATGATATATATTTTCAAAGTACAGAGGCAAGAAATTCAAGCTATTTAAAAATACCTGATATTGTTAACAATTATATGACAAAAATAAATGAAATAATGAATACAGATTATAAACCATTTAATTATTATGGTGATGAGTTTGCTTCTGAAATAATTATAGCTATGGGAAGTGTAATTGACACAATAAAACTTACTGTGGATAAGTTAAATCAAGAAGGACATCACGTTGGAGTTGTATCAGTGCATTTATATCGACCATTTAGTAAAGATTATTTATTAAAAGTATTGCCTGAAACTGTTAAAAATATCGCTGTTTTAGATCGTACTAAAGAAGCAGGTAGTGTCGGAGAACCATTATATTTAGATGTTTTAAGTGTTTTAAAAGATAAAGACATCAACATTTGCGGAGGAAGATATGGGTTATCTAGTAGAAATACAACTCCAAGTAGTATTGCTGCAGTTTTCAAAATGCTTGAGGATTCTTTAAAAAACGAATTTACCATTGGAATTATTGATGATGTAACCAACTTAAGTCTTCCAGATATAGCAATTAATGTAGAATTAAAATGTGATGAAATAAAAATATATGGTTTTGGCTCAGATGGAATGGTTAGTGCTAGTAAAGATATTTTAAAGATTATTCACAAAGAAAAAAATAAATTTGTTCAAGGCTATTATGAATATGATTCAAAAAAAAGTGGAGGCATTACAATATCTCATTTAAGAATAAGTGAAGGTAAAATAAATGCTCCTTATTATGTTGAAAAACCAAATATTATAGTAGTTACCAAAGATGAGTATTTTAGTAAATTTAAAATGCTATCTGGAATTAAAGAAAATGGTATACTTCTTGTTAATACAAATAAAGACTTAAACGATTTATTAACAAATGAAGATAAAAATTTATTAATCGAAAAAAAGATAAGAGTATTCACAGTTGATGCTGAAGCGTTAGCTAGTGAAGCTGGTATTAGAGGTAAAATCAATAAAATAATTGAAACTATTTTATTAAAATTATTAAATGTTGATAACTCACTTGAACTTATTATTAACTCCATAAAAGAGACTCTAAAAAATAAAGGCGAAGAAATCGTTCAAAATAATATTAATGCAGTAACAAAAGCCTTAGATTCATTAAATGAATTCTCAGAATTTACAAATCACAATACAATATTTGAAAAAGTAAATGAAGATGTCATTTCTAAAATAAATCATCATGAAGGATATACACTAACAGTTAGCGAATTACAGAAATTTAAAGAAGGATCTTTCCCATGTGCTTTATCAAGATTAGAAAAGCGAGGAGTAAGTGGATTAGTACCAACTTGGGATAGTGAAAAATGTATTGAATGTGGGCAATGTTCATTAGTATGTCCTCATGCTGTAATTAGGCCTATTGCTGATAAAAATTCCGAATTAAAAAAAGAGTTTATTGGGAATAGTGATTATAGATTCCAAGTGGTAATAAGTGAAGAAGATTGTACAGGATGTGGATTATGCGTTAATAATTGTCCAACCAAAGCACTAAGCTTTAAAGAAAAAGATAACTCAAATGATGAGTTAGTAAAAAAATATTTTGGTGATTATGAAAATCCAGAGTTAGTAAATCCATTTACAGTTAAAGGAAGTCAATTAAGAAAACCTTGCTTTGAATTTTCTGGGGCATGTGCTGGCTGTGGAGAAACTCCTTACCTTAAATTATTAACTCAGTTATATCAAGATAAATTAATTATCGCAAACGCAACTGGTTGTTCAAGTATTTATGGAGGCTCAGCGCCATCAACACCATACAGTATTTCTTGGGCTAATTCTTTATTTGAAGATAATGCAGAATTTGCTTTAGGAATGCATCTTTCTAATGAAGCAAAAAAGGGAGAAATAAGAAATATAATTGAAACATCAATAAATTCTGTATCTGCAGACGTAAAAGAATTATTTAATAAATGGTTAGAAAATCAAAATGATTATAAAATAACGAAAGAAGTAAGTAAAAAATTAGAAAATTTAGAAATACCTACGAACCTAAAAAAACTATTACCATATATGCCAAGTAAAACAGTTTGGGCAGTCGGTGGAGATGGTTGGGCTTATGATATTGGCTTTGGAGGTCTAGATCATTTATTATCTAGTAATGAAAATGTTAAAGTTTTAGTTTTAGATACTGAAGTTTATTCCAATACTGGAGGACAAGCTAGCAAATCATCTAATATAGGACAAGTCGCAGAATTTGCAAATTTTGGTAAAAAAACTTATAAAAAAGATTTATTTAAAATTGCTATGAGTTATCCAAACTGTTATGTTGCAAGTATAAGTTTAGGAGCTAATTATTTCCATACTATAAAAGTAATGAAAGAAGCAGAAGAACATAATGGACCTGCAATTATTATTGCTTATTCACCTTGTGTAGAGCAAGGAATAAAAGGTGGCATGATTAATAGCATTAAAGAAGAAAAACTAGCAGTTGAGTGTGGTTATACTGCATTAATGAGATATAATCCAAACGAAGACAAATTATATTTAGATTCTAAGGAACCAGACTTTACAAAATACATTGACTTCTTAAAAAATGAACGAAGATATAAAACTTTAATGGAAAAAGATGAAGCTTTAGCAAATGAACTTTTAAATAATCAAATCGAAAATGCTAAAAAAAGATATGAATATTATAAAAATTTAGTAAAATAATTTTATTAAAGAACTGTTTTTACAAAAAATAGTTCTTTTTATATGTATAAAGAACTTTTCAGCTTGCCTCAAAAAGCTAATTCTTACTTTTGCTTTTTGACTTTTAAAATTATTTTTCCTAATATTAGTTTACTCTTAATTGTTTTGTATTCATAGGACTAGAAGTAAAAAGACTAACAAAAGAATATATAGGACAAATTAAAATTTATACGAATTATATAGATAAAAATTTAAAAGCTATAAATTAAGAATCAAATTATAATTAGATAAAATGATCCTCAGACATAACTAAAGAATTTAGAAAGAAGAATTTTCATGGCAATAAATTTAGTAGAAAAAATAGAAA
>JAZRRD010000072.1:0-1590 GCA_045650425.1 Bacilli bacterium | reverse complement strand
CCTTATTTTTTTTATATTACAAAAGTATCGCAACCTTTATCAGCTATCAATATCTTAGTTGTTTTTCCTATCTTATGTAACTCTTGTTCTGCTAAGTGTTTTAATTGACCTTTAGCTTCTTTACTACCATGATGTAATATAATTGATTTACCTATATTAATATGTTTAATATATTCTAATAAATCTGATTGTTGTGCATGAGAAGAGAAAGTTTTATATATAACTATCTTACATTTCTTAGCACATACAACTCCATCAATAGTTACAGTTTTAGTATTAGGATTTTGTATTCTATTTCCTAAAGTATTAGTACCACAATATCCTATGAAGAATATAGCGTCCTCTTTTCTACTTAGTAATGATTTAGCCCAAGATTTAGCATGACCGTTTTCTACCATACCTGAGCTAGATATTATTATCATAGGTTGGTCTTTTTTAACCATTAATTTCTCAGTATCTTTAAATGAAGATATGAATTTTACTCTATCCCAAGCCATAACTTCTCTGAAATATTCTCTATCCTCAAAATCTAAGCTATATAGATAAGTATTGTTTATTTCATTAGTTAATCTACTGTCAACAACTATCATTGTATTATCTAAATCAACATCTTTAAAATTTTCATATAACATACATAATGCCATTTGTGAACGTTGGAAGCTAAAACAAGGTATCAAACATCTGTTCCCTCTTTTTACTGTTTCATAAATGTTCTTAATTAAATCTTCTCTTTCTTCTATACATTCTTGTTTTGTAAATGGTTTTCTATCACCATATGTGCTTTCCATTATCATTATGTCTGCTTTATTACATAATTCATTAGCTTCTACGAATGGTTGGAACTCTACATTGTTTTTAGCACCTAAATCACTTGTATACAATATTTTTACTACATGATTTGATGGTTTTCTTATAAATATCTCTATTTGACTAGCTCCAAAGCAATGTGAGTTATTTAATAACCTTACTGATACATATTCATTTATTTCAATTATCTCATTCATTTGGATAGGTTGAAATTTATTTATTGCTAAATATATATCTCCTTCATCATATAAAGGTTCGTATTTTCTTCCACCTTTATTTAAATCCTTAATATTTCTTTCGTGTATAAATCCACAATCTAACAGCAATTTTTCTGCGATTGCCAATGTTTTTTCTGAACCTACTATTCTACCTCTAAATCCGTTTGGTACACTTGCACATATATTTCCTATATGGTCTACATGAGGGTGTCCCACAAGTATAAACTCTGCTTCTTCAAAAGGTACAGCATTTACCATTCTTTTATTGGCATTGAAATCTTCTGTAACTGTTCCACCTTGTACCATACCACATTCAACTAAAAATGTTCCCATTGTTCCGTCTTTTTTAGGATAGCTTATACTCCAACAGCTACCAGTAACATCTATTGTACTTCCACCAACAGTTTCTATTATTATTTTATTGTCTTTATTCTTTTTAGCTTTTTTCTTTTTCTTTTCAACGATATATAAATTTTCTCTTCTAAAATCTAAATTATCACCGTTCAAAAATTCTACTTTTTCATTAGTATCCAACAAATAATTGGCTAATAATACATTTTTACCT
>JAZRRD010000071.1:0-3736 GCA_045650425.1 Bacilli bacterium | reverse complement strand
TATATTAGATTAGAAGTTTCCTTCTCTTTATTAATAAGAACATCAACTACTCTATAAAAGAATTTTTTATCACATTCTATTAAGTCTAAGTTTTCTTTATCTTCATTTATGATAGTAGTTAATGTTTCACAATCTTTTAAGTTTAGGCTTTTATATAAGTCAAGTATTACTACTCCTTCTTTTCTGTTTGACATTTTATATAGTCTTAATTTTAAATCTTCTTCATCTTTAAATTCTAATAAATAAGTTATTGTTTTTAGGTATTTATTTAATCTGCTTATTTTTTCACTTTTAACTGTATCTTCACTATATGCTTTTTCTGTTTTCTTACATATGTTTTTTCTTAATCTCCATATACCACTTATGTCATTAACTATTATATCTCCATTTAACCAATCTAGCTGTTTTTTAGTTAATATGTATTCTGCATTTTCTTTAAACCATTGAATGAATTTGTTTGTGCTTTTGTGTTCCATAAATTCATCATCTACTGGTATGTTGTATAGCATTGAAAGAAATCTTTCATCTTTCTGATTTTTTAACTTATCATTCTCTTCTATAAACTTTTGTTCAAAACTTTCTATTGTGTTGATATGATACTTTCCAGTCTTTCTATCACATATTGATACATTACTTTTAGCTAATTTAGCTTTATCCATCATTTTATATTGTAGGTCTTTATATATCCAACCGTCTGGCTTTCTATCATAATCATCTCCAAATTTATCATAATACTTTTGAATAGATAGCCAAAGTTCAAATCTAGCGTCTTGAATATAATTCTCATAATCATTCTCAAGTTGGAATTTTTTAGATGTGAATATTTCTGCTCTCTTTAATACTGAACCATCTACTGCTTGTAAATAAAATCCATTACATCCCATATTCTTAGCACCATTTTTACTGTTGTATACTCCCGGTACATATTCATCTGAATCTTGTATTGTAGACACTTCTAACATATCTTCTATATTTATTCTTTCTTTATTTTCCATACTATTATCTCCCTACTTCTATTATAATATTATATCTTCGTTTATGTCATAAAAGTCTGTTAAGAACATTGACATATCAAACAACAATTCATTTATTCTAGAGTATCTTTTATAAGAACTACCTAGATAATACTCTTTTCCTCTAAATGATTTTAACTCTTTTAAGAACTCATAATTTACTTCATAAGATTTGTCATAAATCTTATACCATACATTTTTTATTTCCATAGGTACTATCTTAGAGAATGTTATATTTTCTTCTAAACGTTTTCTTAATTCCATTTTTTCTCTTATTTCATCTTCAACTAATATTATTAAAGTATCCAATCTCATATACCCATCTCCCTTGTTAAGTTCCTTATACTATAATATATGGTGATTTCGATAAAAGTTTCCATATTACGACAAATTTTTTAAAAAAATATAAAAAAAATAGAGAGAATATTCTCTCTATTTATATCCTAGAAATTCAAAGTCATTATTTAACCTAGTCTTATGTTTACCTTTTGAAGAAGTATCAATATCATTATAAAATGCTAAGTCTAACCCAATGTCATCAATAATCCATTGCTTTAGCAAGTCAAATGATTTGCATAGGTAATTCATATTATATTCATCTAGACTTCTATATTTCCCATTCTTCTTTTTTATATTAATTATTATATCTCGCTTAGGCTTGTAGATAATTGTAAAACGTTGACTATCATGCCAACTTTCTACTTCAAGTATTTCATTTTGCTTTAGTAATATATTCTCCATAATATCCTCCAATATAAGTCTTTTTTGATTGGTGTTTTCACCAATCAATTTATCATTAATTACCTGGTTTTGTTTATCTATAATTACTCTTTATCTATAATATCTACCCTATAAAATGTCCAAATGAGAACCCACTTTTTGTCCCTTTTTGTCGAAATGAGAACCCACTTTTTGTCCCTTTTTTATTTCTTGCTATTTTTCACTTCTTCCAAAGTCATTAATCTTACATATAATTTATTCTTAGTTGTTAGAGTTTTTTCATCTAATTCCCATTCTTTTCTAACTCTAATCACCTTATCATCTAATGCCCATAGAATATCTCCTATTGTATCTAGATTATTTTGGCTATCAGTACTTAATCCAATTTCTTTAGCTAACCAACTTCTAGTGACATATTGTTCTCCATTTCTACATTTCCATGCTAATGTGCAATATACTTTTACTGCATTACTTCCATAAGCATTAAGTAACTTTCTAACTATTTGACTAGGTATTGTAACAAACATACCTTTTGTTTTCTTACTTCTGCTATCATCACTTTTTACATAAGGATTAATTATATAATAGTCTACTTTACCTTTTTCATTATATCTTGCAGTTACTATACCATGAGAACATTGTGATAATTTTTTTATATTTCTTTTAACTGTTTTCCAACAACTATTTGTCATTTGTAACATAAGCTGTTTATTACTTGATACTGAGTTGTCCCCTTTTTCATAAAGGTATCTATGTACTTCTTCTCTATTCTGATTAGATATATAAGTTAATATTGCATAGTATTCATAATCAAATTTTTTATCTGTTATGAACTCTGTGCTTAATGGAATTAACCAACCATCTTCCATTAATTCTTGTCTTATTTGTTCCTTGCCTTTTTCTTCTACTTCTTCAACGTCTATCATTATGTCTAATTCAGCGTCATATATCTGTTTTCTACTCATTCGTTTTACCTCGTTTCTCAAGATTACCTTTTATCATTACAAATTAAAACTGAGCCATACATAGTGTTCTCGCTTTGTATTTGCCATTCTAAGAGGTTTGTTATTGTTTATTGAAATCTTATTCATTTAATTGGCTGATTTCATCTTATTATATTATACAATAAACTTTATATTATGTCAACTAAAAAACATGAAAAAAGACACCTCATATGAGGTGTCGAAGAAAATAATAATAAAAGTTATCCGTTGCTTTTATCGAAAAAAATAATAATAATAAAAGGGGGTAATATTATGAAAAAATACAACAATTTATATAAGCTAATTCCGTTTTAGCTTATATACTAATATAACTTTTTTATAGAAAAATGTCAACACATTATTTTTTTTATTTTTATAATATAGTATTTAAAGAAAAGTAATGTTACAGTCTTATATTTTAGATAGAAACATTTTATTAACTACCCCTAATAACTAGGGGTATTCAAAGGAGTGATAAGATGGATAAAGGTTTCAAAAGACCCGTTACTGATGATTCTTTGAGTAAAGAGGAACAACAGGCACAAGTTGATTTACTTAACCAATCTGCTGACGAGTTAATCGAGGAAGCACAAGAGGTTATAGATAAACTTAATACTGTTTTAGAACATGACGAACATGGTGAGAGAATAGAAAGACTTGAAGAACAATATCAAGACACAATTCATAAATATAAGTACAATTTTGATAGAGAAGATTATCAAGATTTACTTATAGATGGTTTAATTCTTGAAAATGAACATGAAAGAGTTGAGCAAAAAGAAGTTGAAGGAACAATGATACCTCTAGATTATTCTAAAGAAGGTATTGTTATAGTTGATAAAATTCAAGGTAAAACTATGGTTAATCTCAACAAAGACGTTGACAAAGAATTAACTTTAATGAGTAAAATAGATGAACAAGGTGCTTCTGTTACATTAGAAAATGGAGTAGAAGATGGACTTGTTGATGTTTACCTAGAAGGTAATACAATGGTAAACGTTTCAGATACAAAAGAAAGTA
>JAZRRD010000070.1:0-8801 GCA_045650425.1 Bacilli bacterium | reverse complement strand
TTAAATTATTTATAATTAAGTATAAAGGGATGGAAATAATAAAACAAATAGCTGATATCTCTTCTTGTAAATCATCTGTTAAATTAAAATTTAAAAAATTAGTAATGAATAAGGATAAGTAAAATAAAATTGCCCATATTCCATACCACTTTAATAAGTGTAATCCAACTTTTTTCAAATTACTATCTCCCTCTATTCAAATTCTTCTTTTGTATATAACTTTCCAAATTTACTAGGCGTGAAGTATTTTACTTTACCATTATCATTAACTGAAAATATGTGTAAACATAAAACTTCTGCTATTTCTTTTGGAATTCTTCTTAATGCAACTTGAGCTGATTCCCAATACAAACCTAGACCATATTTATATGCATGATTTATACCTGAAATACTATTACTGTCTCGAGACACAAAATATCTTTTAACATCCATTCTTGTAACAATTTGGCCCAATGCATTAATCCACCCTTCTCGATTAACAGATTTAGCAGATTTAGAATATGATTTTCCCTTACATTCTATAAAAAAATATTCACTATTTCTCTTTCCACCAACCAACTTTATATCAACACCATGTTTATGTAAATCACTTTTTTCTACTTTTTCTTCATGCCAATTACCATGTTCTTTATTAATCATGAATTCTATTATTTTTTCTACAATAAATTCTTCTGTAATTATTTCATCCATATTTTTCACCTGAAAATATTATAACATATCATAAAATATTAGAAACCATTAATCAAAATTTAAATCGATTATCGTTTATATATTGTAATCTTTAACTTTTTACACTACTCTTTAGAAAATAAACAAAAAAGATGGAGTTTTAATTCCACCTAATTCACTTTATTAATTCCAATTATCATATATAAACCTAATACAATAATTATAATACCCATACCCATACCTGTTAAACCATTCATCAAATTAGAATTATAAACATTTATATCAGCATAGGTATCTAATAATACTATTTGTGTAAGCATTATTGAAGTTAAAACATTAGCAAAATTTGTTAATTTAACCGCTTTTAATATTGCAATTTTATTACCATTTTTTATTAATAATATCTAGCTAACTTGACTTTTTTCCAATAAAGAGTGATTAATAACACAACTTATTAGGAAGGTCGTTATGAAGTATATTTTTAAACCTAAAAATAGAATTGAATGTATTAGTAGACACGGGGATTATCATGGGTTCTTTGTTATTAAAAATATTGAACTTGTTATATCTGCTAAAAATCCAAGTCACTTACAAGTTTTAATGAAGTTTAGACATAAGATAGAAAAAGAATTTGTAGATTATTTAAATTTGAAATCCTACAAAGATAACAACAAATAGGAAATAGACACAGAAAAAAAACAGATATTTTTCTATCTGCTCTATAAATTGTAATTTGTTATTTTCTTGTTAATGCTTTTACAAATTGTTTTGGTTTATCAATATGAATACCATGACCGCAATCAAATCGTTCTATATTCATATTACTAATTAATTTATTTACTTGTTCTAAATCTTCATCAGTTAAAGCACCTTGAATTAAACCATCATCACCAATAGTAGTTTTTGCTTTCAAAAATAATGTTTCACATTTTATATTTGATAATAGCTTTTCATAATCAACATTTGCATTAAACGAATCATTATAAAAACTTTCTCCAAAATAAGGATCATAATTTTGCAATCCTCTAAATCCTTCTAAAAATTTCTTAGGCCAAAACATTACTTTTAAATTTCTATCCGGGTGTTTTTCTCTATATTTTAATGCAAGTTCTCCTAACTTTGTTCTAATCATTTCTCTGGAATCATCGGGAAAGAAGTTCCAACAATATTGATTTATAAAATAATAATATACAAAATCTTTTATTTCGTCTTGAGATATGAAATTATGACATACAGTCGATAAATCTACATAATTGTATGTATTAAATCTTCTATCTCCAACGCTTGCAAAAAATGGTGGATCTTCTAATATAAGCCCTGAACACAATTCGCAATTTGACGCAATGTATGAAGCAATAAGTCCACCAGAAGAATGCCCTAAAACTGAAACATTATCTTTAATAACTTCTTCTATAAATTTAATAATGTCATTTCCAATATCAATTAAATTATATTTCTCTCTATTAAAAGAACTTTTTCCATGTCCATAATAATCAACTAAATATATATGAAAATACTTTGATAATTTATTAATCACACTCATAAAATTTAATGAATTAGTTCCCTGAGCATGAAGTAATAATAACTTTGGTTTATTTGATTTTATTTCATAATAATTAAGAATGCTCTTATCATCTATTTTAAATTGATCGTTACTAATTTTCATATTCTTCAACTCACTTTCAAATTGTAATTTTGTATTACTTATTTAATAATTTTAAAACTTTATTTGTATCTTTAATGTAAGTTCTCTAGTTTCAATAGAATATATTTTATTTTTCTTCTTTTGTGTATAACTGGTTATACTTTTCATACTTAATATATATCGTATTGAAAAATAATACAATATAAAAAGAACAGATTTCTGTTCTTTTATTTAAATAGTTAAATTGTAATTTGCATTTATTTCTTCAAAGCTAAAGTTTTTGGATTTTCTTCAAAATCTTTATAAATATGATTATATTTTCCACTCACTTTATTTACTTGTGGAAGTTCATCTGATAAAAATATTTCAACATCAGTTATATTCTTACTATTCAAAAATTCTTGCAAATCTTTTTTTGATTTTTCAAATGCCACTTCCCTTTCTTCGGCAACAAGTCTTAATTCTAATTTTTGATATGATCTTTGTATTAACTGGAATCTAATTATTTCTTTTATTTCTTCTAATATTTTATAAAAAGACAGTGGTGCAATTAAAATACCATTTTTAAATTCTAAAACATCATCTGTTCTTCCTTCTATTTCCAACCAACAAGAACTTTTACCACATTTACATTTTTCATTATGAACAATAATACGATCAGTTAATTCATATCTTATAAACGGTTGGATATAATTAGACAAGTTTGTAATCAAAACTTTGTCTGAACGAACACCATATCCAACAGGATTATTATCTTTATCAACAGGTTCTACAATTACCCAATCTTCATTTATATGCAAATGTTTTTCAGAACATTCACAAGCAACTTCTCCTGCTTCTGTGCAAGAATAATGTGTTTGAACATAACAATTAAATTTATCAGTTAATTTTTTTCTAATTTCATCTGTCAATAGTTCTCCACCTGTAATTACAACATTAGGTTTTATTGTAAGTTCTTCAAAACTAGATAATAATGCAAGATTAGATGGATACCCACTTAACATAGATGGATTAAATTCATTCAATTCTTTTATAATTTGTTCTTCCGATGCATTAACATCAACAGTAATTTTATTTTTCTTTCTTGGCGTTTGTAATTGTAAATACCTAGACATTCCACATGCTAAATAAAAACCATAATTTGCAAAGACTCCTGCTGTCCTTTTTCCATGTTTCATAAATGCTTTAAAATCTTCTTTTCTTGCAAAAGTTCTAAATGCTGCCACTGCTGAAGCCACATCAATATTTTGTTTATCATATAACACTATTGCAGGATTCCCTGTTGATCCAGATGTCTTAAATATAAGATATTTGTCATCTATCATACGACCAACATTATCTATATTGCTAGTAAATTCTTCTATTTTTTGCATACTGATATTATTGTCTGTTATCCAACTATCAAAGTTTTTCATCATTTCTATTTTATTAGTTGTAGGTAATTCTTCTAAACTAAAATCATCACCAACTTTTGCATATAAATCTTTAAAATATGGACTATTATTTCTAGCATATTCAACAAGTTCTTTTAATCTTTTGTATTGAAGTTTTTTTATTTCTTCTTGACTTAAATTATTACCTTTATAAGTTTTTATCATAGCACTTATTAAACTCATTTTCTCACACACCTTTATTTCTACAAATTACTATTTATCTATTAGTTCTATTATACTACAAAAATGACTATTTTTATTATTCTACATAAATCTTCCCTTATTTTGCCTATTTAAAATAAGTGGATCTAAAATGGGTCTAAAGTCACTTTTTAGATATTTTATAACAAAAGAAAAATTCGCGTTTTCCCTTTATTTACTTGGGGTTGCGAGTTATTTTCCACAGCACATTTTATACTTTTTGCCACTTCCACATGGCTGTCAAGGTTTAGTGTTTTTACCACTGTCCCTTTGCTTATTTCCTTATATTACGGTGTATTTCTCGTTAGTTCTTTTTAGTTATTACCGGCTAAGTTTACTCAAAATGGTTCTAAAAGTGGTTCTAGCCTATTATTCTTGTATTATCTTTAACGTTGTTTAAACCCTTTTAAAATCGGCTTAACTGCCTAATTTTGTCATTAGATTGTTTATATCATTTACCACTCCCAATTCGGAGTTAAACATATAAAAAGCAGACAATAAATCTGCTCATTAGTTTCAAATATATAATTTATAAATGCTTGGCATTCATTTTGTTTTTTTTATCAATTAGCACTTCTTTATATTTTTCATATAAACCAAAATTATTGTCTTTAATATCATTTTCGCCAAAAGCGATATAATCACTTAAAAACTCATCTATGGTGTCACTATTTACTCTATCTTAAATTAATTGCATACAAACATTTTCAAAACCTCTTATTGCAAGTATCGCTAAAACATCATGATAAGTTTTATCTGGTATATTAGATTTTTTATATAAATCCATTACAACTTCTTCAGTTAGTGGTATAGGATTTTTAACAATTATTTTATTAGTTCTGTAAATACCATCAGGAGTAAATATTCTAGGACATTTTATAACTTCTGCATCTTCAGGTAATTCAACTTCATATAGAGTATCTCCTCTTCTTATCCACCTAATAATACTTTCATCTGTTGAAAAATTTATTCCTTTTATTGTATCTAAAGTAGTTGCATTAGGATCCCATTCATCAGATATGTTAACTTCTCCTATTTTAAATTTTCTACCACTAGCATTAGATATATCTTTGTCCATTACTCTAACATATTTCATTTTACTCTCCTTTTATATTTTACTTAGATGCTATCTATTTTTCTTATAAACTCATTTGAATATTTATACCATTTATATAATGGTTTCTTTTTTTTTGAATATTTTTCTATTTCTTCTCTAGAAGCATTTGGATTATTTAATTTAAATCTTTCTATGCATCTTTTATAACAAGTATCAATGTCTGTTCTAATGATTATCATTTTACCTTTCAAAAGATTTATATTCTTTACACAATGAAATTGAGCACAATCTATAACAATTGTTTTATTTATATCTTTACAATAATTTAATATTTCTGAATATATTAAATCAAAGTCATCTGCAAGATTTGGAAGTGTTTCATATTTATTTCTAAACATTTCTCCAAGTTTTTTATTAATTCCTTTTGACTCCAAGAATCTTTTTTCAGATAGCACTTCATCTGTATCTATAACTATGTACTCATCAGTATCAAAATTTTGTTTAGCATAAGTTGATTTGCCTGAGCCACTTTGTCCTGTTAAATTTATAATTTTATCATTCGTAATTTCTTTTATATATGGTTCTTTTTCACAATATAAACTTATATCTAATGTACTTTTTATTTCTTTCAAACATTCATCTATTTCTTTAACAAGCCCATTTAAATCTTTTCTATCATATTTATCCCCATGTGAAATAAAATCATTCCACTCCTCTAATACTTCATCAATATTACCTTTATTAACTTTATCTCTTAGTATTTGAAAAGCAGTTTTTTTATAATCCATAATTGAAACTGCACCTAATGCTTTATAATAAGATTTTTCTGGAATATTAGATATATTATAGTAATGAAGTGCCATCTCATCAGATACTTTTCTAGGATTTTTTAATAATATTTTATTTGTTCTGTATACCGTAGTTGCAACTTCAACTTTTATATTTTCAGCATCTTCTGGAATTTCTACATCATAAATTGTATCTCCTCTATGAAGCCATCTTAAAATACTATCCTCATTAGCATAATTAAATCCACCAAAATCTCTTCCTTTTTCAGCTTTTGGATTCCATGTAGTAGCAACGTTTACTTCTCCGATTTTGTATTCAAAATTAGCCCCTTTATTTCCGAACATAACCTTTACATATTTCATTATTAAATCACCTCATTACATTAATTATGGTATTTTTTCCTTATATATAATTATACCACATGTTTTGTTATTCTCTTTTACTCAATTGAAATTTATATAAAAATGGTTCTAAAATGGTTCTAAAGCCAATTTTGGGCTATTTTTTGAGAAAAAGAAAAACTCGCGTTTTCCCTTATATTAATTGGGTTTGCGAGTTATTTTCCACAACATTGTTTATATTTTTTACCACTCCCACATGGGCAAAAGATTTGGGGTTTTTGGGAGCTTTTGAAAGCATTTTATAGCATTTAAATGCACTTTTTTGCACTTAAGAGCACTCCTCAGCACCCAAGAATTTACTCGGAAGGTATCTAAAAAGGTATCTAGAATACTTTTTTAATACTTTTTCACAATTTTTTAGCAAAATTAGTTATTTCCTATAATTACCTTGCCATCTAGATTACAAATATAAGCATCTGGTATTAATAATTTTATTTCTTCTAGGATTTTATTATCCTTTTCATAGTTTCTACCAACCAATATTCCTTCTATTAAATTTGATGGTATTCCAAATAAAATTGCTGATTCCCTGTCTGTAAAAAAATCATCTTTGTTCTTTCTGTGTTTAATAAATTTTTCATAATAATCTTGATTTACAAAAGGTTTAACTTCATCATCGTCTAGATTACTTGAATTTAATATATCTCCTTTTAATAATTCTAAAGCATATTTATTATTACCGTTAAATATTATACCTATTTGAACCCTGTTTTGTACTAGACTTGGCATAAACCTAGCTTCTTTAGTTTGCTCTAAAGTCCACATATGACAATCTACTTTTGATACTGTATCTATAATATTATTCATCTCATTATATGTAATAACAGCAGTTTTATTTTTTTGTGTATCAACTCCATTCTCAAAGATTCCACAATACATTATTGTTCCGCCTGAATAAAAATTAATATAATCTTTTAAGTCATAGTCTTTTTTTAAATTCCATACACCTACACTACTTGGATATTTAGAAAGTCTTCCATCTATGAACCAGCTTGATATTAATCCATCTTTAAGTATTTCTTTTAGACCATCAAAGTTCTTATATGTCCCATGTAATAAAGTTCCTTTTTTTAATTTTACTGTTTCACCTACATTGTATTTATCTTTAGCTATAACACTATTTTTAGCTTCATAATATTTTTCGATTTGTTCAACTAATTTTTTCTTCCCATTTTCATCAAGTGTCTCATTTTCATTAACTATATTTATATATTCCTCTTTAGTCATTAATTATCACTCCTATATTAATTATATCACACTTTTTTAATTCTTAATGTCCTAAACCACTTTGACAATAGACACAATTCTATATTTATTTAAAGTAAAATCCTTGATAATTCCTTATAAATAAAGGAATTAATGCATTTTAAAATCTTACTAAAAAATTGCAATTTTAGACTCAAAAAGGGTATCTAGATACCTTTTAGATACTCTACGGAAGGTATCCAAAAAGGTATCTAAAGTACATTCCGAAGTATTCGTAGCACGAAAAAAGCCCGTAATTACTGGGCTTTTACTACTTTCCACAACACTGCTTATATTTCTTGCCCGATCCACATGGACATGCATCATTTCTACCAATTTTATTAATTCTTTTTGGTGAAGATTTTACTTTTTCTTTTCCATCATTTGCTGTTCCTTTTAAAGTTTGTTTTCTTTCTACATTTTGTCTAACTTCTGCTTTAAGTAAGAATTGAGCAACTGTGTTATCTATACGATTTAAAAGATTATCAAACATTTCAAAACCTTCCATAGTATATGCTTGAATAGGATTTACTTGACCATATCCACGAAGTCCAATACCCTCTTTTAAATGTTCCATTGCACTCATATGTTCTACCCAACTATTATCAATAACACGTAATGTAATAGCTTTTTCAAACTCTTCAATCATCGGAGCATCTTTCATTTTCTTATCATAATCTTTTTGCATTAAATCATAAATATAATTTATTGTATCTTCAATACTTAAATGATTAATATCTTTCACTTTAAGATTACTTTTCTTTAAGAAATTTGTATTAACATATTCAACAATTTCTGATTTATCATCATCTGTTAAATACCCTTCTGGATCAATATGAGATGAAACCAATTCTTCGGCAGTATTTTTAAATGCTTCCTCTACTCGATCATGAATATTTTCTTGATCAAGTACTTCATTACGTCTAGCATAAATAATTTCTCTTTGCTCATTTAAAACATTATCATAATCAAGTAATGTTTTTCTTATATCGTAGTTATTGCCTTCAACTTTCTTTTGGGCAGTTTCTATACTCTTAGTTAAAGCTTTAGAACGAATAGCTTGTGTTTCATCGATTCCAAGTGATGTTAACATCATTTTAATTCTGTCAGTACCAAAACGACGCATTAAATCATCTTCAAACGATACGAAGAATTGACTTTTACCTGGATCACCTTGTCTTCCCGCACGTCCACGAAGTTGGTTATCTATACGACGAGATTCATGTCTTTCAGTACCAATTACGCAAAGACCACCAAGTTCTCTTACGCCTTCACCAAGTTTAATATCAGTACCACGTCCTGCCATATTTGTTGCAAGGGTAATTGCTCCAATTTCACCGCCTTTAGCTATTATTTCAGCT
>JAZRRD010000069.1:0-1821 GCA_045650425.1 Bacilli bacterium | reverse complement strand
ATTTATCTACATTTTCTGTAAGCTTTTTAAAAAATACAATAGCAGCTATTCCTATTATATAAATATAAGTTAATTTATTAATAAAATCATATACGTCAACACCATTTTCTTTCATATAATTTCCTAATTCAATGTAATAATTCCAACAATTATCTTCTATTGATAAATCTTTATTTATTACTGTCATATGATATCCATCTCCTGCATTTGTATCAAGAAAAATAATTTTAACTTCATCTGCATTTAATCCACAATTATTTAATAATAATTCTAATTTTGTATCACCATTATTTAAAATCAAATAACATCCTAAAAAGTCAACAAACATATTATATAACATTAATGTGATTGGAATTATTATAAATATAAAAATAAGAAAAACTTTAAAAACATTTTTTATTATTTTCATTTTTATTCCTCTTCTCTATCTTTCTAGTCATAAATTCTCATAAACTTTTATTAAATTATTTAATTCCCTATTAAAATCTTCTTCAAAAATAGTTCCTTTAGCCAAATCTACATACCATTCTTTAGTTTCTTTTATATATTTAGCTTGAAATTTAGAATTCGCCATTGGTGCTTCAGATAAATTATGAACTCTATCTGCTAATTTCACCATTTTTGCAATATCATTATTTTTTATATTTTCGATATATTCTTTCATTATATAACCATCTGTCTTTGAAAGTAATCTAACAGCTTCCGCTACATTTTCGTTTGATAACGCAATTATTTCATCATATGTCGCATCAGTGTCTTCAATTAAGTCATGAAATAATCCAGCAAAAATATATTCTTCTGAAAAACCTTTATTTATCAACATATTTGCCACAGCTAGTGGATGTAAATAATACGGTGTTCCTTGTTTTCTCTTTTGATTTCCATGTTTTTGTTTTATAAATTCTATTGCTTTTTCTAAATTCATTTTAACCTCTTTTATTTTTTAATTACTATTAATATCTTTTAGTCTATAATGACCTGTAATTGGCCAAGCATATTTATTATAAAATTCTAACCCATCCTCTTCTCTATTGGGTTGTCCTGCATTATGAATTATATAAGGCAGACCATTTTTATTTCTTTTATCTGAAATAATTCCTATATGGTCTTTACTATCTGTTTGAAATACTACAATATCCCCTGGCATCCATTCTTCAACTTTAGATAAATCAATAGTTAGTGAGATATGATTTTTCTCAAAAAATACCTTTAAATTTTTTACTCTTCTAAAATCTATATTCGGATCAGGTTTTCCAGCAACTCTCGGATACATATCTAAGTTCTCTTTTATATCCTTATCTATCATATCTTTCAATGAATAACCAGCATTTTTTAAAGCCCTCCAAATAACATCAGAACATACGCCTTCTGTATCTGGTGGATATCCTCCTTGATAATATGCGTCTTTATATTGTGGTTTGTTTTCCGCTTCAATTCTTGCACCTTCTACAATATCTGAATAATCATCAATGCCATCATTATCAAAATCTGTACTACTTTTTATATCTTCAAATCCAAAATCTTTTGCATAAAATATAGTTGGTTGTTTTTGTATTTCGCTATAAAAAATTACTAAATTTTTATATTCGAATATAAAAATAGTTAATGCAATCGTTATTAAAACAAATATTAAACAAAAAAATATCACAAACTTTTTTCTCATTTCTTATTCCTTTCATTTGTAGTATTTTTTATCACAATTACTCTATATAAAATTTATATCATAATTTGAGTAATATCTCAACATTCTTCATCGTTAAAATTTTTAGAAAAAATTTTAATTTTTCTATTGACATCCCATCCTTATTAGTTTATAATAAG
>JAZRRD010000068.1:0-1620 GCA_045650425.1 Bacilli bacterium | reverse complement strand
TAATCTTTAGCGTCTTCGTCATTTAATCTCAGAACTAGAGTATATTTGTCAACTACTACTCTTTCTGCAAAATCTCCATAAGCATTTCTATACTCTGGCACTATTAATTCTATTGTTGGATAATAGTCGTCACCGTCAACTATTCTTCCTTTTTTACCGACAACACCAGTCAATGTACCTTCTATAAATCCTACTTTTTGTGCTTCATTTTCAACTCTATTTACAAAGTTTACAGATAATCTAAAACTTTCTCTTAATTCTCCATCTTGTGACATATATCTGTTCATTCCAAGTGTTACACCTTTGTTTGCTCTAACAAAATCTGCTTCTTCTAAACTTCCAACTGTTGTGCTTTCGTCTTTAATTGCTTCTGCATTTGGATTACTTCTTTTATTTTTAATTGTAGAGTTTAAAGAAAGATAACTATTCTTTATTGTTTCCATGTTTTGATATATTCTATTAGGCTGACCGTCTTTTTTAAGTTCATTTGCAAACATTTGAAGGTCTACTCTTTTTCCTTCTTCTACCTCTAAAGATAAAGTTATCATCATCCAATTCATTCTCGTATCACTATTAACACCTAAAGTTACTGCTTTACTTACTAAATGCCCACCAACTTTGAATTGATTATATATCTCTACCATCTAAATCACCTTTTGCTACTTTTGTAGCACCCTTTCTATTATTATTTATCTTATTTATATTATACAATTAATTTTATATTCTGTCAATATCTTAATAGAATAATATTTTTCTGAATACTTTTTCAACTTCTTCTTCTTTTACATCTACTCTTTCTTGTGTATCAGTTTTTAATGTATGAACTTTCTTTGTATAAACTTCTCTTCCATAAGCATTTTCGTCTTTAAACATTAATGCAACATAAATAGTTCTACCTATTTTACCAATAGCATAAGCATTTTTTGGTCTAACATTTTCTTTATAAATTTTAATTGGTTTTACTTCTCTATTTTTATCTTTCTTTTCCATTAATTGATTTACATAATCCATATTGATTTACTCCTTTATATAATATTATTCATAACTAGGTTCTGTTTTGTCAAATCTCCATTGTTTGAATACTGGGAATCTAAGACTTACTCCACCTTGTTCATTAGTTGTTTCCTCAAAATATTGTACTTCTACTATTTTAGTTAGATAGTCATAAGGATTTTGCCAAATTTCATCTCTTTGTTTTTCACTAAATCCACTTCCAACTCTTAATTCATTTCCTTTATAAGATACAATTAAGTTTCCTAGAGTTCCTTTAAGTTTACCTTCTCCTTCTTCTAATCCAATAACTCTCAAATCACATGTCAACATAACTTTTATTTTTAATAATGTCTTGCTTCTTTTAAATTCATAAGGTTTATCAAGGTTCACCATTAAACCTTCTGCACCTTTATTTCTGTATTCATCTAATATAGCAATTATTTCATCTTTATCTTTACCTTCGTATAATATAGGGGCTACTTCTAAATAAGGTAATTCTCTACTTTCAATAATCATATTAACAGTAACTAAAGTTTTTCTTCTATCAGAATATTTTGTAACTCCAAATTTCTTATCAAATTCTGCAATAGGTATTATATCAAATAGCATATATTTTACACCATGTTT
>JAZRRD010000067.1:0-31020 GCA_045650425.1 Bacilli bacterium | reverse complement strand
GATGAATTTGTTAAAAGTAAAAAAATATTTACTAGAGTAACACCTCATGAAAAATTAAAAATAGTTGAATCACTTAAAAGACAAGGAGAATTTGTGGCAGGTACAGGGGATGGAGTAAATGATGCATTAGCTCTAAAAGCTGCTAATATTGGTATTGCTATGGGTAGTGGAACTGATATTGCTAGAGAAACATCTAAAATGATTGTCATGGATGATAATTTTAAATCTATTGTTAATGGTATTGTTGAAGGTAGAGTAGCTTATGCTAATATTAGAAAAATAATTTATTTTTTGATGTCATGCGGTTTAGCTGAAGTAACATTCTTTTGTTTATCTATTATTATGAATTTGCCAATGCCATTAGTTGCAATACAACTTTTATGGATTAATGTAGTAACTGACGGCATCCAAGACTTTGCTTTATCTTTTGAAAAGGCTGAGGCAGGCATTTTAAATGAGAAACCTAGAAGCACAAATGAATCTATTTTTAATAAACCGTTATTAAAAGAAATATTAGTATCAGGTTTAACAATAGGATTTATAGTGTTTATTGTATGGATGGTATTAATCAAAGGAATTAAAATGGATATAAATATAGCACGAGGGTATATTATGGCTTTAATGGTATTTATTCAAAATGTCCATGTCTTTAATTGCCGTAGCGAAAGAAATTCATCATTTAGCGTTTCAATAAAAAATAATCCTTTAATTATTTGTGGGGTTGTTTGTTCGATAATGTTACAAGTTGTTGTTATGGAAAATGGATTATTATCAAAATTATTAAAAACAACTTCTATTCCTATAACTCATATGATAGTACTATTTTTAATAGCATTTTTAATCTTATTTATTATGGAAATTTACAAAATTATAAATAGCACATTTAAAAACAAATCATAATACGATTTGTTTTTAAATTATTTATTTTCATACAATAATTTTTATGATATGATAAATGTATTAAATTTAGGTGGGTAAAAAATGGAAAAGGAACAGTTAATAATTTATTTGCTTCAAGAGTTTGATATTTTAATAAATTTTACAGAGCAATTTTCAACTGAAATTGACACTTTTTATAATGAGAATAAACACTTAGATAAAAATAAGTTATTAAAAAGTTCTGTAAAATATTTTTTGCCACTTATCGGAACCTATCTAAATAAAATAGAGTTAGAAGAAAAAATTGAAATTTTAAAACTTTTTATAGAGAAACATAAAGAATTAAATTATTCAGAGCTCTTAAAAAAGTTTAATGCTTTTATAAAGTTATCTGGATATAAAATAAATGAAGAAGAAATTAACTTGCTATTAGAAATATCTCCTCAATTAGCTAGTTGTTTTAAAAATGTTGGTCAAGAAGAAATAAAAAAATATAGTGAACTTAAAGAGATTTATGAAAACTATCTAGATGAATTAGATGATAAATACGAAAAGCTAGACTCAACCGCTTATTATGATGATACTGTAAAAATATATTTGACAGAAATGAGTAAGTTTCCACTTTTGACAGCTGAAGAAGAAATAGAACTATTTATCAAAATAAATAATGGAGATAATTTAGCTAAAAAGAAAATGGTTGAATCCAATTTGCGTTTAGTTGTATCAGTTGCCAAAAGATATATTGGCAAAGGATTATCGTTTTTAGACCTTATTCAAGAAGGAAATATTGGTTTAATGAAAGCAGTAGATAAATTTGATTATAAAAGAGGATTTAAATTTTCAACATATGCAATATGGTGGATTAGACAGTCAGTTACGCGTGGTATAGCTGATTGTGGTAAAACCGTTAGATTACCTGTCCATTTACAAGAAAAATACAATAAAATAAGAAAAACTCAATTATATTTAACCGAAATACTTGATAGAGAACCTACATATGAAGAAATTGCATACGAAATGAATATTCCTTTAGAAACTGTTGAAAATTTGATTAAATCAAACCTGACACCAGTTTCTTTGGACAAACCCATCGGGGATGATGAAGATTCATTTTTTGGGGATTTTATTGAAGATAAAACTACCGTGATGCCAGAAGAAGAAGCTGTCAAAGATATTTCTAGTGATGAAATAAGAAATGTTTTATCAACCTTAACAGAAAGAGAACAAGAAGTTTTAGAATTACGTTTTGGACTTATAGATGGAACATGTCATACTCTAGAAGAAGTAGGTAAAAGATTTAATGTAACAAGAGAAAGAATTAGACAAATCGAAGCAAAAGCTTTAAGAAAATTAAGACATCCATCTAGAGCAAAAAAATTAAAGGTATTAATAGATTTTGATGAGAATCGAGTAGGACCTCCAAAAAATCCAGCAAGTAAAGAATTTGAAAAATTTAAACAAGAAAGAAGTGACGAAATTATGGGACCAAGAAAAAATTCATTGTTTGAAGTTATAGAAGCACCAAGAGAAAATGTGTTAGAATGGGTTAAAGAATTATCTGACAAACAACAAAAAGTTTTAAAAATGCGTTTCGGGGGGGGGTATGATAATGGCGAAAATCATGAGACTATGAGTTCGCAAGATCATAAAAATCTCTATGCCGCTATAGCAAATTTAAAAAAGAAAGCAGAAGATTATAAAAAAGAATCTTCTGAAAGTAATCAACAAGTTGAATCGACAAATAGAATAAAAATAGCACGCGAGTTTAAACCGAGACCAAGTGCGGAAGAAGAATTAGATACTAAATTACATGAATTGATTAATTTAAAATTTCCAAACTTGAATGAAGAAAAAGTATTAGAAACGACGCACGTTTTAGCAAGTATGTTAAATTTAAAATTAACTAATAAAGAAATGATAATAGAGTTTATTGATAAAAATTCAGGTAACATTATTTCTTATACAACACAAGGGTATTTAACAAAGAATCTTGTTGCGCCGACCCAAGCTGACCATAGTAAAAACGAAGAAAAATCTGCAGAACGAAAAAGAGGAAGAAAGAAACAAGTTAGTTATGTTTTAAAAGATAAAAATCAAATAGATACATGGAATCACTTTTTATCCTTATTAAGTAACCTTAAATTCCGATATCCTATGTATAAGATCATCAGATCATTAAAAATTATTGCTCATAAACAGACGAAAAGAAATGTTTGCAATATTGCAGAAATGATAATTTTGTGTCAAAATTCTGGGATAATAGCAGAAATAGAAAAAATAGCAAGTAGTCACATAAATTCTGCAGAATATTATAATAAAAGAGCCTTAAATGATATTATTATTCTGGAAAATCAAAAATATGATTTATCTGAGATAAGGCTTGAAGTAAACGCTTCTCCAAGCCAATCTTTTAACCCAGATACTACGAAAAATAGTGAGTCTTCTACGAATAGAATAGATACTATTGAAATTATTGATAATTTAAATAAAGATACAACGCAACCTGCTATTGAGATTTCTAAAGATACTCTTGCAAGCGGCAATGAAACCCGAAATATAAATGTACCAGATGTTGATACTCCGACCAATTTGATTGAAAACCATAAAAATTCTTATAATAATCTAAATGCGGTTGAAATTACTATGTTTAACGATAGACTATCCAATTTAATTTGGTTACCTATTTTTAATGATACACTTACTTCATTAGATCCTATTGATTACTTAATTTTAATGTTATATTTTGAAAAGGAAATGAATTTTAGTGAAATTTCTAAGATTGTAAAACAAAACACAATTTATGTTATTGATAGTTTAAAAAGAACATTTATTAAATTACAAGAGGAGTTATCTAAAGTTTTTGATTATTCATTGAGTGAAGAATATTTAAGAAAAAGAGATAAAAATTAGTGCTAAATACAAATTATAAGTGTTATAGCACTTTTTATATTTAAAATAAAGTTTTATTGACCAAAGAACATACGTTTGGTATACTTAAATAGAAGGTAGTGATATGAAATGTTTAACTATATTTTAGGGAAAATAACTTATCAAGGTAGCAATTATATAGTTTTAGAAAATAATAATATTGGTTATACAATATTTGTTGCAAATCCTTTCAGTTATGATTTGGAAAGCAATTATAAAGTTTTTCTTTACAACCATGTTAGAGAAGATGAATATTCTTTATATGGATTTAAAAACGAAAATGAAAGAAATATGTTTCTAAAACTTATAAATGTAAAGGGTCTAGGACCTAAGATGGCAATGCCTATGCTGGCAACTGGAAGTATAGACGGTTTAGCAGACGCTATAAATCGCGAGAATATTTTATATTTAACAAAGTTTCCAAAAATTGGAGAAAAACTTGCGAAACAAATCATTTTAGATTTAAAAGGAAAAATAGAAATATCAAGCAATAATATTAGTGAAAGTAATACCGAAGAGCTAATTGAAGTCTTAACTAGCTTGGGGTATAAAAGTGCAGAAATAAAAAAAGTGTTACCTCAAATCGATATTTCTAAAAAATTAGAAGAACAAATTAAAGATGCACTTAAGTTGATGTTGAAGTAGGTGATGTTATGGCCAAATTATATTTTAGATATGGTGTTATTGGAAGCGGAAAATCAATGACTTTGCTTCAAATTGCTCATAATTATAACGAGAAAAACATGGAAGTCTTATTGGTAAAACCAAAGTTGGATGACCGTGATGGTATTAATGTTGAAAGTAAAGTAGGTTTAACTCGTCAAGTTGATTATGTCTTTCCTCCAAAAATTAAAATAAGAAGTAAACTATTATTAGATAATATAAAAGCAATAATAGTGGATAACGCGCATCTTTTAAGTCCTCATCAAATTGATGAACTTTTTGAAATTACTAAAGAGGATGACATTCCAGTTTTTTGCTATGGATTAAGAACGGATTTTCAGATGAAAGGGTTTCCTGGTTCTACGAGATTATTAGAATTAGCCGATGATATAGAAGAGTTAAAGGCTGTGTGTAAATGCGGCAATAAAGCTACCCAAAACTTAAGGCATATTAATGGAATCCCTACTTTTAATGGTGAACAGATTATGGTTGAAAATGAAGAAATTTCTTATGAAAGCGTTTGTGGAAAGTGTTTCTTAAAATTTAAAAAGGAATTTTATAACAAGGAGAATTTATGGAAGAAAGATTAATTACAGCTAATATTACAAAAGATGATAATTTTGACAAAAACATCAGACCTGCTTCATTAGATGAATATGTCGGCCAAACAGAAATAAAAAATAATCTAAGAGTTTTTATTGAAGCTGCAAAAATGCGAAATGAACCACTAGATCACGTTTTGTTATATGGTCCTCCCGGTTTAGGAAAAACTACACTCGCGCATATTATTGCTAATGAACTTGGTAGTAATTTAAAAACAGCATCAGGTCCTTCTATTGAAAAAAGTGGAGATTTGGCCGCCATTTTATCTAATCTTGAACCAGGTGATGTTTTGTTTGTGGATGAAATTCACCGAATGCCAAAATTTATTGAGGAAATTTTATATCCAGCTATGGAAGATTTTGAGATAGATATAATGATTGGCACTGAAGGTAAAAGCAGAAGTGTTAAAATTGATTTGCCTCCTTTTACTTTAGTTGGCGCAACTACTAGAGCCGGAGATATTTCAAGTCCGTTAAGAGATCGTTTTGGAATTGTTTCTAAATTGAATTATTATACAGATGAAGAGCTGAAAAATATAATTCAAAGAACAAGTAGGGTTTTAGAAATGGCTATAGACGATGATGCTGCAGAAGAACTTGGAAAAAGATGTCGAAAAACTCCAAGAATTGCAAATCGTTTGTTTAAAAGGGTAAGAGATTTTGCTTTAGTAGACGGCAGAGGTCATATAGATAAAGATATAACTTTAGATTCTCTAAAACGCTTAAAAGTTGATCAATATGGTTTGGATTCAATTGATATTGAATATTTAAACGCTTTAATTATAAAGTTTAATGGTGGACCTGTTGGAGTTGAAACTATAGCAACAGCTATCGGTGAAGAAGTTTCCACAATTGAAGATGTAGTAGAACCATTCTTATTACAAGAAGGCTTTATAAAGAGAACTAGAAGTGGTAGAATAGCTACAGAACTTACTTACAAGCATTTAAATGTTACATGCAGTGAAGGTTTATTTGATTTAGGAGTGGATTAAATGATTTTAATGGATGGAAAAGCTTTAAGGAATAAAACTTTAAATAATATTAAGGAATATATAAAAGATAGAAAAATTGATATTACTTTAGCTATTATATTAGTAGGTAATAATGAAGCAAGTCAAATTTATGTAAGAAATAAAATAAAAGCCTGCGAAGAAGTTGGCATCAAAGTAGAATTTCTATCATTAGACGAGAATGTAACCGAAGAATATCTTTGTGATCTAATTAAAAAATTAAATAAAGATTCTGATATTACTGGAATAATTTTACAAAGTCCAGTGCCTAATCATATTAATTTTGAACATTGTTCTTCTTTAATAAAAACCGAAAAAGATGTTGATGGATTTACAAAGGAAAACATTTATAATCTATATTTAAATAACACATCTTTAGTTCCTTGTACAGTAAAAGCAATTATAAAGTTAATTGAAGAATATAAAGTTGATTTAGAAGGGTCAAATGTAGTAATTGTAGGACGTGGTAATATTGTGGGCAAACCTCTTGCTTTAGCATTATTAAATCGCAATGCAACAGTTACAATTGCTCATTCTAAAACTAAGGATTTAAAAAATATAACTAGTAAAGCAGACATAATTATTTCTGCGGTAGGAAAACCGCAATTGATTAAAGAAGATATGGTAAGAAATGATGCTGTTGTGATTGATGTAGGTATTTCTAGGGTTAATGGAAAAGTCGTTGGTGACGTTGATTTTGAAAACGTTTCTCCAAAATGTAAATTCATAACACCTGTTCCAGGAGGTGTTGGGCCTATGACAGTAGCCATGATTATAGATAATTTAATATTAGCTAAAGAAATGAGTGATTTGAATGGATAAAATTTTAGAGGATGCATTAAAAAAGGAAAAACAAAGACAACAAGATAATATAGAACTTATTGCAAGTGAAAATTATGTGTCTAAAGACATCTTAGCATTACAAGGCAGTATATTAACCAACAAGTATGCAGAAGGCTATCCTGGAAAAAGGTATTATGGTGGATGTGAAAATATTGATGTTTTTGAAACTCAAGCAATAGAATATGCCAAAAAATTATTTAAATGTAAATACGCTAATGTTCAAGCTCATAGTGGTTCAAGTGCTAACATGGCTGTATATAGAGCCTTATTAAGTCCGAAAGACAAAGTTATGGGAATGAATTTATCTAATGGAGGGCATTTAACTCATGGTCATAAATTATCTTTTAGTGGTCAAGATTATGAAATAATTGATTATGATGTTGATTTAATTAATGAAGAAATAGATTATGCGGCGCTAAGAAAAAAAGCTATTAAAGAAAAACCTAAAATGATTATAGCTGGTGCAAGCGCGTATTCTAAAATAATAGATTTTTCTAAATTTAGAGAGATATGCGATGAAATTGGAGCTTATCTGATGGTAGATATGGCACATATTGCAGGCTTAGTTGCAGCAGGATTACATCCTAGTCCTATAACATATGCTGATGTTGTTACAAGCACAACTCATAAAACTTTAAGAGGTCCTCGTGGAGGATTAATTTTGACAAACAACGAAGAAATAGCTAAAAAAATTGATAAAACAATATTTCCTGGCATACAAGGAGGACCTTTAATGCATATTATCGCAGCCAAAGCTCAATGTTTTTACGAAGCGTTGCAACCTAATTTTAAAAATTATCAAGAGCAAGTATTAAAAAATATTAAATCGTTGGCTGATTCTTTAAAGGAAGAAGGGTTTAAAATTGTTGCTAATGGGACTGATAATCATTTAATATTAGTTGATGTTAAAAATAGTTGTGGAATAACTGGTAAAGAGGCTGAAATATTATTAGATAAAATTAATATTACAGTTAATAAAAATACTATACCTAATGATCAAGAAAGCCCTATGATTTCCAGTGGTATTCGTATTGGTTCTCCAGCAATGACCACAAGGGGATTTAAAGAGGAAGAGTTTAAAATAGTAGGTAAAATAATAGCTAAAGCTCTTAAAAATAGTGATAACGAAGAAATCTTAGAAAATTTAAAAGAAAAAGTTCTGGATTTAACCAGTAAGTTTAAAATGGAATATTAAGGAGTAAGAAGTAAATGGAAATAGTAAAGCCTTGGGTAGAAATAGAAGAGTATGATGCTACAAAAATAATGAAAAATTTAGAAAGGGCTTGTCGAACTTGTTATCGTTCAGAAAATTTGATAACTGATGATAGTTACAAAGCTTTATTGAAAAATTGTATAAATAGGGGCCATGAATCTATTTTAGAACACGAAAAAATAACAGTTAGACTATTTTGCGATGTAGGAGCTTATAAAGATTTAACAAGACATCGCGCTGGTACAGCTTTCTCAATAGAATCAACAAGATATTGCAACTACAGCAAAGATAAATATACAAATAACATAAAATTTATTGATCCTATTTTTATTAATGATGAAAAAAATTATGAATTATGGAAAAAAGCAATGCAAAACATTGAAAACTATTATATAGAAATGGCAAAAAATGGAGCTAAAACAGATGAATTAAGAATGTTACTTCCACATTCAACTGCAGCAGAAGTTACAATGACATGTAATATTAGAGAATGGAAACATGTATTATCGTTAAGATGTAGTAAGACTGTTCATCCATCAATCCGCCAATTATTAATTCCTATTTTATTAAAATTTAAAAAAGACATGCCTGAAATATTTGATGAAGTTCCTTATGATGAAAATTTTCCTCAAAATTGGTATGCTAATATTAGAGTTGCAAGTGAGTAATTGTATGGCATTAGGAAAAATTATCGTTATTGAAGGTACTGATTGTTCTGGTAAGGAAACTCAGACACGATTATTAGTAGAACGTTTAAAAAAACAAAATATTAAAATTGAAAGAATTTCTTTTCCAATGTATGATACACCTACAGGTAAAATAATTGGAGCCTGTTTACTTGGCAAGAAAGAAATGTGTAAAACACTATTAAGAGAAGAACATGGTTTTTTTCCAGAAGGTGGAGGGAATATAGATTCGTTAGCGGCTATAAATTTGTATGCTGCCGATCGTAGATATAATTTGCCAAAAATAAAAAAACTGCTGGATGAGGGAAACATTGTTATAATTGATAGATATGTTACCAGTAATATGGCTCATCGTGGAGGATTAATAGAGAATAAAGCCGACCGTCTTAAAATGTATGATAAAATAGATAAATTAGAATACGAAATTAATGAACTTCCTAGACCTGATAAAACTGTTTTATTATATTTACCATATGAATATGCATGCGAGCTAAAGAAAAACCGTAAAGAAGCACCAGATGAAGCAGAAACTAACGTTGAATATTTAAAAAAAGGAGAAAAAGCATATTTAGAGCTTGCAGATATTTATAATTATGATATTATAAATTGCGTTTCTAATACAACTATCAGAACAATTGAAGATATAAACGACGAACTTTATAATAAAATAGCGGAAGTGATACAATAATGAACATTGAAGAATATAATTATGAATTACCAAAAGAATTAATTGCTCAAACGCCTTTAAAACAAAGGGATAATTCTAAACTTTTAGTTTTAGAAAGAGATAGAGGGAAAATATCGCATGATACTTTTAAAAATATTATTAATTATTTAGATAATAATACTGTTTTAGTTTTAAACGATACCAAAGTGATACCCGCTCGTTTGATTGGTGAAAAAGAAGAAACTAAGGCAGTTATAGAATTATTGCTGTTAAAAGATTTAGGTGATAATGAATGGGAATGTTTATCTAGACCAACTAAAAGATTACATGTAGGAACAATTATAACTTTTGGGAAAGGAATTTTACAAGCTCAAGTAATAAAAAAATTAGACGAGGGCATGGTTCATATAAAACTTATATATGATGGTATTTTAATGGAAATATTAGATAAACTTGGTACTATGCCACTTCCTCCATATATCAAAGAAAAATTAGATGATCAATCTCGTTATCAAACAGTATACGCCAAAAATATTGGAAGTGCTGCAGCTCCAACAGCAGGGCTTCATTTTACAAACAATTTACTAAAAGAAATTGAAAATAAAGGTGTAACAATTTGTTATGTGACATTGCATGTTGGTTTAGGAACTTTTCGACCGGTCGAAGTAGATAATATTTTAGAGCATCATATGCATTCAGAGTTTTATCAAATGGATAAAAATACCGCTGAAATATTGAATCAAGCTAAAAAAGCAAAGAAAAAAATTATTGCAGTCGGAACAACAACTACTAGAGTATTAGAGACAATATCTCATAAATTTAATCAATTTGAAGAATGTAGTGGTAATACAGAAATATTTATTTATCCTGGATATGAATTTAAGGGTATTGATGCCTTAATTACCAACTTTCATCTTCCTAAAAGTACATTACTTATGTTAGTTAGCGCTTTAGCAGGAAAAGAAAATATAATGAAAGCTTATAAAGAAGCAATTTCTAATAATTATAGATTTTTCTCATTTGGAGATGCTATGTTTATAGACACAAAAAAATAAGAAATTAATTTTTCTTATTTTTATTTGTTTTTACATCATTTAATTCATTTATTTTATTTAATATTTTTTGTTCATCTAATATTAGCTTTAAATTAAAGAAATTATTGTAATAGGATTTCATTAACATTTTAGCTTTTAAATAATTACTTGGGGATAAAATATCATCATCTGTCAAAGTGCTTTTGACTGTTGACCAGGTATTTAATAGTATATTATTAGAATCGCAATAGAAAACTATCATAATTAACTTTTTTAAATTAGTATCTAAAATTACTGGGTCAAATTTACCTTTTTGAATAGATGCCCCATAATAAAATCGTCCTTCTATACAATTCATAATTTTGGTAACTATTGAATAAAAGTTATCTTTTAAAGACGTCTTTGTCCATGGGGACTTAGTATATTCTGAATGTATAGCCGCAACATCAATAATTTGCTTGATTTCCTCTAGTGTGATTTCTTCGCTTTCATCTATCGTTAGGTTGTAAAAATAATTATTTAATTTAGTTTCGTCAAATTCCAATCTTACAGATGGGATTAATCTTTTCCGGGTCATTTAATTACCTCTTTTCGTCTAGCTATATTAACATTAAGAAATAAAATTGTCAAATTATAGTAAGACATGTTATAATTTTTAAGAAGTTGGTGGTTTAATGAAATTAGATTATAAATTAAAGAAAAAGGAAAAAAATACATGGGCAAGACTTGGAGAAATATACTATGAGGGGAAAATATTCGAAACTCCAATGTTTATGCCTGTAGGAACAGAAGCTTGTGTTAAAACCTTGTCTCCTGAAGAAGTTAAAAGCGTAAATTCAGGAATTATCCTTGCCAATACTTATCATTTATGGTTACGTCCAGGAGAAGATATAGTATATAAAGCCGGAGGTCTTCATAAGTTTATGAATTATGATGGTCCTATTTTGACTGATTCTGGTGGATTTCAAGTTTTTTCATTAGCAAAACCCAAAGATATTTCTGAAGAAGGTGTTAAATTTAAAAATCATTTAAATGGCGATCAGTTATTTTTAACTCCCGAAAAATCTATTTTAATCCAAAATAAGTTAGATAGCGATATTGCTATGAGTTTTGATGAATGTGTTGCATATCCTTCAGAATATGAATATTTAAAAAATAGCGTGGAAAGAACATTAAGATGGGCAAAAAGAGGGAAAGACGCATTTAATAATCCTAATCAAATGTTATTTGGTATTGTGCAAGGTGGAGAATATCCTGATTTAAGACGTTATTGTGCCGAAGAATTAGTAAAAATGGATTTTGACGGTTATTCTATAGGTGGAACAAGTGTTGGTGAGCCTAAACCTACTATGTATAAAATGGTAGAATATTCAACGCCTTACCTACCAGAAAATAAACTAAGATATTTAATGGGTGTTGGAGATCCAATAGATTTAATAGAAAATTCAATTAGAGGAATAGACTTATTTGATTGTGTTAGTCCTACAAGATTAGCTAGACATGGGCATGCATATACAAAATACGGAAAAATAAATATAAAAAACAGTAAATATAAAGAAGATTTTTCACCAGTAAGTGATTCTTGTGATTGTTATGCTTGCAAAAATTTTACTAAAGCTTATATCAGGCATTTAATTGTTTCCAAAGAGACTTTTGGAGCTAGACTTTTATCGATTCACAATATAAGATTTCTAACGAGTTTAATGGAAGATATTAGAGAAGCAATAAAAAATGATAGTTTATTAGAATTAAGAGAAGAATTTATTAAAAATTATTATGGTGAAGATTATGAATAATTATTTTCCTAAAAAAACAATTTCTTTAATTACGGGTTTATCCATTTTATTAATTTTATTTATTCCAACAACATATAAGGTTATTAAAGATCACCAAAACAAACTTTATGCTGTAGTAGAAAAAGAAATTATTGAAGCTGCTAAAAATTGTTGGAATAAAGGCGTTTGTGAAAAAGACGAGATTACTTTAAAAGAATTGTATGATTTAAAATATTTGAAGAAACAGGTAGATCCAATTACTAAAAAGGTTTATGATTATAATTCAAAAATCATTAAGAAAAATGAAAAAATAGAATTACTTTTAAAATAATTCTATTTTTTATTTTTACCAATAATAGCCCCAGTTATGGATGCTAAAGATAATATTAAATAATAAACAAAAGTAGATATTTTAAAATTGTATTTATATAATAGGATACTTAACAACCACATTAAAAGAATTAAAATAGATGCAACTTTAATTCCTTGCAAAAACCCTTTCTTATTTGTTTTTTTGCCATGAATAAATCCTAAAACTAAAAATAATAATAATTGAAATATAAAAGTTATAACAGAACTTATATTTTTTGATAATCCTAATAGATTTAATAAGGAAGACATTGCACTAAATAAAATTAAAATCCCGATAAAAATTCCAACTTTTTTTAAATAATATAAGACTTTCTTCATATAATCACCCTAATTAATCATATGAGATGATTAAAAAAATATGTTTTTCACATAATAAATTTAGGTGATATCATGAAATTATTTGTCGTAGTATATAGAACTGTATTTTATTATTTTTTTGTTGTCATTGCTTATAGAATTATGGGCAAAAGAGAAATAGGACAATTAGGTATAATAGATTTAATTGTATCCTTATTAATTGCTGAATTGGTTGCTATGAATATAGAAAATCCTAAAGAATCAATTTTTTTAACAATTATACCGATAGCAATTTTAGTAATTTTAGAAGTGATTTTAGCGCTTATTAGTATAAAATCTAGAAAATTCAGAACATTTTTGAGTGGCAAACCATCTTTAATAATTTCCCATGGCCACATTAACTATCATGAAATGGTAAAACAACGTTATAGCCTAGATGATTTATTAATGTGTTTAAGAGAAAAGGAAATACGTAGTCTCGATGAGGTAGAATACGCAATTCTAGAATCCTCGGGTAAATTATCAATTTTCAAATATAAAATTTTTAAATTAAAAGGAGACTATCCAATGCCTTTAATTGTTGATGGTCACTTACAAGAAAAGACAATTAAACAGATTAAAAAAAGCAAACAATGGCTTTATAATGAACTCGCAGCAAAAAAATTAAAAATCGAAGAAATATTTTATGCGTTTTATAAAGGAAACAAAATTTATATAGTTAAACGTCACCAACTTTAGTTATAGTTTTACAGACTGTATAAAATGACAAAAACACTACAAAAAATATATTAATTATTTCGGCATAAACTAAGGATAGTACCCCTTTTTTTAAAATAGCAAAAACTGACATACTTAATAATTTAATTATAACTCCCAAAGAAGATATTTTTAAAGCGCTACCAGCCTTATTCATTGCTTGTAAGGCACTATTTAAAGGCCCTTCTAAATAAAATAAAACAAAAAATGGTGCTAATATTTTAATATATTCACTCCCATTTGAAGTGTGATATAAAGTTTGTAAAATGTTATTTCTAAAAATTAATATTCCTATTGAACAACAAGAGCCAATTAAGAAAGATATTGTTAATGCTTGTTTGATTCTTCTTTTTACTACTTGATATTTTCCTTTTATGTAAAACTTACTGATTTCAGGAATTAAAGCACTAGAAATAGCTCCGATAAAAAATGCGGGCAATGTTAAAGTTGCAATTGCATATGCATTATATGCTCCATATTCAGTTAATATATAATTATTAGAAAAACCTTTTAAAAGTAATAAATTTGTTAATATAATTGGTTCAAAGAAAAAACCAATATTTCCAATAAATCTTGAGGATACACTAGGTATTGCTGTCGATAAGATACTTTTACAGATGCATAAGTCTGGTAAAAGTATCTTTTTATTTTTTTTAGGCAAAAATAACATAAATACTAAAATAGACAAACTTTCTGAAAAAACACTTAATAAAATTAAACCAGCTATAGCCCATATTAAACTCTTTTTTAATAAATATGGTAACCATAAAACTATTAAAGCTATTCTAAGTAGTTGTTCTAAGATATTGGAAACAGTATTTGGGATCATATTTTGTTTACCCAAAAAATAACCCTTAAAAATATTAGCAATACTAATAAATGGGATAGTTGCCGCAATAGCTATAAACAAATTTTCTAAACGCGATTCTTTTAATAAATGAACACTTATTAAATTTTTACAACTTAAAATTACTAAGATTAAAATTAAATCAATAGAAATAATTAATACAAATGCTGAAGATAATATTTTTCGATGATCATGTTTATTTTCTGCGACTAATTTAGATATAGCAACAGGAAGAGCTAAAGTAGCAATAGTAATTATTAATGAATAAGATGGTATTATTAAAGCATATAAACTAACGCCATCTGGACCAATTTCCCTAGTATATAAAACCCTTATAATAAAACCTAATATCTTAGTTATAAAACCTCCACCAATTAATATAAGAGTTGATTTAATAAATTTATTGTTCAATGTTTATCACCTTTAAAATAGATTTAAAATGTTATATAATAAATATATGTAAGTAGAAAAAAAATAGGTGATTTAAATGGATGAAATTAAATTTAGAAGCTTAAATGAGTTATA
Source organism: Bacilli bacterium (assembly GCA_045650425.1). GTDB lineage: Bacteria > Bacillota_I > Bacilli_A > RF39 > UBA660 > RGIG1752. Next base: position 15,923 of record JAZRRD010000067.1, on the reverse strand, counting down.
TAGCAGAATATATCCTGCTTTAGAATCAAAAAGAAAAGAATTACATCGAAATAAAATGACGTATATTCATGTTGAAGACATATGGAATTGTTGTAAAGATGTTTTATGGAGTAACGCAAGAAATTTAGGGTTGCATAATATGGTGGATGACATTTTAAACACAGATAATTCTGTATTTGATGATTATATAAAAAATATTGTAGCTTCAAAACACAGAGAAATTAATAAGGATGATGTAGAATGAAAAATGAAATGATAACATTTGATAATTTTATTATTAAAGCTGAAAAGTTATATCAGGATAGCGAAAGTTTAGAAAAAATTAGAAATGCCTATGAATACGCTAAAGAACAACATGCAGGGAAAAAACGTTTAACAAATGAGGATTATATAACTCACCCTTTAAATGTTGCAAATATTTTATTAAATTTAAATGTAGATGTGACTACGATTTTAGGCGCATTATTACACGAAACTATTAACAATGGAAATGCAACGGAGGAAGATTTAGAAAAGTTATTTGGCAAAGAAATAAAAAATATAGTAGTATCTATTTCTAAAATTAATCGTTTAGAACTTCAAGATAATTCAGATTCTTCGGCAATTTATTTAAGAAAAGTTTTAGTAGGATTATCCGAAGATGTAAGAATTTTATATATAAAACTAGCTGATCGCTTACATAACATGAGGACTATATGGGCAGTTAACGAAAAAAAACAAAAACGTAAAGCAAATGAAACAATGACTGTATTAGTTCCAATAGCACACCGATTAGGAATTAATTCAATTAAAAGTGAATTAGAAGATATTTGTTTAAGATATTTAAAACCAGAGGTGTATAGAGACATTGAAGAAAAATTAGCCACAACAAGAGCACAATTAAATGCCTCGTTAAACGAAATGAAAGAACAGATAACTGATATTTTAGCAGAACATGATTTACAATTTGAGATTAAAGGTAGAGTAAAAAGTGTTTATAGCATATATAATAAGCTAAATAAAGGAAAGAAATGGAACGATATTTATGATTTTTTGGCTTTAAGAGTAATTTTAGAAAAAGAAAGCGATTGCTATTTAGCTGTAGGTCTCGTACATTCAAAATTTAGACCTATTCCAAAAAGATTTAAAGATTATATTGCAATGCCAAAAGAAAATATGTATCAATCATTACACACAACCGTTTTCGGTGTTGATGGCAATTTATTTGAAGTGCAATTTAGAACTTTTGAAATGGATGAAATTGCTGAAAAAGGTTTAGCTTCACATTGGTCATATAAAGAAAAGGGTACGCAGAAAGTTCAAAATATTATGGAACAAAAATTAGAAATGTTTAGAAGTGTGATCGAAGCAAACGAAGCAGAAGAAAGTGATAGTATTTTTGCAAATGAAATTAAGAATGATTTTTTATCAGAATTAATTTATGTTTTTACTCCTAAAGGAGACGTTGTAGAGTTACCTAAAGGCTCAACTCCAATTGATTTTGCTTATAGAATTCATTCAAATGTAGGAGATAAAACGGTCGGAGCAATAGTAAATGAAGTCATTGTTCCTTTAACTTATGAATTGCAAGATAATGACATTGTAAAAATTAAAACAAATAATAATGCATCTCCAAACAAAGATTGGTTGAATATAGTTAAAACTTCGCAAGCTAAAAGTAAAATAAAAGCTTACTTTAGTAAACAAGATAGAGTTAGATATATCGAAAAAGGAAAAGAAATACTAGAAAAAGAACTGCGAAAGAAAAAACTAGTGTTTAACGAAATATTAAGTGATAAAAACATTGAAAAAATATGTAAAGATTTAAAATTAAAAGATTTAGAAGATATTTATTTATCTCTTGGTTCTTTAAGATATACTGCCGGTTATATTATTAATTTAACCAACGAAGAAAAACATAATGTTCAAGATGCTTTAATTGAAAAGATGACCGCTAATAATTACTTTAAGAAAAGTGAAAACTATAAAAGTGATATTATCGTTGCGGGTACAGATGATATTTTGGTTTCTTTAGCAAAATGTTGCCATCCAGTCAAAGGGGATGAAATAAAAGGTTATATTACCAAAGGCGAAGGTATCGTAGTACACAAAATTAATTGTCCTAATATTGTTGAAAAAAATGAAAGGCTAGTTAATGTTTCTTGGAATGACTCTTCATCTAATAGCTATTTTACTTCATTAATAATTGAAGTTGAAGAAGGGAAAAATTATTTGTTGGATATTTTAACTATCGCATCAATGAAAAATATTATTATTGATTCTGCTAAAACTATTAATTTAAATAATAAAGTTAAATACGAAATAGTAATAAAAGTTAAAAATAATGATGAATTAAATAAATTAAAATTAGAATTGGAAAGACAAAAGTTTGTTATAAAGGTGATTTAATGAAAGTTGTAGTTCAAAAATCTAAAAAGGCATCAGTTTTAATAAATAACCAAATTTATAACGAAATACCTTCAGGGTTAGTCTTATTAGTAGGATTTACCGAAGGAGATAGCTTGGAACAAATTAGTTATTTAGCTAAAAAAATAGTTAATTTAAGAATTTTCGAAGATGAAGCAGGAATTATGAACAAATCTATATTAGATGTTGGTGATGAAGTTTTATCAATTAGTCAATTTACTTTATACGGTGATACGTCAAAAGGTAATAGACCTTCATACCTTAAAGCTTTAAATGGAGAGAAAGCGATTAAATTGTATGATGAGTTTAATAAAGAACTTAGTAAATACATAGTTGTAAAAACAGGTATATTTGGAGCTGATATGCAAGTTAACTTAATTAATGATGGACCCACAACAATTCTTTTAGAAAAATAGAATATTTTTATTTAAAATCTTGACTAAAAGTGTAAAATGCTTTACAATACATATATAGATTAATTCTATTTAAAGACCAAGTAATTTATTTAAAGTTTTAAAGAGAAGGCTAGTTGCTGAGAATGCCTAAATGAGTGATAAATGAAAGAACAGCTTTATATAAGTAGAATCGCAGTAATGCGTTAAATTTAAGAGAGTACCTAGTAAAGTAAGGTGGCACCGCGGAGATTCCGTCCTTACATGAGCTAGGTTTTTTTATTGAAAGGATGAGAATAATGATTACAAAACCAAAAGGAACTTATGATATTTATGGAAAAAATACCAAGAAGTGGCAATTTGTAAATAAAATGATTGAAGAATTTTGTTTATGTTATAACTATGAATATATAAGAACTCCTATGTTTGAAAGCAGCGAATTATTTCATAGAACTGTAGGAGAAAGCAGTGATATAGTTACTAAAGAAACTTATGATTTTAAAGATCGTTCTGATAGAGGTTTAACTTTAAGACCAGAAGGAACTGCTGGAGTTGTTAGAAGTTTTATTGAAAATAAAATGTACGGCGAAGCTACATTGCCTAAAAAATTATATTACAATGGCACAATGTATAGATATGAAAGACCACAATCAGGCCGCAATCGTGAGTTCACACAATTTGGAATAGAAGTATTAGGAACTAATGATGCTATTATGGATGCTGAAGTTATTTCGATGGGGTATAGATTTTTAGAAGAATTAAATATTCCTGATGTAACAGTAAATATAAATTCTTTAGGTGATAAAGAATCTCGTGAAAATTATAAGGAAGCATTAGTTAAATATTTAGAACCACACATTAATGAATTATGTCCAGATTGTCAAAATCGGTTTAAAACAAATCCATTAAGAATATTAGATTGTAAGTATGATACAAATCATGAAGTATTAAAAAACGTGCCAGTAATTTTAGATTATTTAAACGAAGAAAGTAAACAAAGATTTGATACAGTTATTCAATATTTAGATTTATTAGATGTTGACTATGAGATTAATCCTAATATAGTCAGAGGTTTAGATTATTATAATCATACAGTTTTTGAATTTGTTTCTGAAGTCAAACAATTAGGAAATGCGAATACTTTAGGAGCTGGTGGAAGATATAATAATCTAGTAAGTGATTTAGGAGGTCCGGAAACTCCAGGAATTGGTTGGGCTTTTGGATTAGATCGTATTATTACAGTTATGGAAACATTAGAAATTGAGCCAATAATGAATAATGGGGTAGATGTATTTGTGATGTATGTTAACGAAGAAGAAAAATTACACGCAATTAGTTTAGTTCAAGATTTAAGAATGTCAGGATTAATTTGTGAAACAGAAAACTCAGGTCGTGGATTAAAAGCGCAATTTAAACAAGCAGATAGATTAAATGCTAAATATTTGGTTATTTTAAATAGTGAAGACTTAAAATTAGGTTTAGTTAATATTAAAGATAATATAACAAAAGAAGAAATAAAAATTGGCGAAGATGAAGTTTTAGAATATTTATTGTCAAATAGTTAGGGGTTATTATGGATATTAAAGATTTATACGATAATTATGAAAGTTATCTTGATAAAATTATTGAGATTGATGGATGGATTAAAAATCATCGTAAACAGGCTCATTTTGGTTTCATTGATTTAACCGATGGTACAAATTTTAAAACTTTACAAGTAGTTTATGAAGATAATATTTGTGAAGATTTTGAAAATGTTTCAAAATTAAAAATGGGCAGTGCTGTTCATGTTAAAGGAAAACTTGTAGCTTCACCAAAAGAAGGACAAGAATTTGAACTTGTCTTAGAAAAAGCTACTTTACTTGGTGATGTAACTGATGATTATCCATTACAAGCAAAAGGACGTCCTACAAGAGAATTCTTAAGAGAAATAGCATATTTAAGAACTAGGACAAATCTTTTTCAAGCTGTATTTAGAGTAAGAAGTGTTGCGGCACATGCAATACATACTTATTTTCAAGATAATGGATATGTTTATTTCCATGCTCCAATAATTACTGCTAGTGATTGCGAAGGTGCTGGAGAAATGTTCCAAGTTACTACACTTGATTTGGAAAAGACCGCTTCATATGGAAAATTAGATTATTCTAAGGATTTCTTTGGGAAACAAGCTGCTTTAACGGTAAGTGGTCAATTACAGGCTGAAACATTTGCTCTTGCATATAAAAAAACATATACATTTGGGCCTACATTCAGAGCAGAAAATTCTAATACTAAAACTCATGCTTGTGAATTTTGGATGATTGAACCTGAAATAGCTTTTTGTGATTTAGATGGTGATATGGATATTATGGAAGATATGTTAAAATTTGTGGTTAAATATGTCTTAGATAAATGTCCTGATGAAATGGAATTCTTTGATAAATTTGTAGAAAAAGGGTTATTAAATAAATTGAACTCTTTAATAACTAGTAAGTTTACAAGAATAGATCATGAAGAAGTTATTAGAATATTAAAGGAATCAGGTAAGTCCTGGGAATTTGAACCAGAATATGGTGAAGATATTGCTAAGGAACATGAAAAATATATTACAGAATACTTTAATGGACCAGTATTTATTAAAAATTGGCCTAAAGATATTAAAGCATTCTATATGAAACAAAATGATGACGGAAAAACTGTTACTGCAGTTGACCTGGAAGTACCTGGTGCTGGTGAATTAATGGGCGGAAGCCAAAGAGAAGAAGATTACGATAAATTAGTTAATCGTATGAAAGAATTAAATATGGAACCAGAATCTTTGGAATGGTATTTAAATTTAAGAAGATTTGGTGGTTGTGTCCATTCTGGATTTGGAATGGGATTTGAAAGATTATTAATTTATTTAACGGGTATAGATAATATAAGAGATGTAATACCTTTTCCTAGAACTCCTGGGAATTGTGAATTTTAGAAAGGAATAAAAAAATGAAAGCAAATATATATAGAACTCATTATTGCAAAGATATAAACGCATCTCTAGAAGGACAAGAAGTTATAGTAAGTGGTTGGATTGAAAACATTAGAGATCATGGAGGCGTGTTATTTTTAGATTTAAGAGATAATACCGAAACCTTACAAGCGGTTAGTAATGATGACAAACTTTTTTTAGGACTCGCTAAAGAAAGTGTTATACGTCTTACGGGAACTATTAGAAAAAGAGCTGAAGAAACATTTAACGAAAGAATCAAAACTGGTGAAGTAGAACTTTTAGTTTCATCTCTAGAAGTATTAAGCGAATCAGAACATAATTTGCCTTTTAATATAATGACTAGTAAGGAAGCAAATGATGATATTCGTTTAAAATATCGTTATTTAGATATGAGAAACCCAAAAGTTAAAAATAATATTTTATTAAGAAGCGAAATATTAAATTTCTTAAGAAATAAAATGCATAATCAAGGTTTTACAGAAGTTCAAACTCCAATTTTAACTGCATCTAGTCCAGAAGGAGCAAGAGATTTTGTTGTTCCATCACGCAACTTTAAAGGAAAGTTCTATGCGCTTCCACAAGCTCCGCAAATTTATAAAGAGTTATTAATGGTTGGAGGTTTTGAAAAATATTTCCAAATTGCTCCATGTTTTAGAGATGAAGATGCTAGAGCAGACAGAACTTTAGAATTTTATCAATTAGATTTAGAAATGAGTTTTGTAACTGAAGATGAAGTTTTAGAGGTTGGTGAAGATATTTTCTATGACGTTTTCACTAAATTTAGTAATAAAAAAGTAACAGAAAAACCATTCCGTAGAATTGCTTATAAAGATGCAATGAATATGTACGGTACCGACAAACCAGATTTAAGAAACCCATTGATTATTGAAGATATCTCAGAAGTATTAAAAGAAACAACATTTGGACCATTTAAAAACACTATTATTAAAGCTATCGTGGTTGAAGGAATTGGAGATAAATCTAACTCATGGTTTAACGAAATTGTAGATTTCGCTAGTAGCATAGGAATGCCTGGGATAGGATATTTAACTTTAATGGAAGATGGAACATTTAAAGGCCCTATTGATAAATTCTTAAGTGAAAAAGAACGTAGCGATTTAATTAGTTCATTAAATATGAAGAAAAATAGCGTTATTTTCTTCATAGCAAATAAAAAATTAAAAGTAGCCCAAAAATATGCCGGACAAATTAGAACTGAACTAGGAAGGAAATTAGATTTAATTGATAAAGATAAACTAGAATTATGCATTATTAAAGATTTCCCTATGTTCGAATATGATGAAGAAAAAGGAAAATACGATTTCTGTCATAATCCATTTAGTTTACCTCACAATGGTATTGAAGATTATAACAACAATAAAAATATTGAAGATATTTTAGCTTATCAATATGATTTTGTATGTAATGGTAATGAAATGGCCAGTGGAGCTATTAGAAATCATGACTTAAAATCATTGTTTAAAGGTTTTGAATTAGTTGGTTACGAAAAAGAAGAAATAGAACAAAGATTTAGTTCAATTTGTAACGCATTTAAATATGGATGTCCTCCACATGGTGGAATGGCTCCTGGAATTGACCGTATTATTATGCTTATTCAAGATGAACCAAACTTAAGAGAAGTTCAAGCATTCCCTACAAGTACATCTGGAGCAGATAACATGATGGGAAGTCCTTCTACTTTAACTAGAAAACAACTAAAAGAACTAGGAATTAAAATAGAGGTGGAAAATGAGTAAATTTACAAGTGAAATGGTTGATAAATATGCTGATAAGTTAATGATCGGTTTGACCCGTGAAGAAAATGATATGGTATTACATGAATTTGATGATATTGATAAACAAATTGATTTGATCAATGCCATCCCAAATATTTCTGAAATTGAACCAATGACACATTGTTTAGATGATTTTGAATACGTTCTTCGTGAAGATATTCCTGAAGAATCTATACCTATCGAAGATTTACTTGCTAATTGTGACGAAAAATCAGAAAATGCTGTAATTGTACCAAAGGTGGTGGGATAATGGACTATATGAACAAAACCATCACTGAACTTCACGAATTATTAAAAAATGGTGAGGTTACAAGTAAAGATTTAATTAAAGAATCGTTAGAAAAAACACACAAATTACAAGAAGAATGTAACGCTTTTGTTACAATATTAGATGATGCAAAAGAAGAAAAAATAACAGATAATCTATTATCAGGAATTCCTTATGGTATTAAAGATAACTATAGTACTAAAGGTATTTTATCAACTGGGTCATCTAATACATTAAAAGATTATGTTCCTTTCTTTGATGCTACAGCTATTGAAAAATTAAATAATGCAGGAGCAGTTAAAATTAGTAAAACTGTTTTGGATGAATTTGGTATGGGTGGAACTGGAACTACAGGACACACTGGTATTGTTTTAAATCCATGGGATAAAACAAGAATATGCGCTGGATCTTCAGCAGGTAGTGCCTGTGCTGTTGCTGCCGGAGTTTATCCATACGCTTTAGGAACTGATAGTGGAGATTCTATCAGAAAACCTGCATCTTATTGCGGTATCGTTGGATACAAACCAACTTATGGAATGATTAGTCGATATGGTGTATTTGCATATGCGTCAAGTATAGATCATTTAGGTGTTTTTGCTCGTAATGTTAAAGACTGTGCTATTGTCGTAGATGAAATGAAGGGTATTGATATAAATGATATGACTTCATGGGATTCTAAAGATATTCATTTAAATGATAGCTTAAATACTGATGTTAAAGGTAAAAAAGTATGTTATGTAAAAGAATTATGTAATATAGAAAATTATCCAAATGCTGATGATGAACTAAAGATGCATTTAGAAAACTTCAATAAATCATTAGAATTATGTAAAGAATTAGGTATGGAAGTTGAAGAAGTAAGCGTAGATAGAAATTTACTTAATGCTATTTATAGTGTATATGTAGTAATTCATTCAGCTGAGGCATCAAGTAACATGAGTAATCTTACAGGATTTATTTTTGGTCCAAGGGGAGAGGGAAAAGATTATATTGAAATGATGAAAGATCATCGTACTAAAGGTTTTTCTCCATTAATTAAAAGACGTTTTATTATTGGATCTTATGTACTTCAAAAAGAAAATAAAGAAAGATACTTTAATAATGCTTTAAGAGTAAGAAGATTACTTGTAGATACATGGAAAGATTTATTTAAAAAATATGATGCAGTATTATCTCCAGTTGGTATTGGACCTGCTAAAAAAATAGATGAATTAAATAAACAATATGATACAGAAACTATTGCTTTAGATGAACAATTGCAAATTGGAAACTTTGGAGGGTTCCCTTCAATTACTATTCCAAATGGATTTGTAAGTAATTTACCAGTTGGTATGAATATTACAGGAAATTGTTATGATGATGTAAATGTATTAAATATTGCTGCAGCACTAGAAGATGCTATGCCATATAAAGGACAAATTGCTAAGGAGGTAACTCATGACTAAGTATAAAGCTTGTATTGGGCTAGAAATGCACTGTGAAATTAGTGAAACTAAAACAAAAGTATTTTCTAGCGCAAGAAATTCATATGAAGATACTCCAAATGTAAATGTAAGACCAGTATGTATGGCATTCCCTGGAACACTTCCAGTTGTAAATAAAGAAGCTGTAAAAATGGCTTTAATGACTAGTATGATTTTAAATTGTAAGCAACCGGAATATATGTATTTTGAAAGAAAGAATTATTATTATCCAGATTTACCTAAGGGATTTCAATTAACGCAAGAAACTAAACCAGCACCAGCAGGCATTTATGGTTATGTAGACTTTGAATGTGACGGAGAAAAGAAACGTGTTAGGGTAAATAATCTTCATTTAGAAGAAGATGCTGCTGCTTCAGAACACTTGTATGATAGTACTGCTATAAATTATAATAGAGCAGGAGTTCCTTTACTTGAATTAGTTACAGAACCAGATATTCATAGCGCAAAAGAAGCAGTAGCTTTCTTAGAGCACATGAGAAGTATTTATCAATATGCCGGCATTTCTGAGGCTGATAGTAAAAAGGGACAAATTAGATGCGACGTAAACATATCAATTATGGATGCTGATTTGGATGAAAATGATCCTGCTAACTGGGGAACAAGAGTGGAAATTAAAAACGTCAACTCATTTGGCGGAGTTAGAGATGCTATTAATTACGAAATTGAAAGACACATCGAAATGAAAGAAAATGGCGAATATGAAAAATTAGAGCAACAAACTAGACGTTGGGATGAAGAATCTGGAACTACTAAGTTTATGCGTTCAAAAGAAGATGCTATAGATTATAAATATTTTGTTGAACCAAATATTCCTAAATTCAAAATTAGCAAAGAATGGTTAGAAGAAATTAGAAAAAGTATCCCAGAGCTTGCGCCAGAAAGAAAAACTAAATATATTGAAAAATATGGTTTATCTGAATATGACGCAACAATTATAATAAAAGAAAAAAATGTATCTGATTATTATGAAAAATGCTTAGAACTTGGATTGGATGCCAAAATTAGTGCAAATTGGCTAATTACAACTATTTTAGGTGAAATAAATAAACTAGAAATTGATATTAAAGATTTCTTTATAACTCCAGAATATTTAAAACAAATAATTGATGAAATAAATAAAGGTACTATTTCTAATAAACAAGCTAAAGAAGTATTTTATAAAGCTATTGATGAGAAAAAAGAGCCTAAAAACTTTATTTCTAAAGAAAATGCTCAAATTTCTGATGTAAACGAATTAGAAAAAATAATTGATGATATTTTAACAAATAATTCATCACAAGTTGATGCATATAAAGCTGGAAAAACTAATCTATTTGATTTCTTTGTTGGCCAAGTAATGAAAAATACTAGAGGCAAAGCTAACCCGGTCATTACTAAAGAAATTTTAAATAATAAATTAAATTAGAAAGGAAATAACCTTTCTTTTTTTAATCATTAAGTTATAAAATTATTTCTTGAATTTATTTTCATTTATGTTAAGATAATTGTTACGGGTGGTATTTATGGCAAAAATAGAAAAACCAGAATTATTTTTTGGTAATTATGTTAAATTTGAAAAATCAAGACACAGAAAAGATTGTTTTGTAAATAGTTATGCAACAAAAATTCATGATTATAGAACTTTATTTTTGAAACTAGCTAATGGAAATATAATCGATTTTTTAACAAAAGAAAAAGTTATTACGATTGATTTTGCTGATTTAAAAACTAATTGTTTAGCAACAAATCAAAAATGCGTTACTAATCTAATTCCTGCTTCAAAATATTATAATGATTTAATAAGTTTACACACTAATCCTAAGTTAATTACTCAATTAATAAATAATTTTTTTAATCATTCTGAAAGTTGGCTTAATATTGAGAATGTTTCTATAGATAGTTATGGTTTATTTAATTATAGTGGCTCAGCAACAAAAGAGCAATTATTAATTATGACAGCAGAAGATGTAATAGCATCATCGATATATACAGAAGCAGAAAATAACAACAAAAGTTATGATGTAGATGAAGATTTATATATTGCTTTTGTAGTTAATAAAATTAACTTACCATATCAGGAAGGTATTTTAACAAATAATTATAAAATGTTTCCGGAAGTTAGATTGTTTAAAAAAACTTCAGAAGGTTATGTAGATTTTTATACTAATGAGCTTGCAACTGAATTTAATTTATCTCATATGGAAGTGCAGGAATATAAACAATGGGATACAGAACATATTTTTGATCAAAGTTGTGTGGGATATTGTAATTTTATTAACTTAGAAAACTTTTTAATTGCATCATCTATTGCTATTAATCCAGAAGAAAATATAGTAGACCAAATTAATAGCCATTATATTGGTTTAGATCCTATATTAATTTATTATAAAATACCTGAAGTAATTTATCCAAGTTTAGAGTCTGTATTAAAAAGAAATTTGAATAAAAAGTAGAAATTATTAAATTAATTTTTACTTTTTTTATTATGCATGTTATAATTTATCTATACTAAGAGGTGACTAGAATGATGTTTGGAAGGATTTTATATATCACAGATAATGTAGCAGAAGTAGAAAATGTTGCTACAGGCACTATTACTGCAGATTTAATGAATGTTCATGTTATTTTTGAAGCACAAGATCAAAGAATTTTAGGTGAAATAACTGAATTAAATGATAAAACAATGAAAATACGTTTTCTTGGAGAATATATTAATAATAAATATGTAAATGGTATTATGCGAAAACCATTATTATCATCTAAAATAAGAATTATAAATAATAGTGAATTATTAGAATTAATTGGGACATCAAGCGATAAAACATTTACTTTAGGAAAAAGTGCGACATATAAGAATTTTACAATATATCCAAGCATAAATGATTTTTTTTCAAACCATTTAGCTATCTTTGGTAATTCAGGAAGTGGTAAATCTTGTGGTGTGGCAAGAGTAGTCCAAAATGTGTTTGAAAATCCAAATATGGAAACTTCTAATGCTAAAATGTTTATTTTTGACGCTTATGGAGAATATAAAAATGCTTTTGGTAATATAAATAAAATTAATCCAAAATATAATTATAAATTTATAACAACAAACCCTTCAGATGAAGATGATTTTAAATTGGATATTCCAACTCACTTATTAACTTTAGATGACTGGGCATTAATGTTACAAGCAGAAAAACATAGTCAATTACCAATTATTGAAAGAACTATTCGTTTGGCCAAGATTTTTTCTCAAAATAATGACGAAGCTAGAATATATAAAAATCATTTAATAGCCAAAGCTTTATTAGCAATTTTATTTAGTAATCAAACTACTTCAAGTAAGAAGAATGAAATATTTACAATTATTGAAGTATGTAATACTCCAGAATTTAATTTTGATACTGTAATACCAGGAATGGGCTATACAAGAACATTGAGTGAATGTTTTGAGATTGACTCGCGTGGTAATTTTGGAGAAAGCGTTTTAATCACAAATTATATATTAAGTCATATTAAGGATGATATAGAAAATATTTCTGTTCCATTAAATAGTTATTATTCAATAAAAGATTTTGGGAAAGCAATGGAATTCACTTTAATAAGCGAAGGGTTCCAAGGCAATTCTAATTTATATGCTGATTCAATTATTTTAAAAGTAAGATTAAATGCTATTATCACTAGTAAAGTAGGTTCGTATTTTAGTGGAGATAAATATGTTGAAGTTGAAGAATATATAGCTTCATTAAGTGCTAAAAATGGAAGTAGAGCACAGATTATAAATATTAATCTAGAAGATATTGATGATATATATGCTAAAGTAATTGTTAAGATATTTTCAAGACTCTTATTTGAGGCTTCTAAAAGAAGAGAAGAAAGAGCAACAATGCCATTCCATTTATTCTTAGAAGAAGCTCATCGATATGTTCAAAAAGATATTGATACTTTCTTAATAGGTTACAACATATTCGATCGTATAGCAAAAGAAGGACGTAAATATGGTGTTTTACTTGATATTATAAGTCAAAGACCAGTTGAGATTTCAGATACAGTTATTGCTCAATGTTCTAACTTTTTAATTTTCAAAATGACTCACCCAAAAGATATTAAATACATAGAAGAAATGCTTCCAAATATTTCTGCGGATGTTATCGAGAAACAGAAAGTATTACAACCAGGAAGTTGTGTAGGTTTTGGAGGAGCTTTCAAAATTCCAATGATTATAAAACTTGATTTGCCAAACCCACTTCCATATAGTTCAAACTGTGATGTTTCTAAATGCTGGAAAGATTAAAATAGTTAAATTTATGTAAAATTTATCAAAATATTACATAAATTTTTTTATGCTGTGATATAATATAAATACCTAGAGGAATAGTTCGTTTTTCATAAAACCGACTAAGATAGAACATTGGGAATCTAATTGTTTTGCTGTGTTGAATGCTGTATTTATACAGAATCCTAATGCGAAGCATGTGATGCCCCCCTCGAGAGAGCGGGTTTTTATCACTAACGGACTTCCCTCTGGGTTTTTATATGGAGTGGTAATATGCAGTTTGATAGAATAAGAATGATTATTAACGAAAATAAATTAAATGAAATTCAAAATAAAAACATTCTCATCGTAGGAATAGGGGGAGTAGGTGGGTCTGCTTTAGAATCTTTAGTTAGATTCGGCATTAAAAATATTACAATAATTGATGGAGATATAGTTGATATTACAAACTTAAATCGACAAATTATTACGTTACATAGTAATATTGGCCAAAATAAAGTTGAAGTAGCCAAAAGTAGAGCTTTAGACATTAATCCAATCATTAATATAAATGATTTGAATTTATTTTTAGATTCAAATAATATTAACGAATTATTAAATAATAATTATGATTATATTATTGATGCTTGCGATACCATAACTACTAAATTAGAAGTAATTAAATATTGTCAAAACAACAACATAAAATTAATATCGTGTCTAGGAACGGGCAATCGGTTTGATCCCACTAAATTAGAAATAACCACACTAAGGAAAACCCATTCTGATCCTTTAGCTAAAATTTTACGAAAATTAGTTAAAGACAATACTTTAAATTCTAATGTAAATGTAGTATGGAGTAGTGAACTACCAATCAAGACTAACGAAAGAACTCCTGGAAGTAATTCTTTAGTGCCAAATGTAGCAGGTATTTATTTAGCTTCATATGTTATTAATGACATATTAAAACAAGAAACCGCTAATCCTTAGCAGTTTCTTTTATTTTGTTTATTTTATCATCTACAGCTTTAAAATTTGTTTCATAGCCATTTGATTTAGAATGATAATATTTTTTATTTTTTAAATTACTAGGTAAGTATTCTTGATAAACATAGTCATTTGGATAATCATGAGGATATTTATATGTAGTAGATGAAGTTTTTATATGGTCTGGCACTCTTCCTGAATTTCCACATTCAATATCTTTAATAGCTTCATTTATAGCTAAATAAGCACTATTACTTTTAGGAGATAATGCCATTTCTGTAACTATTTCTCCTAATGGAATTCTTGCTTCTGGAAGCCCTACAAGCTCTGATGCATGAATCGCAGCCATTAACCTAGGGCCAATATTAGGATTAGCAAGTCCTATATCTTCGTAAGCTATAACACTAAGTCTTCTATAAATACTATCTAAATCTCCAGCAACAATTAATCTTGCTAGATAATGTAATGATGCATCCACATCGCTACCTCTAATAGACTTTTGAAATGCACTTAATACATCATAATGACCATCTTCATTTTTATCATGGAGAAAAACACCCTTACTATTAATTTGTTTTAATAATTCTAAATTTATTTCTTTATTCATGCTTGAATAATAAGCTATTTCTAAAAAATTAATTGCACTTCTTAAATCACCATTAGAATAATTTGTAATATATTCTAATGCTTCTTTATTTATTTTAATGTTTTCTAACTCTTTAGTTGCCTTTTTTAAACCTTTTATAATATCTTCATTATTTAAATCATGCAATTCAAATATTTGGCATCTGCTTCTTATTGCAGGGTTTATTTTGTGATATGGATTTGATGTAGTTAAACCAATTAATATAATTAAACCAGATTCAATATGAGGCAATAATATATCTTGTTTATCTTTATTCATGCGATGAATTTCATCGATAACTAATATTAATTCACCATACATTTTAGCTTCTTCAATGGCTATATCAAAATCATTTTTATTATTTATGGCGGCATTAAGAAATCTATATTTAATATCTAGTTCATTAATAATTGCATTTGCAATACTCGTTTTACCGATACCGGGTCTACCATATAGAATTATAGAAAATAATTTTTTGTTTTTTACCATATTAGTTATTATTTTATCTTTGCCAACAAGATGCGTTTGACCAATTAGATCACTTAGTTTTGTAGGCCTTAATTTATTTGCTAGTAATTCCATAATATCACCATTAATTATTATAACACATTTTGCAAAGTTTTAATTTATAGAGTATAATAAATGTATAAAAGTAGGTGTTTTATGACTAAATTAAAGCAAAATAATGAATACATAGATATTTATATTGATTATTTAAAATATGAGCGTAAATTGTCTCTAAATACTATTATTTCGTATAAAGATAATTTAGAAA
>JAZRRD010000066.1:0-3812 GCA_045650425.1 Bacilli bacterium | reverse complement strand
TAAAATTAAATAAATTAGATAATAAGGGTATTATAATTATTGCAAATAATCCAGATAATTTAAATTCAATAATAACACCATATAAAAATAAGCTGAAAATCAAAGAAAAATGTATGTGCTATGGTGATAAAGAAACTGATTTAAATATAGTTAATGACTCAATTAATATTTTAATCAAAAATGCTGATTTCTATCTAAAGTAAGGTGTTGGTAATGAATTATATAAAGTCGATTGAACTAAATAGAAACAAAAACAATATTAATGGTATATTCAAAATAGATAAATGTAAAATATTTTATAAAGTTTTAACTAAAAAAGAATATTTATACGAATTGGATGGTTATGAATTAATAAGCAAATATTATAAGGTACCAAAAAAATTATTTTCTTTTACTTTTAAAAACAAGGGTTTTGTTGGTTATTCTTATGTAGAAAGCAAAAAATTGTTGCTGGAATATTTTTTAGAAAATGATCATTTAAATGATGAGTATTTTAGGTTGTTTGATATATATAAAAAAGTTTTTGATGAAACAATAAAGTATAAAAAAATAAAAAATAGTTCCTTGCTCTTTGAAGATAGATTAAATACACGTTTAAAAAAGAACTATATATTTTTAAAAAAAAATAATTATGAAAATAAAATAATAAATTATAATGGTGAAAATATTATAATTTCATTAAAACAGATTTATGAAGAAGTAAAAAAATATTTTGAAGATTCTAGTGATAAGAAAGTATGTATTGTTTCGCAATGCGATCCGAATGATTTAAATATTTGTATGGATGGGACTATGTTAGATTATACAGCTGGTGGATATGTTCCGCTGATGGCAGAATTTGCCACGTTCTATTGGTATAATTTTGGGCAAGCTGAGTATCTCTCTATGAAATATAATAAAAATGTTTTTGAAAAATATGATAAAAGCAAAATAAATATTCAAAAGTTTGCTGATGATATTAAATATAATCCAAGGAAAATAAGAAAAGAAGCGCTTAACAATTATATAGATATTATAAAAAATGTGATGGATAACTTTGAAGATGATGAATTAAATAAAAATTGGTTTAATGACTTTAAAAATTATTTAGCAATGAAAGTTTTAGCAGTTTTTGATTTTATAGATATGGAAAAAAAAGATATTGATTTTTCTTTAGCTTTTATTTCAAAGATATATAACATGAATTTTGAACACGTAGAAGATTTAAAAAAAATATATAATATGAGGTAGTAAAAATGATAAATTTAGAAGAAAAGATAAATAAGACAATTGTAGGATTTAATACTGGACATAATGGAAGTTGTACAATTTTACACAACAATAAAATCATTTCAATAGCAGAGGAAAGATTGAATAGAAAAAAATACTCTGAAGGTTATTTATATTCTTTCTTTTATTGTTTAAGAGAACTAAAAATTAAACCCAGTGATATTGATTTATTTGTAGCTAGTTGTTATGGTAATAATCTTGAACAAAATTATCAAGGTCAATTTGAAAGCTTAGGTATAGATAAAAATAAATTTTTGACAGTAGATCACCATTTATCGCATGCATCAAGTTGCTATTATTTATCTAAATTTGATGAAAGCTTAATAGTTGTCATTGATGGCTTGGGCAATTTAAATGATACGGAAAGTTATTATATTGGCAAAGGAAACACAATAACAAAAGTTGGTGGTAACGATCCAAAAAGATCAAAATATAAAGGCATTGGAAGAACGTATGAAACATTTACTAATTTCTGTGGTTGGAGTGCTCAAGAAGCAGGTAAAACTATGGGGTTATCAGCTTGCGGAAAAGAAAAATATAAAAACATTGATTTGTTTGAAATTAATGATAAATTACAAATAACAAGTAAATGTGATGGAAAATATATTGATGGATCTATAAACTTTATAAAGAAAAATAATATGGATTTTGGAGAAAAATGTAAAGGCTACGAAAATAAAGATGCTGCATATTATGTACAATCGGAAGTTGAGAAAATTATTATAAAATTGATAAATGGACTTTATGAAAAATATAAAATAAAAAAATTATGTGTTGCTGGCGGAGTTTTCCTTAACGGAATAGTAAATCAAAGAATATTAGATGAGACACCAATTGATGAATTGTTTGTTATTCCTTGTTGTGATGATACAGGACAATCTTTAGGAAATGCTTTATATGGTTATCATAATTATTATAAAAACAAAAAAAGGTTAGAATTAAGTACGCCATATTTAGCTAAAGAATATAGCAATGAAGACTACTTAGATGTTTTAGAAAAAAAACAAGAAAGATTTATTTTACCATATAGCGTAAAAGGAACGAAATTTAATTATAAAAAAGTGGATAATATTTGTGAAGAAACAGCAAAAATATTAGCTAGCGGAAAAATAATAGGTTGGTTTCAAGGAGCAAGTGAAATTGGACCTAGGGCATTAGGAAATAGAAGTATTTTGTGTGCTCCATTTCCTGCTGAAATGAAAGATATATTAAACTTTAGAATAAAACACAGAGAATCATTTAGACCATTTGCTCCATCAGTTTTAGAAGAAGAAGCTCAAAAATATTTTAATATGACAGAAAGTTCCCCATATATGTTAAAAGTTCCTGCATGTACTGAATATGCAAAAAATAAAATACCTGCAACGCTACATGTTGATTGCACTGGTAGAGTACAAACTGTTAAAAAGGAATTTAATGAAAGATTTTATAATTTGATAAACGAATTTTATAAAATTACTAATGTTCCAGTTTTACTTAATACGTCATTTAATGATAATGGAGAACCGATTGTAGAAACTCCAAAAGACGCAATGGTAATGTTTTGTAAATCAGACTTAGATTATTTAGTTTTAGGTGACTATTTGGTATGGAAATAGTGGAGGATATTTATGGATATAAAAATAAAAGAAAATAATATTAAGTTCAAGGTAAGAGTTTCTTGCGTAATGATAATTAACAATAAATTATTAGTGAATAAATATACACAAGACTCTTATTGTTTGCCTGGTGGATATGTAGAATTAGGAGAAACATCATTAGAAGCTGCTAAAAGAGAAATGAAGGAAGAATTAAATGTTGAAGTAAATGTAGAAAGAATTATGGGAGTATGTGAAAATTTTTACACAAATTTAAGAAATGAAAAAACACATGGAATTGATTTTTATTGTAAAGTTGTTCCAAAGAATATTGAAAAAGTAAATTTAAATGATTATGAACGTTTAGAGATAGATCATGGCCATGAGATATTACATCATTTTAAATGGTTAGAGATAGATAAGTTGGAAAAATATAACTTATTACCAAATGAAGTTATAAAATATATTAAAAGTGATAAGGATAATGTTTTTTATACAATAATTCAATCGGGTGATAATGATGAAAAATAAATATTCAAATATTATTAATAAATATGTTGAAACAATAAAAAAAAATCTATTAGATGATTTAAATATGATACTTGTCATAGGTAGTAGCTGTAGCGATAAAGTAATAAAAAATTGGAGCGACATTGATGTTATTTTAGTTATAAATGATTATAATTTTAATATTATAGAAAAAATAAAAAAAATTTCAAATTCATTTGAAGTTAAAATAGGAACTACAATTTATACAAAAAAGGAATTTATTAATAAACAAATAGATCCTAAAACATATTATCATTTATATTTGTTAGAAAAAAAAGAAATTGAAATACAGTATAAAAAAGATGATTTAAATATTCCACATATAACTTTTGAAGATATCAAATCAACGCATATTCCTTATTTATATTGGAGAATTCATATGTATAAAAGATTATTTTTATATGATTCTCTAGACAA
>JAZRRD010000065.1:0-8239 GCA_045650425.1 Bacilli bacterium | reverse complement strand
AAAAAGAATTAGATAAACCTCTAAGTACTAAAGTTGCAACTAAAGAATATTCAGTTACAGAAAGAAGTAGTCAAATTAGAAATATTTTAAAAGCTAAAAAACAAGTAGAATTTACTGAATTATTTGATGTTATGACTAAAGATTATATAGTGGTTACATTTTTATCTATTTTAACTATGGCTAGAAATCAAGAATTAAGTATAAAACAAGATAAGAATTTTGATAATATTCTTATCGAAGGAAAAGGTGAAGTATAATGCAAGGTGTATTAGAGGGAATACTTTTTGTTGTGGGTAATGAAGGTATAGAAAAAGAAAGATTAATAGATATACTAGAAATAGATTCTAATGAATTAGAAGAATTGATTTTTAAATTGAAAGAAGAATATTCTAATTCAAAAAGAGGAATAAATATAGAATTTATTGCAGATAAATATAAATTAGTAACAAAAAAAGAACATAATGAATATTATGAGAAATTAGTAGAAGTTGAGCAACAAAGTGAACTAAGTCAAGCTGCATTAGAAACATTAGCAGTAATTGCTTATAATTCACCAGTAACACGTTCTTATATAGATGAAATAAGAGGTGTAGATAGTAGTTATCAGTTAAAAAAATTAGTTTATCGTAATCTAGTAAAAGAAGTAGGAAGATCAGAACTTCCAGGTAGACCAATACTTTATTCAGTAACAAATGAATTTTTAGATTATCTAGGATTACTTTCCTTAGAAGAATTACCAAATATTGAAGAAATAGAAATTCCTGAGGAAAAAGTAGAAGATTTATATAATTCTAAATACAAGGAAAATTAGTAATAATTTCTTTGAATTTATAAACAAATGTGATATAATTATTTCACATGCCGGTATGATGGAATTGGTAGTCATGCTTGACTCAAAATCAAGTGGGTTCTGCCCGTGTCGGTTCGAGTCCGACTACCGGTACCATAAGGAAATCTGCTCGAACTTTTCGAGCTTTAATGAATAACTAATTCAGAAATGGATTAGTTTTTTTGTGTTTAAGAAACTATCCTAGAAAGAAAGGATGGTATTGTGGTAACTATTATTAAAGAAGAATTACCTATTGAAGAATCGTTAAAAAGGAAGTTAGAACTAATATGTGAGTTTTCTAAAACAACACTTACTATTATAAATGGCAATATTAGAAAGATAGATAAAACTAACTTAACTTATATTGAACCTAATAGAATTATTATTAAAGATAAAACATTTTTAATATTTAATTTTTCTAACGAAATATTCATAGAGAATCTATCTAATAAGATAAAATTATCTGAATTAGAAGATTATTTGAAGAATATCTAAATATTATTATCAAAATATAAAATTTATAAATATTAAATAATAATTTTAAGTTAAATTATTCTATTGTGAAATGCTGTAGGTTTGTCAAACATAAGTGACACAGTCACGACAAACCAACATAGATTATTTTAATTTATTAAAATAATCACGAAGCAATTCATTCGGAGATCGCCAATTTAACGGTTGCATTGGAAAATTATTATATTCCTTTAAATATTTTCGCAATTGTTTATTGGCGTCTTCTAATGAATAAAAGCGATGCGTAGCATAAAATCGTTCATTATCTTTGCGATGACTTCTTTCAACTTTTCCATTATGTTTTGGCGTATATGGTTTTATTAAGTCATGAGCAATTCCATATTTGTTTAGGCCATGTTCAAATATTGTCTTATTAGTTATATCATTTGTTATTAGTCGTTTGGTAAATTCTAATCCGTTATCTGTTCTTATTGTATAAATTTTAAACCTAAATCTTTTTATTACTTCTTGCAAAAATTTATATGATGTATATGTTGATTTTTCTCCAT
The DNA here is from genome assembly GCA_045650425.1 of Bacilli bacterium. Lineage (GTDB taxonomy): Bacteria > Bacillota_I > Bacilli_A > RF39 > UBA660 > RGIG1752. Next base: position 6,388 of record JAZRRD010000065.1, on the reverse strand, counting down.
ATATTTTTAGATAACGATAACGACTATATTCATCTATTGCTGTATATTGATATAATTTGAACTGGCCAACAATACATTTTTGTGGAACGATTTTTACATCTATCTGAACACGTTCTCTGGGAAACGTCATCTGAACATAAGGTTTGACGTCTCTTTTTATTTTCTTTTTTCTGGGTTTATTAAATTTTAGATTCAACTTTTTAAGTTGATTATACAAGCTAGTTACACTTCTTGTATAACCACGTTGTTTCAATTTAATCCAGAAAATAGTCAAACCAGTATTGGCATTTTTATCAAACACATCCTTTATTAATTTTAATTCTTCAGGTGTATGTTGATTCGGATGACATTTGGGTTTCTTACTTAAGTTTCCTAAAGAACGTATTGTTCCATCGTATCTTTTCATCCAACGATAGATGTATTGTCTGTTTACATTGTAAACACGACTCGCTTTGGTTACGCCATGTTTATCGGCGTATTTAATGAGAGACTCACGGTATCTCATTTGCTGAGTAATTTTTGGTTTACTCATTAGTTTACCTTTCCTTTCCAAAAATTTGTTGGATTGGTTTGACAAACCTACACTGTGCATTTAAATTTACTTCTTTGTTACAGATCTATTTTAAATGCACATTCCTCATTAACTACTTAATAAAAAAACTATATTTTCCATTTTTCAGGATAAATATAGTTTTTTTCTTTTTTATGTCCACTTTTATCTTAAAACTTATTGTTAACTGTCTTTTTCTTAATTAATTATTTTTTTTAGTTTTTAAACTATTGATTTATTTTTTTTCCTTAATTAATTGTTTTTGCAGAGGTTTTTCTACTGTACTTCCTTCTGATTTTTTTAGTGGTATTAGAGGTGGATTATCATCCGGTTCATAACTTATCATTCTTTTTATTGAATCAAGATCAATACCTGTTTTTCCAGAAGTAGTATTTATTTGTTCTTCTAAAATAGTATCAAATACCGATAAATATTGTTGTTTTTTCTTATCTAATTCTAATATATTATCTGCTGAAAGCTCACTCCAAAGTCCTAACACTTCTAAACTTTCTTTCGTAAGGACTTCTATTTTATTTTTTTGTTCAATAATACAATCTTTAAAATGTAATAAGCGGTTTACATTCACATTCATGCTTTCTAAAACTTCTACTGGCACATTAATTGCATTAAATACTACATCAAAATGTTTTAATTTATTTGGATCAATAACTAGACTACTGAAAACAGGGTGTTTGTCTCTTTGAATTGCTATAGTCGTAGTTTCAGAAATAGGAATAATTGTATTAAATTTTGAAGAATTAAAAGCGTTCTTTGCATTAGTGAATACCAACACAGGAATTGTAAAATTCGCATTAGAAAGTCTATGATGAAAATTATTATGTTGATATATCCATTCATAAGAACCATCGCTAACATTATAATTAAAGTATTTTTCATAATTATACTCACATATTCTAAAATCATATAATAAAGAATCTAAAGAAGCTGTTGTAAAATAAATTTTTTGGATATTTAATGTTTTTAAAGTTTCAATGTTTTCTAAAATAATATCTTTTTTATCAATATTTTCTGTCAAGTATTGAACCAATGGGTGAAGTGATGTTTTTAAAAATTGTAAATAATTTTGTTCTTTCTTACTGTAAAGGGTTCTGGGTTCAAAGAATAGATGTGTATCCTCATTTACGAAATCTTTTATTCTATATCCGAATTTATTAAAAGTGTCACATAAATTAATCCAAAAAGGAGCTACATTTATTAACCATTCATAGTGATTTTTAAACATGTCAAAACTACAATCGTCTTGGTTTTGTTTTGAGTATGGAGAATTTTCGATTATATTTCGAAAATATTCCAAGTCATGATTTTTAAGATCACTTGATTTTATGTTATACAACTTAAAGAACACATCATCAATATGTTTTTTTTCTATATCAATCCATCTTTGTATTTGGCTTTCTATATTTTCTTTATCATTTGTAAATACAACAATTCCATTAAAGAATTCTTTTCCAAATAGTTTTAATGATTCTTTGTCTAGAGAAAGTAGTATTTTTATTAAGTCAATATCATATAAATTTGCATTTATTTTATTTGTTGACATATATATCACCTCTTTTTGATTTGTATTATATAATAACATAAAACATCAAATTTGACAAATAAAAAAAAAAAAAAAAAAAAAAAACGATTTTTTGTTTCAAATATAAAAAAGTATGGTATTATGTTCATAGAGATTAGTTATTTATTAACTGATTACTTAGGTTTCGGATATACTATATCCACGTACCAAATTGTATTTAACTAGATAGAGATATCTAGTTTTTTTATATTTTAAACGTTTTTGAAAATAATAATTAAATAGAGAGGACTTTTTATGTTAATTCATCCATTAAAACCAATATATAATAAATATTCTAAAATTCTAATTTTAGGTTCATTCCCTAGTTCAACTTCAAGAAAAAATAATTTTTATTATGCTCATAAATCAAATAGATTCTGGAAAATATTTGAAGTATTATTTAATATCAATTTAAAATCTAATTTACAAAAAAAGAAGTTTTTATTAAATAACAATATTGCGTTATGGGATGTATTACATTCTTGTGACATAAAAAATTCTAGAGATTCAAGTATTAAAAATCCTATACCAAATGATATTAAAACTATTATAAATAAAAGTAATATAAAGTATCTTTTTATAACTGGAAAAACAGCATATAATTTATATAACAAATATTTTAAAAATGATGTAAATATAAAAGCTGTTTATCTTCCTAGTCCTTCAAGTGCTAACGCTAAATATACTTTAGATAATTTGGTAAAAATTTACAAAAAGATATTACTAAAGTTATAGATATTTTTAACTAATTTATCCATCTTATTATTGGAGGGATATAAAATGGAAAAAATACCAAATATGATTTCAACCAAAGATTTAGCTTATATTTCAGATATGTTTAATTGGAATATGACTGCAGCAAAAAAAATAGAACATTATTTATCTACATGTACAGACCAGGAAGTATGTAAAGAATTTACTAAATTAAATAAACTTCATTTACAAAATTGTCAAAATTTAACTAAATTATTAGAAAGTAGTGAAAATAATGAGTGATAAATATATGTTATATGACGTTTTAGAAACGGAAAAAAATATAATAGTAAATACTGCAATTGCACTAAATGAAGCTAGCTGCACTCCGATTTATAATACATATTTTGAAATTTTTAACGAAATCTCCAAAGCAAGTAAAAAACTATTTAATTTAGCTTATAACAAGAATTGGTATACATTAGAGGAAAGCAAAAAAAATAAAATACAACAAGAATATAACAAAATTTCTAAAGAATTAAGCAAATAAGAGTTTAAAAAAAACTCTTTTTTTAACCCCTTATTACCAACTAAAAAAACGACCACATGGTCGTTACATTCACTTTGGTGGAGAATAAGGGATTCGAACCCTTGACCCCCTGCGTGCAAGGCAGGTGCTCTAGCCAGCTGAGCCAATTCCCCAAAGAACAAAACTATCTTATCATATAAGATAATTTTTAGCAAGAGTTTTTTCTAATTTTCTTTAATTTTTAATAAAAGTTTTTCTACTTCCTCTAAAGCTCTTCCTAATTCTTTTTTATTGATATACTCCTCTTCATTCATTTGAAAATGTTTATTTTCTAACATTTGCTTGCTTCTAATCGAAGCAACATGAACTAATTTATATTTTGAATCAACTATATTTAGTAGTTTATCAATTGATGGGTATAACATTTTCTCACATCCTTACATTAATATCATACTAAATAATATGTAAAGCATACAACAAATTTGTGTATTTTTGACACTTATTTGACTAATTCTCTTAGTGCATTTAGAATAAGTACCATTGCCCAGGTATCTTGTTTACAATATATTTTTAAAGCTTCATATTTTAAATTAAATTCTTCCTTAGACATTTTATTATAATTAGCATATTCGACAATAGCCTCTGTACCATTTTTAACTATCAATTTATCATATGATAAATCAGAAAATACTGGTAATGTTTTTTTTATGGAAAAAGAACCACTTAAATTTTTATTATAATAATTAAATTTTTTCGCTCTCTCTTTATCAAATCCCAATTCTTCATAAAGCTTAGAATTAGTATTTACTAACCATAATAAATCAAATCCTCTATCATATAGTTTCATTAAATCACTTTTATAATCTGGAAAACATTCTGCTAGCTCTTTTATTCTTCCTTTTTCAAAAGGAACATTTTGGGCAAACAAAGTTCCTTTATTGGGATCCATATATTTAAGCATTGCTTTAATCATTTCTTCCCTTTGATCAGATAAATCACTATTTAAAAAAATATAATTATCTTTATCAAAGTCACATACACCAGGTTCATGCTCAATATGCAAACTAAATTCAAAAGGAGATTGAATGTATGGTTTTTCGCCCCTAAATCTAGGTACTGGACACGGAAATGTTTCAAAATCCAAATGATATATTGGGTATTCTAAACCTTTCAAACCAATACTAAGTTTTTCTTTATCTATATGAACAGTATCAAAACGATAACAATCTCTTTGAATGTGATGATTTGGGTTAACAATCCATTCTTCAGGAATATCTAATAAATCTGTATATCCTTCATTTATTAATTCTAGCCCTTTTAATCTTTCTCCGTCCAAAGTTTTAAAACCTTGACCATTATTAACATAATTTAATGACGAATTTTTTTTAGGAATATTTTTTCCACAGATTGCTGTAAAAAATTTACACTGATTTTTTTTCTTGTAAGTACACCACTTGCCTAATTTACATACATTTATATCTGAGTTTTTGATATAAGATTCTAGCTTTTCTGCTTCTTTTAATATAAATGGCTGCCACATTTCAGTAATTTTCGTCAAATCAATAAAAGTAATTAACTCTTCATCATTTTCATCTGGTTCATAAAGCGGTTCGTTATCAACATAATTGCCAGGAAATACATAATTTGCATTTAAAACCGCCAAATAATATCTTATGTTTTTTAATTTTTCTGAATTATTACTTTGATTATATTCGCCTTCAATAATAAATCTTTGAATAGCTAAATCAAATACATATGAACCTTCCTTAAATCTATCAAATAATTTCTCTTTTTGTTTTTCAAAATTTTCTAAAGGCATTTCATTTTCAATATTATAACCTGGTAATTCATCTTTTAAATATAAAATATTATCTATTTTATGAAAAATAGAATACTTTTCACCTTTTTTATGATTAGACATTAAACTCATATATTTATTTGTTGTGGTAGCTTTTACTTCAATAATATTTATTTTATCATCTACTTCATTATAAACATCTATATAACATAAATAATTAAACCCATTTTGAGAAAAATCGAAACATTCTTGACTTCTAGTATCCGCAGCATATCTAACATTTCCCCCAAAATATTTTTTTGCAATTTTTCCTGCTTCGGCTTCCACTTTGTTATAATAAGGTAACATTGCTTCTAATTGACGATCGACTTTATCTACTAAATCAATTTCTTCGCCATCTTCATTAACCTCATACATATTACCCAACATTTCTTCAATACGCGCCTTATTTTCTTCTAGCATATATTCTTCATAAGTTACATCACTTAAAAGTTTTTCTCTTTTTATATTATCTAACGCAGCATATCTTGGACACCTTGAATAATTAATAAAATTAGTTTTAGTAATAGGCATAAACTCACCTATTTAATAACTTGGGCAGTTATTTTATTTTCTTTTAAAATAATTTTAATTTTAGTGTTAGATAGATCTTTTTTGCTAGACAATATATTATTATTTTCATCTAATGGTAAAAGTCCTTCTTTTACTAAATCTTTGGCTAAAATATATAATTCTCCACCTTCATTAAATTTATCTTTATTAATTTCACCATATACTTCTGCTTGCTTTTCAATCAAATAATAATTTGATTCTAAAACTTCTTTATTGCTATCATTAGAAAACGCATAAGATGTTCTAATAATAGTTATTAAAAATACAATACCTAAACCTGCTATCACAATAATTAATTCAGGAATTGTATAACCTTTATTTTTCATTACTACCACCTAATTAATTATAACATAATTAGCTATTAATTTATATTTTTTTCTTCACTTATCAATTCATTTAGTGAAATAATATTTAAATCACGATATTTTATTTCATCTAAAATACTTTTGATTTCAGATAAGGTAACATTTTTATTAATAAGAATTATATCTCCACTTTCTATATAATTTTTATTTATTAATGCATTCTGATGATTTATTATGATTGAAGGTTTTACCTTATAAAGATAATTTTCACATAAACTTTCAACTGATTTAATCACGCAAATATTTTGATAATCAATTTTAT
>JAZRRD010000064.1:0-9869 GCA_045650425.1 Bacilli bacterium | reverse complement strand
GAAAAAAATTATTTTAAAAAATTAATTATAAGACTTAAAGAATATCATTTTAATTTAATTATTCATACTAATGATATAGTATTTTTATTTGATTTAGTTGACCATATTTGCATAGTAAAAAATGATAATATAATTTCATTATCTAAAGTTGATTTTTATAATGAAAATTTATATGAATATATAGAGATTCCTAAGATAGTAGAATTTATAATTTTTTGTAAGAACAACAATATAAACTTAGATAATTATACTGATAATAAAGAATTGATTAAAGCAATATTTAGAATGGTGTCATAATGAGATATTTAATAAAATTTTCATATGATGGGAGCAAATTTTATGGTTTTCAACGTCAAAAAGATAAAAAAAGTGTTCAAAAAGAACTTGAGGATGCATTAAAAAGTTTTACTAGAGAGGAAGTAGAAATTAAAGGTGCTGGTAGAACAGATAGAGGAGTACACGCTTATATGCAATGTGCTCACTTTGATTTAACTAAAGATATTGATGAAGATAAATTATTATTTTTATTAAATAGGAAAACATCGAAGTATTTAAATGTTTTCTATTGTAAGATTGTGAATGATAATTTTCATGCAAGATTTAATGTAAAAGAAAAGACTTACGTTTATAAAATTTATAGAGGAGAATATTCTCCATTTAATGCCGATTATTTTTTATACTATAAGGAAGATATAAATATAACAAAACTAAAGAAAATAGCAAAAGTATTTAAAGGTGTTCATGATTTTAGAAATTTTGTTAGCGGAGAAAGAGATGATTCCACAGCAATAATTTATAATATTAAAGTAGTAGGTAATAAAGATTATGTCTATGTATATTTTAGAGGGAGATCTTTTTATCGTTATATGGTAAGGAATTTAGTTGGCGCGATGTTAGATTATAATAAAAATAAAATTAGTTTGGAAGAAATTAAAAATATGTTAGATAATCCAAACGAAAAAAAGCAGCTAAGCACTGCTCCATCTGAAGGGCTATATTTGAAAGAAATCAAATACTAGTTCTTTTTTATTTTCAAATATGTTAAAATGATTTTGAATAGAGGGTGCTAGAAGTGTTAGGAAAAATCATATCAATTGATGAAAGAACGATAGAATTAGAGTTAGCAATTAATTTAAGTGAAGTTAAAAATATAATAGATTTATATGTATTGATAGCTGATGGTACTAAAAATTTTATAGGGGAAATTTCAAATATAAAAAAATCGGTTGCTTATATTAATATCTTAGGTGAAGTTATTAATAATAGATTTGTATATGGTTTTTCCAATAAACCTTCATTTGCTTCTAAAATAAACATTATAGCGCCAAGTTTTGTTAATAAAATTATAGGAATAACCGATGTCAATAAAGAGTTATATATTGGACATAGTGAAGTTTATCCAGATGTTAAAGTTGGAGCTAAACTTAATGATTTATTTAGCCAGCATTTTGCTTTCATAGGTAGTACTGGAAGTGGTAAATCATGTGGTTTTGCTAAATTAATTCAAAACTTATTTAATAGAGAGATATATCCAAAGAATGCAACAATATTTGTAATAGATGCTTATGGAGAATATCATAATGCATTTTCTAAGTTTGATAATAATATAAATTTTAAACATATTACTACAAAATTAAAGAGTGAAACAGAAAAATTATCTATTCCAGTATGGCTTTTAGATGTTGATGATTTAGCTTTACTTTTAAATGTTGGTAAAAGATCACAATTATCTTTACTTGATAAAACATTAAAGTTTGTAAATGTTTTTAAGAAACATGATGAAATAAGTTTAAAATATCAAAATAGTATTATAGCTAAGGCGTTACAAGAAATTCTTGTAAGCGGTAGAAGTTCTTCCCAAATACGTGATCAGTTCTTTGCGGTTTTGACAAAATATAATACAAATACTTTAAATTTAGAAACAGAAATATATCAACCTGGATATTCAAGAAGTTTAAAGCAGTGCCTTTTAATAGATGAGTCTGGTAAAATTAGAGCTATTGAAGTGGTGAATAAGTTTTTATCAGATATGATTATGCCAGATGTTAGTTTATCTTTGCCTGATAAATCATACGTATATACCTTAAATGATATATTATATGCGTTAGATTTTGCTTTAATAGATGAAGGCTTTTTAAGAAATGAAACTTATTATAATGATATTTATTATATCAAGGCTAACTTGGAAACTTTATGTAATAGTACAGATAGTGCTTTCTTTAAATATCCTTCATATGTTAATCAAGAAAATTTTATAAGACGACTAATTATTAATAATGGTGAAAGGTCTCAACTTATAAACATTAATATAAATTATGTTGATGATAGATTTGCTAAAGTTATTACTAAGATTTTGGCAAAAATGTTATTTAATTATTGTAAGGAATTAGAGGATAGAGCTTCAATGCCAATCCATTTTATTTTAGAAGAAGCACATAGATATGTTCAAAATGACAATGATGTAGATATCATTGGATATAATATTTTTGACAGAATAAGCAAAGAGGGCAGAAAATACGGCGTTTTATTAGGTTTAATTTCCCAAAGACCTTCGGAATTATCTGAGACAAGTTTGTCTCAGTGTAATAATTATTTCCTATTTAAAATGTTACATCCAAAAGATTTAGAGTTTGTATCTCGAATTGTTCCAAATATTGCGGAAGAGACAATAAAGAAAATGCAAATTTTACAGCCTGGTAGATGTATGGTATTTGGCACATCTTTTAAAGTTCCTACTTTAGTTAAAATCGAAATGCCAAGTCCTGAACCTTATAGTTCTAGTTGTAATATCGATAGTGTATGGTTTAAATAATTGCAAAATTTAAATGTTTGTGTATAATATTCCTTATCTGAGGGGTGTTTTTTATGGAAAGCCTACAAAATGTAGATGAAATAAAGAGTTTAGTTGCGATTTTAGAAGGAGAAACAAAAGTTTTAGCTAATGCTGATTTTGGTGTATATGAAAACTTTAAAAGAGAATATACTATTTTTATTAAATTGGTTTTTGACAAATTAAAAAAAGCTGAAGCTGATTGTCTCGACTATTGCAGAACTGATTTGGGTTATTCTGTTACAATGTTTGGTACAGATGAATTTGCTCAGGAATATAAAGAATTTGCAGAAACGCTAGCATCAATTGATGAAGCTATGGGCCGTAATTATAATCCTAGTATGTATAAAAATCCACTAATAACTTTTAGAAATATGTATAATGATTTTTATTATTTAATTGGTGGTAAATCAAATGATAGAACGGATATTGAAGCTTTTGCAGAATTAACTAAAAGATGCTTGGCTAGAATTGGCTTTGATAAAGTTAAGACAAGTTTTTTTGCTGGCGCTTTGATTTTTGAAATTGATAATTGTAGTAGACTGGCTAAAGGAATGGAAGCTTTATTTGCAGAACAACATAGATATAGAGAGGTCCATCCTGGCACATTAATAGTTACAGATGAATATACTATACAAACATTTGTAAAAAATTATATAAATAACTGGTTTCAAAATCAACAAAATAGCCTTGATAATAACGAAGGAACAATAACTTTAAAATAAATTTAATAAAATTGGAGCAAAACTCAAATTTTATTTGACTTTTTTTACTTATTCACATATAATTTTGAATGGTACATTTTATTTATTGGAAGTTTTTGACCCTGGGAAAGTTAAAAATGGAAGATATATGAAAGGAAAAATTTTATGAAATCATTTATGCAAAAAAAAGAAAACGTTGAACGTAAATGGTATGTGGTAGATGCTGAAGGGCAAACTTTAGGTAGATTAGCTACTAAAGTTGCTACAGTATTAAGAGGTAAACATAAAGTTACTTATACACCACATGTTGATTGTGGAGATTATGTTATTGTAATCAATGCTGACAAAGTTAAATTAACTGGAAACAAATTAGAAGACAAAATGTATTATAATCATAGTGGTTTTCCAGGAGGGTTAAGAGAACGTAATGCTAAAACAATGTTAAATAGTTATCCAGAAGAAATGGTAGAAAGAGCTATTAAAGGAATGCTTCCTCATACTAGATTAGGTAGAGCTATGGCAAAAAAATTATTTGTTTATGCTGGAACTGATCATAAGCATGCAGCTCAAAAACCTGAAACTTTGGAAATTAATTAGGAGGAAATGGTTATGGCAAATAAACAAACTTGGAGTGCTACTGGTCGTAGAAAACGTTCTGTTGCACGTGCGACTTTAGTTGGTGGAACTGGAAATATTACTGTTAATGGAATTGATGTTAACGAATATATGCCTTATGCAACTTTAGTTATGGATTTAAAACAACCATTAGTTGCCACTGGAAATGAAACTAGATTTGATATCGATGTTAAAGTTATTGGTGGTGGGTTTTCTGGTCAAACAGGAGCTATTAGACTAGCTATCACTAGAGCATTACTAAAATTTGATGAAAATACTGATCAAACAAGAGATGATTCATATAGACACATTCTTAAAAACGCTGGATTTGTTACAAGAGATCCAAGAGTTAAAGAACGTAAGAAATATGGTCTTAAAAAAGCTCGTAGAGCACCACAATTTAGTAAACGTTAAGAATTACGTATTTCAATGTTTCGAAAAGCCCATATTTACGGGCTTTTTTGCTGCAATAAATTATGAAAAATAGGGGGATTTTGCCATAAAGATAACACATAGCATACATGCAGCATACAAAAGCTAGGAGAACTGACAGACAATTAGCTTGTAGGTATAGGTTAAAATAATTATTTGTGATATAATAATACTTAATTTAAAAAAGGTGATTTTATGGAAGTTATTAGTAAAGCAATATCCGATTTTATTAATGATATGTGTTACTTGGATAACGATCATGTATTAGGCGTGTTTTTCTACGGAAGCTGTGTAACAGGTTATAACACAAAAAAATCTGATATTGACTTGCATGTTATATTTGATGATTCTAATTTAGAACATTTAATAAGAGGTAATCATTGGATTGATGGCATAAAAATTGAATATTTTGAAAAACCAATTAGTGACATTTATTTATCAATAGAAAATGATTTTCAAAATCAAAATAATGCTTTACTTTCAATAATAGGAACATCTAAAATTATATTCGATAAAAAAGGTGATTTGAAAAAATTGCAGTTATATGCCTTAAATAAATTTTCGAATCCACTACCCGCATTAGAACATGAAGATGCTAGAGAATATGTCTCCATTTTAAATAATAGAATGGAAAAGCTACAAAACGCTGCTTTAGCTGATAGCCCATATTTCTATCATTTATATCATTTGACTATAGAGAAGATAAGAAAATTTTATCATAAGTTAAATGGAATGCCAGAAGTACAAACATCAAAGGTTTTTAGAGTTTATACAGACGAGGAATATAGAAAATCATTTTATAAAGATAACATTCCTGATGATAAATTTGTGTCAATGTATTTAGAAGCAATATGTGATACAAGTTTGAATAAAAATGAAAAATTAGCAAAGGTACAGGCATTGTTTGAATATGCAAAAAGAAATGTTGACTTAACTGAAGAAAATTATAGAATTTTAATTAAGAGTAGAAATAAATATTCACGAAAAAAGTTATAAATAAAAAAATAAGGTGTCTTAGAGTTGGTCTGTGTAGCATACACACAGCATACAAAAACGCTTGAAACTCGCATAAATAAAGGAAAGCTAATTTAGTAAACGTTAAAAAATTACCAATATTGGTACAAAATTACGTATTTCAACGTTTTGAAAAGTCCGTATTTACGGGCTTTTTTGCTTGTTTGAATTTAAAAAATAATCAAATTTTGAGCCGTAGGCTACAAATAGGCTACAGGTAGGCTAAAAATAAAATGCGAAGTATTGAAAATACTTATTAAATGGGTACGCTAGTCATTCTAGCACTGAGATTTTGGGTAGTTAACGTTTTTATATAATAGTTGATGTCTAACTTTTATTGAATTCGTGGTATAATAGATTATGGTGTGATAAAATTATGAGTTATTTAGATAAAGTTCATGAAAGAACAAAAGAATATTTTAATGTGTTGGAGCCAAATTTTCCTGAATGGTTAAATGATTATATAAATACAGAAGCAATGTTAAAACAACAATATATTAGTTTAACTTGTGGTACTATATACTCTGATTTATTTAATAGTAATTATTTTTATTCAAATTTAGATCATTCGATAGGTGTTGCTTTAATAATTTGGCGTTTTACTCATGATAAAGAACAAACTTTGTCAGGTTTATTTCATGATATAGCTACTCCAGTATTTAAACATTGTATAGATTTTTTAAATGCTGATTACATGGTTCAAGTATCGACTGAAGAAATGACTAGTAAAATAATTTCTGAATCAAATGAGATTATGAAATTATTAAAAAGAGATAATATATCTTTAAATGAGATAGATAACTATCATAAATATCCTATTGCAGATAATGATATACCTCAGTTATCTTCGGATAGGTTAGAATATTCTTTGTCTAATGCTTTATTAACTTATAATATATCAAATTTGGAAGAAATTAAATTGATATATAATGATTTAGAAATACAAAAAGATGAGAATGGAAAAGATGAAATAGCATTTAAAACTAAAAGTATAGCTAGGAAATTTGTTAATGTTAGTAGTAAATTATTTGTAATTTATAGATGTGATAAAGCTAGATATTCGAATCAATTATTAGCGGATATTGTTAAAAAATTAAATCATGCAGGAAAAATAACAATTGAAGATTTATATAATTTAAAAGAAGAAGAGATAATTAGAATTATAGAAAAATCAAAGTATAAAAATATATACAAGAAATGGAAGTATTCTAAACGGATACATATATCAAATGTTGAACCTAAAAATGTTTATTATGTTCATCATGGTGCAAAAGTTAGATATATTAATCCACTAGTAAATGGCATTAGAATAACCGATATATGTAAATTAAGTAGAAAAATGATAGATAAGAATTTAGAATACGACATGTCAAAGTATGTATTCATAAATGGTATTAATTTTGAGGAGTAAGTTAAAATGAAATTATTAGAATGTATAAGCCTTAATAAAAAATTTGGAGATAAAGAAATTTTAAAAAATATTAATTTAACTATTAATAAAGGGAAAGTTTATGGTTTATTAGGAAAAAATGGAACTGGTAAATCTACGCTAATAAAATTAATAAATGACTTGTTGACTTCATCTAGTGGCCAAATTTTAGTTAATGGTCGAGTAATAGGAGTAGAATCTAAAAAAGTTATTTCTTATTTACCAGAAAGAACTTATTTAGATAAGTCTATGACCGTAGATAAAGTAATACAATTTTTTGAAGATTTTTATGAAAATTTTGATTCTAAAAAAGCAAGAATATTACTCAATGATTTGAATTTAGATACTTCACAAAAACTATCTAAGATGAGCAAAGGAATGCAAGAAAAAGTTCAATTAGTTTTAGTTATGTCTCGAAAAGCGGATTTATATATTTTAGATGAACCATTAGGAGGAGTAGATCCGGCAACGAGAGACTATATTTTGGATACAATTCTCAAAAATGTTAATAAAAATTCTAGTGTGCTTATTTCGACTCATTTAATTTCTGATGTGGAAAAGATTTTGGATGAAGTTATATTTATTGATAAAGGAGAAATCATACTTCAATCTAGTTCAGATGATTTAAGAAAAAAAGAAAATGCATCAATTGATGATATTTTTAGGAGGATGTTTAAATGCTAAAAAAATTATTAAAATATGATTTAAAGGGAATATATAAAATATTAATATTATTTTATGGGTTATCTTTATTTTTTGCAGTAACTACAAGATTGTTTTTGAGTATAGATAATTCGTTTATGATGGAAGTTATTGGGAAAGTATGCAGTGGAGTTACTATATCAATGATATTTAATATATTAATTAATAATATTATGAGGTTGTGGGTAGGATTTAAAAATAATTTTTATAGTGATGAATCTTATTTAACTCATACACTTCCAGTTGATAAAAAAACATTATATCTTTCTAAAACTATATCCTCATTTATTACATTATTTACAAGTGTTTTTGTAATAGGATTATCTTTATCTATTGCATATTATTCTATAGAAAATATAGAATTTGTTAAAAATATGTTGCTGCCATTAGCTAAGATTTATGAAAGTACAGTAGTTACAATTATTATATCATTTATATTTATTTGTTTTTTAGAATTATTAAATATGTTGCAAGCTGGTTATGTTGGAATTGTGTTAGGACATCGAAAAAATAGTAACAAAGGATTATTTAGTGTAATATATGGATTTATTACTTATTTACTAACTCAAATTTTTACTATATTGGTTGTATTTTGTGTAGCATTATTTAATAAAGATTTAATGAATTTATTTTACACTGTTGATAGTATAAATATAGGTACAATTAAATTATGTATTTATTTAGCAATTTTAATATATTCATTAAATGTAATTATATTATATTTTGTAAATTCAAAACTTTTTAACAAAGGCGTTAATATAGATTAGGAAGATTAGAGGTAATTATGAGTTTATTTAGTGCAATGAATAAAACTTATAATTAAAAATTACAACAGGTTTATTACATAATAAGGGTATGTTTGATATTGAAATTGTATTATCTGATAAGTTATCTTTTGCGCATAAAGTAAGAGGAAAAAAACGTAAATATAAAAAATTTTCAGATAAATAATATTTTGGGAGAAATTTTATGAAAAAATGGATAAAATTAATGGCTTATTTTATATTAAGTGTCTTATTGTTAGTAGTAATTGATTTAATATGTATTTATACTTTAAATAGACCATTATTTGCAATTAAAGAAGATACCGGTGATTCTGTTAATTTAACTTATAGAGGTGTATTTTATGATACTTATAATTGTCAGGAATATTCAATACCTCAGATAAAAGCCAAAGGCGCTAAATTTACATGTTTAGTTCATAAAGGTTATAATAAATAATAATTAATTACATATATATTACTATGAGAAAATATATATGTTTTTTATTGTTAATAACTATATGTTTATTAACAATACCAGTTAAAGCTACACTTCCATTGCTAGGAAAGGTTATCGTTATTGATCCTGGGCACGGTGGCAAGGATCCTGGGACAGTTTTCGGAGAAATTTATGAAAAAAATATAAATTTAAAAATAAGTTTAGAATTGGAAAAAGAATTATCTAAATTAGGTGCCACAGTTTTGTTAACCAGAGAAGGGGATTATGATTTAAGTAATGCAAATGCTATATGGCGTAAAAAAAGTGACTTTGATAATAGAATAAAAATTATAAATGAAAATTCTGCAGATTTTTATTTATCAATCCATCTAAATTATTTAGATGATAGTTATTATAGTGGGATACAAGTGTTTGGTACTAATGATAATTTAGAATTAGCAAAACAAGTTCAAAATAATTTAAATAAAAAATTAAATTCTAATAGAGAAGCAAAGAAAATTCCTACGAATACTTATATGTATAGTAAATTAAACCCTAATGGATTATTAATTGAATGTGGATTTCTATCTAACCGAAAGGAAAGAAATTTGTTAATAACTGAAGAATATCAAAAAAAAGTAGCTAAAGAAATAGCTACAAGTGTTATTTTAGTTATTTAATGATTAATCCGTTAGAGTATGATTTGTTAGGAATATTGTTTTTTAAAACTTTTAGACTGGTTTGATTTTTAAAAAATAGATTACAGAGAGTGATTATATTAATGCTTTTTTCTTTAGCTGATTCCATTAGTTCTTCCCATGATAAATTTGATTTTAAAGTTTTATTATAAGGATTATACCATTCTTTTTTTTCATTATTTAAAAATGACGTATTAATATTTTTTATATAAAAAGAACAATATGAAAGTTTAAAATTAAAATAG
>JAZRRD010000063.1:0-2254 GCA_045650425.1 Bacilli bacterium | reverse complement strand
AAAACAAAAATTATAGTATAATATAATGAAAGGAGAAAAATATGAAAAAAATAGTAAAAAAAGCTTTAGTAATCGGTTTAATAGCAGGTATATTAGTTTTATTAGATGGAATAATATCAAAAGCTTTGAATCAATCGGGGTCATTTACTTGGGTTGCATTTGTTAGTTGGACAGTCTTTTTTGGCGAAAGTACTGAAGAAAGATTTAAAGCTGTTATAGGTTATATAATAGGATTTTTAGCAGCAGTTGCAATAATGAATTTAGGAGATTTATTAAGTGTAATACCGCTTAATATTTTAGGGGTGACAATTGGCTCTATATTAGCAACACTTATTATAAATTTTTCGTGCATTCTATTAGAAGCAATTAAAAAATATTTTCCAATTTCAATAAGTGGTATTTTTGTGGGTATAGCAATGACTTTTTCTGGTTTAGGAATAGGGTTAACTATAGACACATTTTCAAATTCTATTTTAATGATATTAATAATTGTAATATATGGAATATTAGGATTACTAAGTGGATGGGCTACTTTAAAATTTAGCGCAAAAAAATAAATTCAAATGATCGTACTGCTAATGGTTATTCCAATAGTGTACTATATATAAAAATAAAATGACTGTTATATTCTTTTGATGTTATTCAATAAACTGATGACAAATAAAAGAAAATACAGTGTAATACTTAATAGAAAGGAACGTGCATAAATGAAAATAATTGATTTAGTCGAATATCTTAGAGAAACGCTTAAACAAAGTAATTACGCAGATGGTGCAATAATAAATCAATATACTGGTATAACTTGTACATCGACTCCAGAAGAAGCAAAGCAAATTGTGATGTATCTGATAGAAGGTCTTTTCTTTAAAGTTAATGAAAGCCAAAGAATGTTTTCTGATACACATGATATAGTATCAGAAATTGTATTTTCACGTTATAAAGATGGTCGCATTTCTTCTGGACATTTATATGGGGGTGTTTCTTCCGGATTTTGGTTACCACCATTGATTGATGAAGAATCGCATAAAAATATTATAGAGGCTATTAATGATACAGGTGTTTTCCAAATTGAAGAATTTGATAACGCACTATTTGGAGTTGTTGAGGAGCGTTTTCATACAACATATGATAAATTAAAATCATATATGGAAAATTCATACACTTACTCAGATGCTCCAAAAATAGCATAAATTTTCTTGGATTGAAATTACAAAAAAATATCTAGCTAAGATTTAAGCTGGATATTTTTTGTTTGCTAAAATTATGCTTCTTCGATAAATGTACTACTTTTATGAGGTTCATCAAATAAAAGGTTAGGATAATTTTGTTGCCTTAAAGCTTCATATATCACAATGGCTACTGTATTAGATAAATTTAGAGATCTTACATTATCTGTCATTGGTAGTCTAAAACAATTATCAATATAAGGTTTTAATATTTCTCTAGGAATACCTGTACTTTCTTTTCCGAACATAAAATAGATATTTTTAGTTGAATCAGAATAATCAGCTTCTGTATGAGGTTTATGTCCGTATCTAGTTAAGAAATAAAAATCTCCTTCATTCTTTGAAAAGAAATCGTCAATATTTTCATAAATGGTATAATTACATTTATCAATGTAATTAACACCGCTTCTTTTAATTGCCTTTTCATCCATACTAAACCCTAATGGTTTTATCAAATGTAATTTTGAATTTGTTGCTACACAGGTCCTCATTATATTACCTGTATTCATTGGTATTTCTGGTTCAAATAATACTATATTTATCATAATAATCCTCCTAAAGAAAAAGACCTTATTGGTCTTATTTTGTTACATAATAGATATCTAGTAACTTTTGGAAATCCCCAACATTCATCATATTATCGTCATTTCGTTCAATAATGTCAACAACTTTTCCTTCTTTTACATATACGATTGTTGGTACTTGTTTTACCTCTTGATCTAGATTTAAAGAATTGTTTAAGTCTGCAAGATAATTATTTTTATCTTTAATAGTTGTAACATTTAAGTAATAGAATTGATCATTTAATTCATATTTATTAATTACTTTCTTTAAATCCTTTTCCATATTATATATTTCTTCTGAACCAGTATAACTTATATAAATAAAGTATTCATCTGGTACTTCAGCAAATATTGCTTCTACTTCTTCTAAACTTTGTATTTCGCTTGAAATAACCTTTTCTTTAACTAAATATGATTGAGCTACTTTACCTTCTTTAAGTACATTGTACCATGCAAAACCATATA
>JAZRRD010000062.1:0-2968 GCA_045650425.1 Bacilli bacterium | reverse complement strand
TGTAGCGAGATATATTTATATATGGATGGATTTGACGTTAAATATAAAAATTTTAGTGCAAAACATTTATTACTGTGGAAAATTATGGAAAAATATTCTAAATTAGGTTATAAACGCTTAAATTTAGGTGGAATAACTGATATTAGAGTTAAAAATGAAAAATACCGTGGATTAAATAATTTTAAAACTAATTTTAATGCTTCAATTGTGGAATATGCAGGAGATTTCGAATTAGTTATTAATCAACCTAAATATTTCCTCTATAGACAATTATTAGGTAATAAATAAAAGATGTTATATAAAATAACATCTTTCTTTTTTTAAAATTTCAACCGCACCACTTTTAATAATCTAATTCTACATCACATGAAGATCTAAAGTCAAATATTTTACGTGGCATTGTATTTATTTCAAAACAAATGTCATCAAGATAAATTTGTGGAACCTGTTTCATTGAACTTCCTTTAGGTATCCATCTTCTTACTAGTGCATTGGTTCTTTCATTAGTTCCTCTTTGAAATGAACAATATGGATCACATTTATAAAGTTTCACTCCTAATTTTTTAGCTGTTATTCCTAATACATTAAATTCTAAACCATTATCGGTAGTTATTGACTTAACTGTTATATTGTTTTTAATTATATAGTTATAAATTAAATTGGCTACATAGTATTCTTGTTTATATTCTGCTTTTATAAGCCATAAATATCTTGTGCATCTATCTACAATTGATATTATTGATTCTTGTTCATTTTTTAACCCAACTATTGAATCTATTTCTAAATGTCCTATTTCATTTCTTTTTTCTATATATTTTGGCCTTAATCTAATTGGTAAAACTGTTTTATTTTTCATATTCCATATAGTATGTGCCATCATATTATTGTTTTTACTTCTATGTTTTTTATAACATAGTTTATCTTTAGTTAAAAATATTTTACCTTCTCTTATCCATTTATATGTTTGTTGAACAGAAGGACATCTAGCCCCTTTATATCGCTTTTTAAAGTTGTGTATACATACTTCTATTGAATGATGTCTTCTATCATAATGTTCAAATAAATACTTAATAAATATTTCATATTTCTTTTCTATATCTATATTTCTTTTTTTATATATACCTCTTTTATATCTTGAAATCGTGGAATGGTGTATATTTAATATTTCTGCTGTCTTTCTCATTGATAGACCTTGTTGTAATAAAATATCAATTTGGGCTTTCTTTTTATCCGTTAATTGTGTATAATTCATATATGAGTCCTCCTTGCCGGGTGGGGCTCTTTTTATTGTATCAAAAAACCACACCTTGTGGTGCGGTTGAAATTTTAATTTAAGAAAAAAGAAATTATAAATTTTTATAATTTCTTTTTTATTCAGCTAAAGGTTTTTCTAATATTTTTAATTTCCTTGTTATAGTTTTTGTAGTTCCATCATACTTAGCAATATATTTTATTGTATAATTACCTTCTTTTAAAGTATTAATACTTGTTAGTGATTTAGCAACTTCATTTTTATTACTATCAGTAATTGAATATGTAATAGTCGCTTTATTTGTAACATCAACATTGTTCGATAAAACTTTAATGCCGATTTCATAATTTTCACCTTTTGATATTTCAACAGAAGATGAACCGATTAATTTTAAAGTAAGAATAGCATCTGTGTTTGTACCCTCAAAGCTAACAGTAGTCATACTACCACTAGAATCCATAGTATCAAGATTTTTCCAACTTGTTTTAACTACATATGTTATGTCATCTTTAGTAGAAGTAATATTTATATCAATAGTATCTTTATCTGTAGAATCAATATATGTAAGGTTGCCATCTTCTTTTTGATATATATCATAAACTATACCACCTAAGTTGTTAGCAAAATAATTGTAGTGATTATTTACATAGTCATCTAAATAATCAGAATTTTTAAAATAAGGTTTGAAAGATTCTAAAAGATATTCTCTATCTAAATTATTAGGTGTATCAATTTCGTCCCAACTTAATGTTATAACTCCATCTTCATATTCATTTTTTAAATTTTTAGGATTGCTTAATTGAGAATAGCGATTAGAAACTTCTGTAGGTTCAGATCCTTTTACAAAATATTCTGTATATATCATATCACTAGGTGTATATTTGCTAGGAAGTTTTGGTTCCTCAGGATGACCTGCTTCTAAAGAAACACTGATAACAGAATCAGGTTTTTGAACATATGAACTTCTAGTCCAAACTCTGCTTGCTATATTTTTAAGTAAAATAATATGACTTGAATTACCAAAATGTGTATGATATTGACTGTTAATTTTGTCATATCCATACCATACTGATATTGTATATTCATCAGTAAGCGCAGTACACCATAAATCATTAATTGCAGTAGATACTAGACCATGTGCTTTTTTAGTTTCATCTGTAAAATTTGAAGTACCAGTTTTAGCGGCATATGTCCATCCGTTAATATTGCGATATCCTCTCATTGCTTCTTGAGATGTTGAAACTAACATATCATAAACTATAAAAGCAGTTGAAGGTTTCATAGCTTGATGAGAAACGTAATTTTTTGTAACTTCTTCTCCTGTTTCACGATAAATTATTTTTGTGTAACTATGTGGTTCATTATATACGCCACCATTACCAAATGCGGCATAAGCACCACTTACTGTTAAAGGTGATTCACCATTATATCCTCCGATTGAGTGAGCTTCATGAATGCTTCCGCCACTTATTTCAGGAGATAATCCTAATTTAGTAACGAAATCTAAAATGTTACTATTTTTAACTTTTTGGAATGCTTTTAATGATGGTATATTTCTTGAACCTGATAAGGCTTGTCTATATGTTATCATTCCTTGGAATTCACCATCCCAGTTTGTTATAGGAGTTCCACCAGTATAATTATATGGCTCATCAACTACTAAATATCCAGGAGAATAATTATTAAATTCAATAATTGGTCCGAAGTCAAATAGTG
>JAZRRD010000061.1:0-3962 GCA_045650425.1 Bacilli bacterium | reverse complement strand
ATTACCTCTTCCCTATCTTTCATATATAGCATACCCCCCCCCGACCTTTTGTCAAAAAAACTCGACCAACGTTCGACTTATTTTTGTAAACTTTACATTATACAGTAAACTTTATACTATCCATTGTAATTTGGGTCGTATGTTACATTAGCATATACTGGATTATTTATTCCGCTAAAACTTGGTGTACCATCAATTACATTCCAATTTGTTGATAAAGACATTGATGAAACATCGCTTTCGGCTCTTTTTATTACTATGCTCTCTAAATTAATATTTTTGTAAAACACTTCATTTTCAATAGTAGTTATTGAAGCTGGCAATACTATATTACTTAATTGATTATTATAAAAAGCTCTACTTGCAATTGCTGTTAAATTACTTGGATTTTCAAGATTATCAATAAATACTAAGTTTCGTAAATTACAACTAGAGAAAGCATATTCTCCGATATCGACAACAGTACTTGGAATATTAAGTTCTGTTAAATTTGAATTATTACCAAAAGCAGATTCTTCTATATTTTTAACTCCCTCATTCAAAATTATTTCGGTTAAATCATTTTCATTAAATGCCCATTTACCAATAGTAATTACACTAGATGGTATAATGAGCTCAGAAATTTTATTACCATCAAATCCGCTTAAGTATTTTATGCTTGACGGAATATTTAATGATGTTATTTGATTACCAGAAAATGCGCCCTCAGCAATATTTGTTAACATACCATCTTGCGGAAAAACTACTTCATTTAATATTCCATTACAAAGGTAATAGTCATAGCTTGATTCATAAATACAAGTTTCGTCTACATTTTCTTTAGTAGCATAAGGGTCAAAAAAAGACTCTTCTCCTATTTTTTCAAGATATATTGCATTACTTAAGTCTAAGCTAGTTATTCCTAAGCCAACATCACCCCAATCGTTAATTTCAAAATTATAATCTATAGTTTCAAAACCAATATCCTCATATTTAGACCAATCAATATTATTATAATCTTCGACACCATCAATTATAATCATATAATCTGATAAATTACAATTACTAGGCTCCTCACAAAAATCGCTTTTATAAAGTTCTATTACTTCCTCCTCGTCTTCAGCGCCTTTTAATACTAAAAATATAACCTCTTCCCCTGTTTCTTTATCTATAGCCCAACCATTTAGGCTATCATTAAAAGATAATATATTTATTTCTTTGACTTTAATACCATTTATCTCAGCTGGAACTTTTACTTCTGTTCCACATTCATAATTATATCCAATAATAGTTCCATTATTGGCTATTGTGAAACATTCATCTAGTTCCGGAAATTCGATTCCTTGACCACCTGTGATAAATACTTGTCCTTGGAATATTTTACTTTGTTCAGAAACTGGAGCACTTTCACTAAGCCATACTCTTATTGTATGTTCATTAGACCCATTGGCTTCAATTCTTTCTACACTTACTTGTTTACTTACTCTTGATGTATATGTATTTGTTGAATCTGCATATTCTACATCTGATAATTCGTTATATGTAAATGTGCTTTTTTCATCTAATCTTACTTTGATACTAGAGTCTTGTAAGTAATTGTCCTCTTCGACTCTATTTAGACCAACGATATAATTTATTTCTTCATCACAGTTATTTGTTACTGTAAATGTGTATCCTGTTAGACTACTTGCTTCATCATCACTTATTGGCCAGGCACTATCTAAGTCGATTGCTGCACTTTTGTCTTCTAGATTTAAATCTAGACATGCTGCCACGATATCATTTGGTGTCGTTTGTGTTTTTGTGATTTGCCAATACGCATATGTGCTTCCCGCAATAATTGCTATTACTGCTACTATAGCTATTGACAAGATTATTATTTTTTTCTTCTTTTCTTTCACTATATATTACCTCTTTCTTATCTTTCATATATAGCATACCCCACCCCGACGTTTTGTCAAAAAAAAATCGACCAACGGTCGACTTATTTTTGCAAACTTTACATTGTTCTGTAAATTACGTTATTTGTTCTTTTAAATTTTTTAATGCTTCTAAAAAAGCTTCTTCTTTTTTATAACTTATTACTCTTACTTCTAATGCTGGCTTTTCGTCTTCTATTTTACTAACTAAATTATCTAAATCTACTTTTCTTATAGTTAAATCTTCATTAATTTGTTCCTCTTCATAATTTAAAGATAAATTTTTACTACGTGCAATTAATTCATCATAGCTTATAATAGCTCTTTCTTCTTGCTCAATTTCATACTGAGTCATTTCTATAGGGCTTGTTTCTCTTTCTTCTAAAGCTTTAGTGATTGAAGCTAAATCAATTATTGCATCATTTTCATCATCATAAGCAGTCTCAATTATAGGCTCTTCCTGTGTTACTGAAGTTGGTTCAACAACTATTTCTTCGTCATCATTATTTATTTTAATGAAATAAATTAATGACACTACTAAAACAATTAAAACGATCATTGATGTAAAAAATACAAAATCAACAAAAGTTAATGCAGATACTGATGCTAAAAAATTTTTTATAAATGTCATAAAAATTCTCCTTATCACTACAAAAATATTTTATCACATTCCCTTTTTTCTTATCAATGTATAACTAGACACTTAACGCGTTAAGTTTACATCTTTTGTTTTACATTATTTAATAAATAATTAATTACTTCATTTTCCGTTTTAGAAAAATCATTATAATCAGTTTCGAAATATTTGACAGGTAATTGGTTATTGAAGAAAGTATATTGTCTTTTGGCATAATTACGAGATTTTTTCTTAATTAAATTAATTGTTTCTTCTAAAGATATTTCTTTATCAAAATACTGATACAGTTCTTTATAACCGATTCCTGTATTGATTGATTTACATCTCAATTTTTTATCATACAATCTTTTTACTTCTTCAAAAAGACCTTCTTCCATCATTTTATCTACTCGATCATCTATTTTTTTATAAAGAGTTTCTCTATCAGTGGTAAGGCCAATAAAAATGGCATTATATAAAAGCTTTGCAGGTTCTATATTTATTTCTTCTTTGTTTAAAAATCTTATTAATCTTTTGCGATTATTTACATGTATATTATGATTTTTATCTTTTTTTAAAGCTAATTCATATAATTCTTGATTAGTATAATTATCAAAACTATACTTTTCTTTAGTTTCTTCATTAAAATGATAATCATATAAGGCGGCTTTTAAATATAAGCCAGTTCCACCGACAAAAATTATATTTTTATCTTTACTTGCTTCGATTATTTTACGTGCATCTATTTGATAATTATAAACTGAATATTCATCTGTAACTTCACAAATATCAAACAAGTAATGAGGAATATTTTCTTTTTCATCTTCTTTAATCTTTGCTGTTCCTATGTTTAATTCTTTATATACTTGCATTGCATCAGCATTAATAATTATTGCGTTAAATTTTTTTGCTAATGTTATACTTAATTTAGTTTTTCCTACGCCAGTAGGGCCTACGATACAAACAATCATTCAACTTCCTCCTCGGGCATATTATATCATTTTTTAATAAAATTAAAAAGAATTATTCTGAAATAGAAACAATTCTTTTTCTTGGTTTATTTTTGATATCTAACTTGCCATTAAAAAATGATATTTGCATTAATTCTTCTTTAGAAATAATTGTTGTATAATCAAATTTAACATTTAATTTATTTTTAATTAATTCTCTTAATTCATCTAAAGACATCATTCCAAACACTAACATAACGTTATCTGCTATTTCACAAATAAGTTCTTGTGGTATAAATTCAAATGCTTTACATTCGTATTTATTACTTATAACATTCTCAAAAATAGATAATTTTTGTTTTAAATAATCTGTAAAATAAATATCATAAACTGATTCATTTGTAGCTCCTATTGCTAAACCTTGTTCTGTTACAAAGAAATCTTCATTAAATAAAGAAATATTAGTTAATTTCATATATTCACTTTCTATAATTAAAA
>JAZRRD010000060.1:0-3372 GCA_045650425.1 Bacilli bacterium | reverse complement strand
ATTATCTAATAAGTGGTTATCCAGACAAGAAAAAACAAGTAAGATAAAACCATTAAATGCGTATTGTAAAAAGAAGGCAGAAAATTACAAAAAAATTGCTATTCAAGAAAAGACAAGAGATGAAGAAGAACAATATGTTATTATCTTTAATAAGAGCAAATTATCATTCTTTAATGAGCAATTAGAAAAAATACCACCTAATAGATTAAAACAAAATGCAAAAAATGAGATACCAGATTTGAACAAAGATGGTGTAATTGATGAAAGAGATATAGAACCAATGGTATCAAGAGGTATGAATCTTAAAATAGATGACCTTAATAAAATTGGAGAAGATTTTGGCTCATGTCCTGTTAGAGATTATCAAAAAAATTATTGCGTTCAAAAAATAACTAAAGAAGAATATTGTGAAATAAGAGAGCAATTATTTGAATTAACAAGTCATGGAGCTTGTGTATTAAACGAAAGAGAAATGATAATTGCTATCCGTTCTGAAGATCTGGATGAATATAGAGAATATGCTCCAGAGCGTCCAATAAAAGAATACGGTGCATCAGGTGGTAGAGCAATAGAAAGCGAATCTAATCTACATGATATTATGGAAATTGAAATAAATGATATTAAGAGATATAAAGAGTTTAAAGAAACTTATTCATCTAAAGATTATGTCGCTTCTATATCACCAAATGGAACAACTACTATATTATTAAAAGAAACGGATACGAAACAATTAGCAGAAGCTAGTAAAAAAAAATCCAAAACGGAGGATTTGGTAAAAGAGGCAAATGAATTAGCAGAGAAAAACAAGAATGATAAAGTAATAGAAAATGTTGTTTTAGAACAGGAAGAAGAACGAGAATTTGATCGTTAAACGCAATAAAAAGAGTAGTATTGTAATTATCTTGTTAATAATGTTAATCGCCTCTTATTATACTCTTAGAGTTTGTAGTTTGTCAGAAGTAGCAGGAAAGTTTGAATTTTCTCATTTAACTGAAGCATTAGATAAACTTCATGTTATTACAACTCCTGTAATATTAAATATGAAGACTATTACTACTTCATTATTTGTAGGTATTTTTGCTTGGTTAATTGTTCAGACCATTATGAATCAAAATAAAAAGAATTTACAAGAAAATACCTATGGTAGTGCAGAGTGGGAAGATTCAAAGGCAATAAAACCTTATTGTGAAAAAGAATTAGAAAAAAATCAAATATTTACAGCAACAGAAATGTTTGCTAAAAATATGAGAATATCTAAAAGGAATAGACACCTAATTTTGATTGGTCGTCCTGGAAGTGGGAAATCACGCTATTATTTTAAAGTTAATCTACTAAACGCAAATGGAGAAACATTTGTTGTCACAGATCCAAAGGGAGAACTTGTTAGAGATTGTGGTATGTCTTTAGTTAATTTAGGTTATGATATTCGTGTATTAAACTTAGTGGATAAGTCAAAATCTGACCATTTTAATCCACTTATGTATATTAAAAAAATCAATAAGACTATTGATAATAGTTTGGAAACTCAAGAATGGATTGCTGAAGATGACGTTATGACCTTAATAAATACTATTATGTTAAACACAAAATCAGAAACTATTGAATCTAATACAGGTGATCCATTTTGGGAAAAAGCAGAGATGGTTTTCTTACAGGCAATAATTTATTATATAATTTTTAATTATGATGATAAAGAAAAAAACTTTAAAACTGTATTAAAGTTAATTAGATTAGCAGAACCTGATAAGGAAGGTAATTCAACATTAAGTAGGATGTTTGATGCGTGGGCAGAAAGAGATCCAGAAAATATAGGAGTTAAACAATGGAAACATTTTAAAGTATCTGCATCCTCTCCTAAAATGATGAGTACAATTATCATGACTGCATCTGCACGTTTAGCACCTTTCAATATTTCTGAAATAGAATCTATGACTGTTGATGATACTATGGAATTAAATAGAATAGGTGGAAAAGGTGATGAAGGGAAAATAGCATATTTCATTATTAATAGTCCAAATGATTCAACATTTAATTTTATAGCTAGTATTTTATATACACAGATATTTTCTATAATAGATGCAAATGCTAGTAAGAATAATGGATCACTATCAACACCTGTTCAGATATATTGTGATGAATGGGCTCAGTTAGGTGTAATACCACGTTATTTGGAAAATCTTGCTTATGTTCGTGGTCTTAACTGTGGTATAACCACTTGTCTTCAATCGCTGTCGCAGTTGAAAAAAGTATACAAAGATAATTGGGAAACGGCATTAGATTGTTCGGACTATGTGCTATTTTTGGGCTCACGAAGTAAGGAAACTTTAGAATATATGAGTTCAATGCTAGGAAAGAAAAGTTGGTATAAAAAATCATCAGGTCGTACTTATTCAAGGCAAGGTTCTTCATCCTATAACTGGGATATAGTTGGACGTGAGTTAGCATTTGTAGATGAACTTGCAAGAATGGAAAGTGGATATGGGATTTTATTAGTTGCAGGTATGCGACCTTTTTATTCTAAGTTATATGATTTAACAAAACATCCAAGATATAACGAGTTATTTGAAAGTTGGAATGAAAAAGAAACTATCAAAAATAGGTATGACCATTCAATGGAAAGGGGTGTAAGTAAAGAAACAAGAAAGAAGCAACAGATGTTTAGAGAATTAGGATTAGGATTTGTCAAAGTTAAACCAGAATTTAAGGCAAGAGATTTAACTAAATATGAAGAACGAAAATTTAATGATGATGCAATTTTGCTTTCTTCTAAAAGTTTAACAGATGAATTATTGAATAATTTATAATTATATTTTTTTATGTTGTTTAAGTTGTTAAATTTTTTTTATATTAAGTGTTTACTAGTGTAAACAAAATAAGAAAGAAAAGGAGAAATAATATGAAGAAAAAGAATTTGGCAGTTAGTATTAAGCAGTTATGTAAAAAAGTAGTTAGTTTATTTAATGTAGTTTTTTGTGGATTTATTTTAAGCATGAATAGTGTTTATGCACAAGGTAGCAATACAAGTAGTATAGATGGCTTTATCACGTTTGTTTGTGATTGGCTATTAAAGATTGGTGGAGTTGTTGCATTAATTGGTGCTGTTATGTTTGCTTTAGGATGGCAACGTGATGATGCTGAAGGTAAAAGTAGAGGTTTAATGACTATGATGGCAGGTTTCATGGTTATAGCTATTAGTCAGTCAAAAGGTTTATTTGGATTATAAGAGGAGGACTAATAGATGGCAGGATTAATTGAAAAGATTTTTCAAATATCCTTTAAAATATTAGGTTTTAAAATTGACATTAGTGATTTTGTTGGAACAATTCGTAATTTATGTAATTGGAATTCAGTCACAAAAACCACTATATGGTC
>JAZRRD010000059.1:0-1606 GCA_045650425.1 Bacilli bacterium | reverse complement strand
ATAGAAAATATAATACATAAGGATATATAAGGTTGAATTTATTTAGAGGTAAAAACATTGAAAATGAGCCGGTAAAAACATTGAAAAATGCGGTTTAATTTATGATTTTTTGAATGTTTTTACCCTAAATATAAAATAACTATAAAATAATATAAACCTAAGGTAAAAACATTGAGAGACTAATTTTTAAATGTTTTTACCTCGAAAGGAGAAATTATGGTAACTAAATACGAGCAGAAATTAATTGATTATTGGGCTAATTGGAAACCGGGTATGGGGCCATTTACACTCGATAGAGACGCCGTAGTGGACTACAAACCGATACAACCTGTGGACATGAGTATTGAAATTGAATTGGAAGATTTGGCGGAAACACTTTGGGACATAATTTAAAAATAAAGGTTGAAAACGGATTAACAGTATGATATAATATAAATATAAAATAAATATTAAATAAATTAATCCACAAGTTTTAAAAAAAGGTTGAAATTATTTAATACTTATGATATAATATAAATATAAAATAAATTAAATTGATTATTCCAGGATTAAACCTGAATAATATATAGGGAGGCATCCCAAGAAAAATTAAGAAAGGAAGGTAGTTTAAATGGAAAAATTAAACACAAAAAATGCAGAAACAAAAGTTAAAGTCGAAGTAAGAGACGTAACTAAGGAGGTAATTGATAGAGTAGGAAAATCTTTTCAACCAGCTATCAAGAAAATTACACAGGAAGGTAGAATTTATACAGTAGAACTAAATGATGGTTTTACATGTTATAAAGAAACTGTTAGAAAGGCTAGAAGAGTACCAGAAATTGGATTTATCGCAAGAGTTGCTACAGAACAAGTAAATGACGGTAAAACAGTTGAAGATTACTTAAAAGAGTTCAAAGCTAACGGTATATGGTTCGAAGGAAATAACATACCAGAGTTCATAGATACAGTAGAAGACGTTAAAGCTAGAAACGAAAAAGCAAAAGAAGAAAAACCTGCAAAAGAAAGCAAATAGAATACTTACACGATGTTATTATCTGGGGTCGAGTTAATCGGCCCTTTATTTTTTGGACTATTTGGCGGAACGGACCGCTTTGTGGGCAGGAATTATTGGAAAGGCTCGGCGTACCGGACAGGACCTTATTTTGGAAGGCAGAAAATCAACGGCCTGGCTGGCGTAGGGAAAAATTTAATAACTAGGCGCAGCTAGGCTGGCAAAAGAATTTTAATGGTCCGGCGCATTGCTTGGCGTAGGTGGTGCTTTTGTACAGTAGGTATACCGGCGTACCTGGCGTTTTTTGTGGCAAAAAAATAAGATAAATATTTTTATCTCAATATTTATCTGTACTTCAATTATTATTTTTCTATTATATCATATTTTAAGTAATCATATATTATATAATTTTTATTAATTAATATTTCGTTCATTCTATTTTCAAAGTCTATCAATAACTCATTTTCTTTTCTATTCTCTAAAAAATAATTTATATGTGAATTAATAAAGAATTTCTTTTCGTTATTATTTCTCAATATTAGTATTTCTTTATTATCATTGTGTATTAATATATGTGTTATAGAATTTTTGAAATATTTATAATTTTTGAAGTAT
>JAZRRD010000058.1:0-1611 GCA_045650425.1 Bacilli bacterium | reverse complement strand
GATTAAGAATATTAAAAAGTATTAAAAGACTAAATGCAAGAATAAAATTTTATATAAAAAAAGTTGCATTTAACTCTTTAAGTAATATCTTGAAATGAAAAAGTTAGTTTAATAGCAAAATGCAATTTTTATTAAACTATTGTAATTACAGGAGATAAAGCAATTTTTTCTCTTGTTTTTTTGCAAAAATTTAGTAAAATAATTGATGAAAAAGGAAATTATTGCACGCAAAAAAGATTTTTGATGTTTTTTTCAAAAATTAAATGCAATTTTTGAATTTTAATTAATCAATTGTTTTCCTTTTTTACAAACTATTTATTCAATAGTTTGTAACTTAAATTTATTTCATCTTTTTTGATTTCTTTAAGATGAAATTTTGTAGATATATCTGTACCATATATTTTTGTAAATAATTGATATGGTGTTTGATAATCTAGAGAGCTTCTTTGAACGTTATTGATATTGTTCATCATATCAATAACGTTCTTTTTTGTAAGATTATCAAATGATATACCTTTCGGTATTATATATCTTATAAATTCATGATTTCTTTCTATACCACCTTTTTGCCAAGAAGAGTATGGTTCAGTATAGAAAACATTAATTAACTTTTCGCCAGTTTCATAATTAAATTCAATTTCTTCTGGTTTAGAAAATTCCCATCCATTATCTGTTAAAATTACTTCAAATAATTTTTTATATAAATCGTCGCCTAAAGATTTTCTTAAACTATTAAATACTTTAGTAACTTCTGAAGGCTTATATTTTTTAATAAAAAACATAAGCATTAATTTTGAATTTCTAAAGTATAGTGTCATAATACATTTAACATCTTCAAATTTGCCAATAACTGTATCCATTTCAACTATATTAGCATTTGGATTCTTATATATATACTCTTCGAAATCAGCCATTCTACGACCTTTTTTAATAACATTATCTTTTGTAATGGTTTTAACTGTCTCTTTTTTATTTCTAGGTTTATAACTAAAAGATCTTGGAAGCATTTCATCATTAATGCTAGAAAAATAACCTTTATGAACGTATTTATAAAAAGACTGTATAGATTTAGGGAATTCATTTTCAATATTTTTAAATATATGTAAAATAGGTTGATTTTTATTCTTTATTTTATCTTTAAAATAATCATTCCAATATTCAACTTCATCTATAGACATATCTATGCCGATCCTAGAATATTTAAGTTTATTTTCATAATCTTTTTGAGCTTCTTTGTAGTTATAATAATATTTTCTATTTTTACAATTTACTTTTTTATTACAATTATAACAAACAAAAGGATAACGGTTAGTTTTTTTGCATATATCTAATTTGACATTTCCTTTTCTTCTGTATTTAACTTCTCTAGAAATGGTAGAAGGATAAACCTCAATAACTCTAGCGATATCTTTAAGTTTATAATTTTGTCTTAATAATTCTTCAATTAAAATTCTATCTTCGATTGTTAATCTTTCTTTTTTCATTGTTTAACTTCCTTTCAAAACACCCTTAAGAAAAACAATTGATTAAGAATATTAAAAAGTATTAAAAGACTAAATGCAAGAATAAAATTTTATATAAAAAAAGTTGCATTTAACTCTTTAAGTAATA
>JAZRRD010000057.1:0-2838 GCA_045650425.1 Bacilli bacterium | reverse complement strand
TGCATTTTTATAAAACTCTAAACTTTTTTCAAGATTTAATACATTGAAATTATTGTGGCAAAACTTAAATTTCATAACTCTCCTCCTCAATATTAATTCCGTTCTGTTAACTTATTTATATTTGAATCTCAACCCCGATAGGGTTTACAATGATTTCACCACAAAACATATTCCCCCTAATGAAAGGAGTCGAGAAAATTGAAACCTACGGTTAAATGCCCTGAATGCTATAACACTGATTTATATAAGTTTGGTAGAGATAAAAACTTCAATCAAAAGTACTTATGTAAGAAATGTCGTAGACAATTTACATTACAATCATCAAAAAAGTACCTACCAGGATACCCTAAATGTCCTGTGTGTGGTAAAGGTACGTATCTTCATCATAAATACAAATATCACGTAAGTTTTAAATGTAACGATAAAAAGTGTAATCATACATTTAAACAAATTATACCTACGGCTATAGATGATCCATCATCTGAAAAGCTTAATGGTAAAACTATATTTTCAGGACATAGATATAATTTAAATATTATAATTTTATCTATAAACTTATATTATTCACTTAATTCTACAACAAGAGCAATTTCAACATATTTACTAGATTACATGAATATTAAAGTCTCTCATGTAACTATATCTAAATGGATTAAAAAGTTTGATAAGTACTTCAAATCCATAAGTGATGAGCTTACTAATAAACTATACTTAGGTGATTCTGATGAATGGCATGCTGATGAAACTGTCGTTAAAATCAATGGACAAAAACATTATCTATGGATTTGCATCGATTCTGAAACTAGATTTGTTACATCTTGGAATCTAAATAAATCTAGAGAAGCAGAATGTGCATTTTCCTTATTTAAAAGAGCTAAGATTTTCGGTACCCCTAAGTCTATTGTCACAGATGGATTACCATCCTATGTTGAACCTGTAAAAAATACATTTAAAGGTTCCAGACATATTGTTGTTAAAGATTTTACTGATGATATATCCAATAATCTAATTGAATCTTTCAACAAAACATTTAAATCTTGGTACAAGAAAATCAAAGGATTTAAATCTTATGATAGTGCTAACAGTCTTATCAGTAACTTTATTTTTTATTACAATTTCATTAAAGCTCATTCATCACTTAGTAATTTAACACCTGCTAAGGTTTGTGGTATTAATTATACTCATCATGAAAAAGTTAATTGGTTTGTAAAATATTAATTGCATTTGTAGCCTGAAAATTTTATAATTTCGTTAGGCTTATTTGCTATGCTTATTTTTACAAAATCAAATCAAATGTAACCTATCGGTTTATTTATCTGTTCGAGAACCATTCTCATCATATCTAATTAACAGAATCAATATTTAATTATCTATCAATTTTTTAAATTGACAGATTGTCAATATAAGTGCAACACCTTATGTTTATGTTTCAGCAAAAACCTCTGCAGGTGTTCTATACCCAAGACACTTGCGAGGTCTATTATTTATTATCTTGACTACAATATCAAGCTCATCTTGAGTTATCATAGAAAAATTAAACTTTTTAGGATAAAACTCTCTTAATAATCCATTCGTATTCTCATTAGTACCTCTTTGCCAAGAAGAATAAGGATCTGCGAAGTAAACATCTATATTTAATTTTTTCTCAATTTCATTATAACCAGCGAATTCCTTACCTCTATCAACTGTAAATGTTTTAACTAAGTTACTAGAAATAGGTTCAAATGCTTTGAAACAATGAAAATTAAATGTTGTTGATTTTCTATTTTCCATAACCTGAGCAATTAAGTACCTACTTTTTCTCTCTACAAAAGTGGAAAGGCAGGCTTTTGATTTTCCTCTGCTAGATACAACAGTATCTAATTCCCAATGTCCTAAACTTTCTCTTTTCCTAACATCTTTTGGTCTATTTTTTATGCTCTTACCTATATTAAATTTACCTCTTGTTTCTTTTGGTTTTAAGGATTTACCTTTTCTTCTTAACTTATTTACATCACCTTTTACAATAATATTTTTATATATCCATCTATAGATTGTTTTGAATCCAATTTTCATAGATTTATCATCTTTATATTCTAGGCGTAGCCTACCGGCTATTTGTTCAGGTGACCAAGTTTTATTTAGACCATTTTCTATATACTCAATTAACTTATTGTTAGATGCTTTTCCCTTTGCACCACAGTTCATTCTGTTATTTAGATAAATTTCATTTGCTATATGAGCTAAATATTTTTTGTTAACAGAGTTTCTTCTTATTTCTCTTGAAATAGTAGAAGCATTTCTATTTAGGTGTTTTGCAATTTTTCTTATACTCCATCCTAATTCTAAGAAATTAGCTATGCAACATCTTTCATTTATGGTAATATGTTTGTAGTTCATAATTTTATGTCCTTTCATGTATAGTGGTTTTGTTGTTATTACTGTAACATAAACATAAAATTATGGGCTATTTTTTTATCTATTTTTTAGTGTTGCACTTAATATGATAATCTGTCGTATATAAAAATATTGTAGTATAAATATTTTTAATTGAATATAAATATTATAGCTATTTTATATTTATAATAGAAGAAGGAGTATATAAAATGAATGATAAATGGATATTTTATCAAGATGACAATGGAAAGTGGAGATGGAGAAGAACTTCACCTAATGGTAGAATAGTCGGTGCATCTTCTCAAGGTTATGTGAATAGGTCTGATTGTGAAGAAAACGCAAGGAGACATGGATATAAAGGATAGTTTTAATTAATAGACTAGATATTTTTCTAGTCTATTTTACTGTAAATATTAAGCACACTCTAATTTTACAACTTGTAATATATTAAATATTGTAAAA
>JAZRRD010000056.1:0-2929 GCA_045650425.1 Bacilli bacterium | reverse complement strand
AGTTTTTGAATTTCTCAAAAAATTAATACAAATCTCTTCTTCTACACTTTTATCAATTTTTTCTTTGTTCTGCGTAGTAAAACTAAGAATCAGATTATATATTTGCGCTTTCTGATTTTCCTCTTTTAAATCTTCCCACATTATATTTTCATAAATGTTTTTATTTATTAAATCAGTTATATATGCCATGGTCGATTTAGTTTTACCACTTAAACTATATCCATATATATACGAAATATTTGCTTCTTCATTTAAAAACTCATCAAAAAATTCTATTAACTTTTTAGGTCTTATAATAGATGTTAAGTCCTGAGGCACTAAATTATTTCTTGTCTTTATCTGATTAGGTTGATTTATTATAATTGCATTTGCTACTGAAACATATTCTTTTACAAACATTTTTGTATATTCTTCTTCTAAGCCTATAATTTTAGAATATTGAATTATTCCTTCTATAAAACTAGATATGTCTTTTGGCAAACTACCTGTTAAAAATTTTCTTATACTTACTTCTGAGTAAAATGTGTAATCAGCAAGTCTAGAATAAATAAATATCTTTTTAGGTTGCTCTCCCTTTACTTTATTCTTTTCTATTGTAACTTTTATTTTATCTACTAATTCATTTAATAATTCTGCTCTTTTTTGTTTTAATAATTCTTCGTTATTCATAATACCTCCAAATGTATTATTTTCTCATTATTTTACACATTTAATTATACCATTTCATATATTTAAAAGCAATCTCTTCATTATGTAAATTGATAAAAATTATATCAATTTGATATTTTTAATGTTTTGATTTTACTATCTTCTTCCTTTATAATCATTATGTGATTTTTTTATAAAGGATTGTATTCTAAAATGATTATTAATACTTCTTTAAATGATAAAACTCAATTAGAGATTCTAAAGCATTTAAAAGATACCGAACGTCTACTCGAAATGGCCTCTGGCTCTCAAGTAGAAATTACTGTTATGCCGGATGCTTGCCCCGCACACAATGTTAGTAGAATGCTTGATGGCCATTTTACAGGAACAGTTACAAAAATTATCAACCCTAAGGAATCTTTTATTCCTGTTGGTACAACTGTAAATGTTTGTGGAACTGTAATTTATAAATTGCGCCATGAAATTTCTATTTCTGAATTTAAATCTAGACTTTACTCTACTCTTGAGTCACCTAATAAACCTTACCGTTGGGACAACTTTAATCGAGGCAACCATTTTGTTTCTTTGTCATATTCTGATGGAAAAAATATGCTAAAAAAAGGGCAATACATGATTGTACATGCAAGTGCTAATGAGTACCGTAATCAACTTTACCATAGCGAAGGAGTATGGTATGAAGATAAAGTAAAAAAAGTTACGCTTCCAGATAATCCCAAAAGAAGTCTTCACTACATAACTGGAGAAACTGCTGATAAGTTTTATTCTATTGCTAAAAATTTGCTTACATTTAATCAAAAAAGAAATTCTGAATTTTGTAAGGCTGTTTTAAAAAATTTAGCAGAAGAAGAAATTCTTAATATTCAGCACTATGGAATGCCTGATACTAACACTATTTGTATTGGTGCTCAATGGGAAACTGATAAAATTGTTCCTTTGCTTTCGGGACCTGGAAAAAATATTTATCTAGTAAAACCTTTGGCAGGTACAAAATATTTCCCTCATGGTTTAGGTCTTGAAATTTACAAAGGTGATATTCATTATACTGAGGATGGAGGAATTTGTGTTGGTACTAAAACACTTTACTCTAACGATAGTCTTTCAATTGGTGTAGATGCATTTATTCGTTCTGATAAAACACCTCTTGATACATGTATAAAAAATATTCTCGAAAAAAATCCTGCTACTATCATAGCAGAGCTTAAGCAACTTACTTCTTTTTCGGCAAGTGGATTTGAAGTTTGGAATAAACAATAATCTTGAGTATTTTACAATAGACTTGAACAATTACTCAAACCTTATTTAACCATAAAGTCCAACACGTTTTACCGTACTGGACTTTATTATTTTTTAGTTACGCATCTTTTTAATTTTTATTCTTTTATTAACTTCTATTGTAATTTCTCCTTCATTATCTGTTCGATAAATCTTTGCACCAAATGCTTCCAACCTTTCTATAACTTCTTGATTTGGATGTCCATACAAATTATTTTTTCCTACTCCAATTAACGCTATTTTAGGATGTACTAATTCTAAAAATTCTTGTATTGATGATGTTTTAGAACCATGATGTGCTACTTTTAAAATAGTTGATTTAAGTATATTAGTATTTGAATATAACTTAAATAATCTCTCTTCTGAAATTCTTTCAATATCACCTGTAAACAATATTGAAAAATCTTTGTACATTAACTTAAATACTAAAGAATTATTGTTTATATTATTTTCTTCTATCTTCTCTTTTTCAGGAAATAACACTTTTATTTGTATATGTTTTTCAATATTTATATTGTCACCTTTTTGCACCTGCTTTACTAATAAATTCTTTTCTTTTACAATTCTTAAAAATTTTTCATAATTTTCTGAACTTTCATATTGTTTACCTATTATCACTTTCTTTACATTAAGCTCTTCTAACACTGTTAATATTCCCCCAACATGGTCAGTATCGAAATGGCTTATAATCACGTAATCAAGATTTGTTACTTTTCTGTCTAATAAATATGGTAATAATATGTTTTTTCCCACATCATAATTTTCGTTTCCTCCTCCGTCTATCAAAATATTTTTACCTTGAGGAGTAACTATTAATGTACTATCTCCTTGACCTACATCTATAAAATATAGATTAAAATTATTAGGAACTATTTTTATTGCAGTTAGTGACATTACAAGACATATAATAAGAGTTAATACTTTTTGTAAATTTTTTCTTATTAAATGTTTTGTCAAATTTTTCCAATTAATAAGCCTTTTTTGAAAT
>JAZRRD010000055.1:0-7913 GCA_045650425.1 Bacilli bacterium | reverse complement strand
GGGTAATATATTTTCATCTTGTATATTACCTAGTGGTCTCGGGATTAGCGCCTAAGTATGGCGCAAGTTAGATACGAATAAATTAATTAAAAAGAGGAGAGATAAATTATGGAAAAATTAACAATGGAAAAATTAGTAAATTACTGTAAACAATATGGATTTATATTTCAAGGAAGTGAGATTTATGGTGGTCTTGCGAATACTTGGGATTACGGTCCATTAGGTTCAAGATTAAAAAATAATATTAAGGATTCTTGGAGAAAAAGATTTATTCAAGAAAGACCAAATGCTTATGAAGTTGATGCTGCTATTTTAATGCATCCAAGAGTTTGGGAAGCAAGTGGACACGTTGAAAGTTTCTCTGACCCATTAATC
Source organism: Bacilli bacterium (assembly GCA_045650425.1). Taxonomy (GTDB): domain Bacteria; phylum Bacillota_I; class Bacilli_A; order RF39; family UBA660; genus RGIG1752. The sequence goes on along the minus strand of JAZRRD010000055.1, from coordinate 7,538 downwards.
GATTGTAAGGAATGTAAAACAAGACATCGTGCAGATAACTTAATTGATGACTTTGATGAAAATGCTAAAGCTGATGGTATGAGCTGGGATGAAATGGTTGCTTATATTAAAGAACATAAAGTACCATGTCCAAAGTGTGGTAAATCAAATTATACTGATATTCGTGAATTTAAGTTAATGTTTGAAACACATAGAGGTGTTACTGAAGATGGTAAGAATAAAGTTTATTTAAGACCAGAAAATGCACAAGGTGAATATACAAACTTCTTAAATGTACAAAGAAGTATGAGAGCTAAATTACCATTTAGTATTGGACAAATTGGTAAAGCATTTAGAAATGAAATTACTCCAGGTAACTTTACTTTCAGAACAATTGAATTTGAACAAATGGAATATCAAACATTCTGTAAAGAAGGAACAGATAGTGAATTATATGCATATTTTAAAGAATATGCTAAAAAGTATTTTATGGATTTAGGAATTCCTGAAGAAAAATTAAGATATCATGATCATGAAAAATTAGCTCATTATGCTAAGGAAGCGTGTGATGTTGATTATAAGTTCTGTTTTGGATGGGGAGAAATTAATGGTACTCATAACAGAACTAACTATGATTTAGGACGTCATCAAGAATATTCATCTACTTCACAAGAATATTTAGATCCTGAAACTAATGAAAAATTTATTCCATATATTATTGAATCTACATATGGATGTGATCGTATGGTTTTAGCAATTCTTGATAATAGTTATGATGAAGAAGTACTTGAAAATGGTGAAACTCGTGAAGTTATGAGATTTAGTCCATATCTAGCACCATATAAATTAGCTGTGTTACCACTTAATAAAAAATATCATGGAGAAAAAGCTAAAGAGTTATTTGATAAATTTAATAAGTGTTTTATGACTACATATGATGAAACTGCTTCTATTGGTAAACGTTATAGAAGACAAGATGCTATTGGTACACCATTTGCAATCACAGTAGATGATGAAACTTTAAATAATGGTACTGTTACTTTAAGAGATAGAGATACTATGGAACAAATAGTATTAAAAGTTGAAGAAGTAGAAGCTTATGTTTTAAGTAAAATTAAGTTTTAATTAAAGATGCTTGTGTAAAGCATCTTTTTTTTGTTGTAAATAAAGGCTGTGGAAAAAAACTTGACAAAAGGTGGGGGGGGGGGTATGCTATATATAACAAAATAGGAAAGAGGTATATATAGTGGAAAAAAACAAAAGGAATAAGATAATAGGATTATCCATCGGAATACTAATAGTCTTAATAATCGTAGTATCAAGTACATATGCATATTGGCAAATCACTAAAACGCAAGAAACACCAAATGATATCGTGGCAGCATGTTTAAGTTTAAACCTGGAGAATGAAAATGATGAAAATCCAAGAATAAACTTAGAAAATCAATGGCCAATCAGCGATGAGGAAGGTGCAAATCTAACAGGATATACTTTTACTGTTACAAATAATTGTGATCAAGAAGTAAATTATATTGTGGGATTAAATTCTGTTGAAGTATCAGATACAACAAACTATATGAGTTACGATAGTTTAAAAGTACAATTAGATGATAATATGCCCCAAATCTATGGAGACTTAAGTGACATAGAATATGCAGATTCAGAAAATGAATATGTAGCAAGAGCAAGTAAACAACTAAGTGTGGAAACATTAACAAATAATGGAGTGAATACTCATACAATCAAAATATGGATAGATGAAAATGCATCAATCGATGATGCAGGAAAAAGCTTTAGTGGACAAGTCTTTATCACAGGAGGTCAAGGAATCGAAGTTCCAGCACTAAACGGATGTTTTACTATAGATTATAGCGGAACAATAACAGGCTATAATTATGAATGTGGAACCGAAGTAGTAGTTCCTGCTGAAATAAATGGAATAAAAGTAAAGACAATTAATAGAGCTTCCTTTGCATTAAGTAATATGCAACTTTATGCATTATATAATGAAACAACTGAAGATGAAAGATACATATATTATATATCAGATGAAAATATTGTAAGTGAAGTAACAGAATATTTAAAAAATAATATGTGTGATGACCCAGAAACATGCACTATAGCAGATATGGAGGCAATGGGGCTTATTCTACTAACAAGTGAGGAAGAATACAATGCCTTTGATTGGGAAGAATATGAAACAAATGGTTATGTAATAGATGGTCCACACCCAGTATATTTTGATATTGAAAGTGGAGAAGCAGGTGAGGATTTATCACAAATAACTTCACTCGATTTAAGCGAAGCAGTTTATTTAGAGACAATTGACACAGAATCGTTTAAAAATAATGAAAATTTAGCAACATTAATATTACCGACAGATGGAGCGTTAACGACTATCGAAGAATCAGCTTTTGAAAATAGTAGTATAACTAGTTTAAGTGTTCCATCTTCAGTTACTACAATCGGAAGATGCGCTTTCCGATATAGCAATGATGGAAAAGGATTATTAGCTACCTTAACATTTGAAGATAGCGAAAGTAAACCTAGTCAATTAATTGAATTAGGTCAAGGGGCTTTTAGAAATAACGTGATATCAAGCTTAGTGCTTCCTGATTCACTAACAATAATTGGTTCTGAATCTTTCCAAGATAATCAAATAGCAACACTGGAATTACCAAATAAATTAGAAAAAATTGGTGGATGGGCATTCTGTCATAATAAATTAACAGAACTAGTAACACCTTCAACACTAAAAAATATAGATTCACATGCATTTTGGGATAATGATTTAACATCAATAAAATTAAATGAAGGACTATTATATATAAGTGAAAATGGCGGAATGTTTGCTTTTTATGATAATAATTTAACAAAAGTAGTTATTCCGTCAACTGTTACTTTTATTGGTAAGTATAGTTTTTCTAGAAATCCTGACTTGACAGAAATAATAATAAAGCGTACAGAGGAAGATGCTGTTGCTAATATGACTTTAGATGACCAGTGGAATTGGATAGGAAATAGTAGCGATACAGCGGTACCAGTAACATATAATCCAAATTATACAGAATAAAAAAACCAAGAAAATTATTTCTTGATTTTTTTTGCTATTTTATAAGCCTGAAGAGCAACTTTATATAATACATAATCAAATTTATTAATTATATAATCAAATTCTCCGAGCAACTCCACAATATCAGGATTAAAACCTTTCTTTATCTCATATATTCCGTAATATTTAGAATTAGGATGCAAATTACCACTAATTCCGTAAAAGTTAACATATTTCAATTTTCTTTTTAGCGTATCTTTTATATGTTCGTTATAATATGAATATTTTGGATAAAAATTTTTATATTCTGCATCCGTTCCACTCATAAAAGTAATTCCATCTTCGCCAGTAAAGACACTCATTAATGCTCCAATGTTAATTCTTTCTTTATTCTTATACTTTTCTTTTTCGCTTTTATATAAATCTTCATATTTAATTAAATTTTTTTCTAAAATTTCTTTTTCCTTTTTTAATTTATCTCCAACATTGTATTTTTCAAATTTAATTTTTAATTCTGTAAGGTCTTTTTTAGTCTCATTAATTTTGTTTTTTAAATATTGTAAGTATAATTCTACATCTAAATAAGTTAAGTAAAAAACAACTTCATCTTTAAATAAATCTTTCATTAATTCATAATACCATTTAGGTCTTACAATAAAATCATTTTTATCTCCGGCTGCATTTAAAAGTCTCATAAATTCGTCAATGTCAGCATCTTTTATAACTTCTGTTCTAACACCCATAGCTTCAGCTTTTAAAATGTTTTTTCTTGTGCTTTTTTGAAATGACTCTAAAGTCTTTTCATATGTGTCACATAGAGTAAAACGACATAAGTTTCTTGGTTGAAGAGTTTCGAAATTTTCATTAAACCCAAAGTGTTTAAAATTACAATTTTGATAATTTTTAAATTCTTCTTCATTAAATTCTATAACTTCATTTTTATGATTTCTTACTTTATAAATTACATTAGGATCAATCTTTAACATAAATCCTTTATGAGATTTTATATATTTTACAACTTCTTTAGTAAATCTATTTAATAATTTAGAATCTTTGCTATCAATCAAAAATCCTCTAGGAGCATAAAACAGCGATTTTTTAATCGGAGTACTTTTTTCTAAAAGTAGAGTAGCACATATAATTTTATCTTTATCTTTAAATCCAACTATATGAGATTTCCATCCTGTTTTTTCTTTTAATTTACCCCAACTAGATAGTTGATAGATTGAAACATCTTTATGTTTTTTAGCAAACTCATCATATTCTTTTGCATTTAATATTTCTAATTTCATTATCGTCTTATCTTTCTATATATTTTTAATAGGATAGGTAATAATTTATATAACAGTTTATTATTGACTAAATCAAATTCTCCGATGAATTCAATATATTCATCGCCAAATTTTCTTTTAAAATCATGTAATTTAGCTAGGTTTTTATATGAAGTGTTTGGATCTCCGACAGTTCCGAATAAATCATAAAATTCATAATTGTTATTTAACGCATCAATTATTGAATCATAATAACAACGAGATACAGCAAAAGTAAAGTTTCCTAAATCATTGTTTCCGATATATAATGACCATGCTCTTTTTTTTGTGTAGACACAAATTAGTGAACAAACTAAAACTTTTTCTTCCTTTAAATCTTTGAATATATTTTGTTCTTTTTTGATTCTTTCGATTTGATTATTAATATCAGCGGTATGTTTTTTATCAGTTTCTAATTTCTTTTCTAATAAAGTCAAATCATTATTTAATTTTTCCATTATTTTTTTAGGATAAATATAAGCATTAAAATATTTTACATTTTTATATTTACTAAATTGTTTTGTAAATTCATTATAATATTCTTTACTATAAGAAGAAAATCCATCTTTTTCACTATTAAACTGAATTAAGTTATAAAACTCATCAACACATTCTTCATTAGTAATTTCTAAATCATAATTGAAACTACGTTTTACAGATTTCATAAATGATTTATTAAATAGTTTATCTAAATCTTCTTGAGTTTTTTTCTTTAAATTTATTCTAAAAGTATACCTTGGTTGATTACCTTCATAAAGTCTATTAAAACCTTTGTGGATATATCCTAAGCTAAGTAAGTTTTTGTAAATAGGATAATTATTTTCACCATCTATTTTCTCGGCATTTTCATCGATAGTTTGATATTTAATATCTGGGTCTATTTTAATATAAATAATTTTATTTCTTTTCATATAATCTTTTAATTCTAGAGTAAATTTCTTTAATAATTTTTTATCATTAAAATCTATTACAAATCCTCTTGGAGAATAAATATATTTATATCCCATGGGTAATTTTTTTTCTAAGAAAAGTGCAGCACATAAAAGATCTCCATTTTTATCTTTCATTCCCACATATCTTGGAGTAGTCTTTTTTCCTACTATTGCAAATTGTCCCCAAGAATATGATTGTAAGAAATGTGCTTTAGCGTGTTTTTCTTCAAATTTAACATATTCGTTTTCTTCGATATTTTCTACAAATTTCATAAGTCTCACCATAAATAATTTTACCATATATCTATATTTTTGACAAATTACAAAAAAATATTTGACAAATTATATAGCATGAAACTTTACACCATAAAAATTTTGTAGCATTATTACCTTTGACAAATAAGATAATAAAGATGTATGATAAAGATAGAAAGGAATGTGGAAAAATGAAAAAATTAAAACTATTGGCATTGGGTTTAATTTCTTTATTAGCAACAAATGTAAATGCAGCTGAAATTAATGCTTCAGGTGATTTAAAAGCTTGTTTAAATGGGCCAGAAGCTACTTGTAAATTAACAGAAGATTATCAACTAACTAGTAGTGTTTCTGTTAATGGCCAAAAAGAACTAGATTTAAATGGCAAATCTTTAGAGCTAGATGCATCAATTACTATAGCTGGGGAAGGTAATTTATTAAAAGTTACTGGTAACGGTGAAACATATAGTGATTCTGTAGATTTATTCTTAGTAAATGAAGGTGGTTCATTAACTATTGAAAACGGAACACATATGACTGAAGCTGCGAATGGATCAGTAGTATATGTAAAAGGTGGTTCTACAGTTTCAGCTAAATCTACTATAGTAGATGTTGGAGAAAATGCAAAATTAATTGCTAACAAAGCTATAGCAATTGGCCAAAATGGTAATTATGCATATGGTCTTGAAGTTGTTATTAATGGAACATTAGAAGGTATTACTGGAAATAATGGATATTATTTAGGAGCCGCTCCATTATATATTAATGGACAAATAAAAAAAGTTGACACAAATGTTCCAACAATTACCATTAATAAACCTGCAAAAATTATTGGTGGCCAAACTGGAGATACAACTAAAACTTATAAAGGAAATCCTGTAAGTGTAAATGACGCCGCATCACCTGCAGTATATGCTGCTGGTTATGCAAAATGGATTATTAATGGCGGAGAATTTGTTGGAGATGAAGCTTTATCAATCAAATCTGGAGAATTTACAATTAATGGTGGAACATTTACTGCTTCTGGTGTATTCGTAGATCCTGCTAAAAACAACGGTAATGGAAGTGAAGCTACAGGTGCTGCTGTAAGTGTTACTGCTAATGATGGCTATGAAGGAAATGTAGCATTAACTATTAATGATGGAGAATTTAGTAGTGAAAATGGATATGCTCTTTATGAAGGAGATACAGATGCTGGTAAAGATGCTGTAGATAAAATTAGCGTTATTGGCGGAAATTATGAAGGTAAAGAAGGCGCTGTTAAGTCTACCAACGAAAAAGAATTTATTTCTGGTGGTACTTATAATACAGAAATAGAAAATTATGTTGCGAAAGATTTAGAAGAAGTAGTAGAAGACGGTGTTCACTATGTTGGAACTAAAAATAAAATAAATATCGTAATAGTAGGTGAAGGACAAGCTACTGCTAATTTAACTGAAGCTATTGAAGGACAAAAAGTTAAATTAACTGTTACTCCTACTGAGGGATATAAAACTAAAGATGTTATCGTTACTGTAGACGGTAAAGAAATTGAATACACAAATTATATATTCACAATGCCAAATGATGAAGTTACTGTAAACGTAACTTTTGAAAAAGAAGAAGTTAAAGAAACAGTTAAAGATGAAAATGAAAACGAAAAACTTGAAACTGAAGCAAAACCAGAAGTTGAAAATCCAAAAACAAATGATGCTTTTGTTCCTGTTTTAATTATTTTTGGAATATCATTAATCGGCGTATCATCAACACTTTATATCAAGAAAAAATATAATTAGTAAAACACTAAAAAGGTTAAGATAAACTTAATCTTTTTTTTGATTATTGACATAAAATCTAATTTTAGATAATATATATTCCTACAAACGGAGAGATAAAAATGGAGTTAGTGTGTCTTATAAATGATACAATTAAAAATACTATTGATTATATCTATCAAGATAAAAATAATAAGTTTTATGGATATAGTTTGAATGTTCAAGGCTATCTCATTATAAATAGTAATATTTTAAA
>JAZRRD010000054.1:0-8746 GCA_045650425.1 Bacilli bacterium | reverse complement strand
TTTTTTACATCAAATTTTTTTGTATTATTAATAAAATATAACATTAATAAAAATTCATTTAAATCAAGCTTAAATCTTACAATCGTCGTTAAAAACAAACTATTAATTAACATAGTTTTATTTTCTAAAGTTTCTTTTATTGACATTAAATTTCCTCCTTTATTTTTTCAAGATATTTACGAAGATTTTTCTTATTATTTTTCAAGTTTTCATTTAATATTTCACAAACTATACGCTTTATTACATCACCTAATAATTTTCCCTCTTTAACATTTAAAATTTTTTTTATTTCATTTGTACTTAAAGCTAAATCATTAGATGAATATATCGGTAAAGATTTATAAGTTTTATTAATTAAAACTTTATCAACCCCTAAAACTTCACCTGCAACAATTGATAAATATAAACCGTAATTAAATAGAACTTTTTTATCAATAATATTGCCTCGTACAATTTCTTTGACTTTTATTATATTATTTCTATCCTCTTTTGTAAACGGAAAATCGGCGGAGAAATCTAATTGAGACCACATACCAATTAAAGTTTTCACTTTTACAATTTTGCTAAAATTAATTCCTAAAGTTTCAAAAATCCCAAATTGTTTTAACAAAGCAATCCCTTGCAAAGCATCGATACTTATAAATATTTTATCTAACTCTTCTTTAATCCTATTTTTTGATATTTTTAAAATTTCAGATTTATTCATTTCTATTGCTTTTTTTAATTCTTCATCTATTTTAAAATTTAGTATTGTGGCAAATCTAATTGCCCTTAAAATTCTAAGTGGGTCTTCATTTAATCTAGTAAATGGATTACCAATCATTTTAATATTGCCATTTTTTAAATCATGAGACCCGTTCAAAAGATCTATTACTACACCTTTTTGATTCATACATATTGTATTGATTGTAAAATCTCTCCGATATAAATCTTCCACCAAATTATTAATATACTCTATTTTTTGAGGATGGCGTTTGAAATAATGATATTCTTTACGATAAGTCGTAATTTCAATATTATATTTATTAAATTTAAACGATGCATTTCCATATTCACCTATATGACTAAAAGGAAAAATACTTTTTATTTCTCGTGGAACTGCGTTAGTACAAATATCTATATCAAAAGTTTTTTTATTTATTATACTATCGCGTACATACCCACCAACCACATAAGCTTCAAATCCATTTTTTTCAATTTTGTTAAGTATTTTTTTTACTATTTTATCCATATCGTTATTCCTTCACAATATTAAGCATAATCTAAACTAATTTTATCATAAAAAAAGTCAAACAAATAATTGTTTAACTATTTTTTTCAAAAATATGTAAACCTAATTCTTTAAGTTGACTTTCGCTAACTTTATTAGGACATTCACTCATCAAATCTGATGCGCTAGCAGTTTTTGGAAAAGCAATTACGTCGCGAATATTATCTGTATTACATAAAATCATAACAAGTCTATCTAACCCCAACGCAAAACCACCATGTGGAGGACATCCATATTTTAAGGCCTCAACAAAGAATCCAAATTTATCTTTTATGTCTTCTTCACTTAATTCTAATGCTTTAAACATTTTTTCTTGAACTTGTTCATCATGGATACGAATTGAACCTCCGCCAATCTCATAACCATTAATTATTATGTCATACGCTTTGCTATAACAACGAGCTTTATCAGTCAACAGTTTGTCAACATCTTCATCTTTAGGCATCGTAAAAGGATGATGACAAGCCATGAATCTTTGTTCTTCATCGCTCCATTCAAATGAAGGAAAATCCACAACCCATAAAAGTCTATAATCATTCTTGTCAATTAAATCTAAATCTTTAGCCAATTTGCATCTTAAAGCTCCTAAAGCTGTTTTAACAATTTTATAATCGCCTGAAACAATTAATAACAAATCATTTTCTTCAATTTTTAACGTTTCTATAATATTATTTAATTCATTTTCAGAAACAACTTTAACAATAGAACCAGCAATTTCTTCAGTAAATTTTATATATGCTAATCCACTAGCTTTATATGTTTTAACATAGTCAGTTAATTTATCTAAATCTTTTCGAGAATAATTATCTGCGCAATTTTTTACTACTATAGCATTAATCACACCCTTATTTTCGATAACATTCTTAAAAATTGTAAATTCAGTATTCTTAAAGATTGAAGTTAAGTCCTCTATTTGCATATCAAACCTTAAGTCGGGTTTATCAGAACCATACCTATCTATTGCATCGTCATATTTCATCCGCATTAAAGGTAATGGAATATCTACGTTTTTTACTTCTTTAAAAATGTTAGCTATAAGATTTTCACCTAATGACATGATATCATCTTCATTTACAAAAGAACACTCTACATCAATTTGAGTAAATTCAGGTTGTCTATCTGCTCTTAAATCCTCATCTCTAAAACATTTTGCTATTTGATAGTATCTTTCAATTCCACCAACCATTAGTAATTGTTTAAAAATTTGTGGAGATTGAGGCAAAGCATAAAAAGAACCTTTATTAACACGTGATGGAACCAAATAATCTCTTGCTCCTTCAGGTGTCGATTTACATAATATTGGTGTTTCTACTTCTAGAAAATCTAAATTATTAAAAAATTTACGAGTAGCAAACATAATGTTGTTACGAGTAATTAAATTGTTTTTTAAATTTTCTCTTCTTAAATCTAAATATCTATATTTTAATCTAGTATCTTCTAAAGCTGACGTATCTTCCGTAAGCATAAAAGGAATTTCTTTCGATGTATTAATCAGTTTAATATCTTTAACATCAACTTCTATTTCTCCACTAGCTATTTTTGAATTTTTATTTTCTCTTTCAACAACAACTCCTGCCACTTCAATAACGTACTCATTTTTTAAAGTACATGCAACATCATACTTTTCATTTTCAGGCTTAACAACAACTTGAGTTATACCTGTCCTATTTCTTAAATCAATAAAAATTAACCCTCCTAAATTTCGAACTTTATTAATCCATCCTTTTAAAATAACATTTTCTCCAACATCAGAAATGTTATAACTTTTTAATTTTTCCATTTCAAACAATCCTTTCTTTCATAAAAAAACAGTTAACTTCCCAATTGGGACGAATAACTGTCAAATTCGCGGTGCCACCCAAATTATCATAAAAATATGATCACTCTTTATTTAACGGTATTATCCGGCTTATATTTTAAGCACTCTTGAGTGTCATTCATAAAAAAGTACTAATTAGTTTACACCAAACACTAACTCTCTTAATAGTCCTCATTATTACTCTTCTCAATCAACGTTTTATATTAATATAATATAGTTTTATCAAAGTTTTGTCAAACAAAATCATAAAATTCTAATTAATTACATATTTTTACAAATTTTTACTAGTTCTTAACTTATGATATTCAAATTGAGGTGAAAAAATGGATAACAAAATATATGATAATATTATAAATTTAAAAGAGAGATTTGAAGAAATAAAAAAATTAGGTTATACCGGTAGTATAAACTCTAGCAGCAAAGGTAATGCAGGATTGACTTTTGAGCGTCTTATTGGAAAAGAAAATGATAACTTTCAAATTGCTGACTATAAAGGAATAGAAATCAAAGTTAAAAGCTACAAAACAAACATAATACGTTTTTTTAGTTTAGTACCCAGCAATAATTTTGGAATAGGATTAAAAAATTTAAGAAATAGCTATGGTATAAATGATAAAATTTTTAACACAAAAAAAATATTACATTGCTATGCTATGACAACAAAAAAAGTTAGATTAAAAAGTGAGTATAAAATTCAATTAGAAATTAACTACAATGAAGAAAGATTATATATTATTATTTATGACAAATACGATAAATTAATAGAGAAAAGTTTATACTGGGATTTTGAAGATATTATTGCAACATTACACCAAAAACTAAATATTTTATCGTTAGTATCTTATAACAAAAAATATATCAATAATTTTCCTAAACTATATTTTTATAAAATTGAATTTTACAAAATGAAAAGTATAATTATTTTTTTTAAGTTGATAGAACAAGGCATAATATATTTACAATTTAATTTAGGAGTTTATAAATCCGGGAATAAGATTGGTCAAGAACACGATAATGGAATATATTTTTGTATAAATATGTACAACTTAGCAAAAATATATAAAATAATAATATAAATATAATCATTTTATAAAAAAAAATTATCACTATGGATAATTAAATAATCAAATGGTCGAGAAGACAGGATTCGAACCTGCGACCCCTTGGTCCCAAACCAAGTGCACTACCAAGCTGTGCTACTTCTCGATACGTGGTACGCCCAGAGGGAGTCGAACCCCCAACCTTTAGATCCGTAGTCTAACGCTCTATCCAATTGAGCTATGGGCGCAACTTCCAGCATCTTTTCAAAACGCATACTCATTATATAATAAAAAATATAAAAAAGCAACATAAAATTTATTTATAAAATATGACATTAATTAATTTTTATATATTATCATGTTTTTTTATATTGACAGCACAAAAAATAGTATGTTATAATCAATTTGTTGTCGGAAATACGGAGGAATACCCAAGTCCGGTTGAAGGGATCGGTCTTGAAAACCGACAGGTCGTGCAAGCGACGCAGGGGTTCGAATCCCTTTTCCTCCGCCACTTAGTTTATATCGCGGGATGGAGCAGCTTGGTAGCTCGCTGGGCTCATAACCCAGAGGTCGTAGGTTCAAATCCTTCTCCCGCAACCAATTGGTTCCGTGGTGTAGCGGTTATCACGTCTGCCTGTCACGCAGAAGATCGCGAGTTCGATTCTCGTCGGAACCGCCATTTGGCTTCATAGCTCAGTCGGTAGAGCAGAGGACTGAAAATCCTTGTGTCGCTGGTTCAATTCCCGCTGGAGCCACCATTTGTTTTTATAGATCTGTATAGATCTTTTTTTATTAACTAAAAAGTTTTAAAAATTTTTAAAAAAACACTTGCATTTATACTAATTTAATATTATACTTAAATAGTCTTAGCTAATTAAGACAGTGCCTGCCCGAGTGGCGGAATAGGTAGACGCACAGGACTTAAAATCCTGCGAGTGTTAAAACTCGTGCCGGTTCAAGTCCGGCCTCGGGCACCATAATGAAAATAAAACATCAGACTATCTGATGTTTTTTTTATAAATATTTTTTTAATTACTAAATTCTTCGATTTTTTCTTTTGTCCATTCTGGTAACATAATACTCAAAGGCTCAAATCCTAAACCCAATTCAAGTACATTCTTACAATTTTCAAAACGCTTATAATCTATATTTTTAATAGACAATCTAAGATGAAAATTTATATTATCCACTGCAATAACTTCAGCAAAAATTGTCTCCCCCTCTTTAACGTAATCCTCAATATTTCTAACAAATCCATGAGCTACTTCTGAAATATGAATCAAACCAGAATAATCAAAATCAACATTTACAAAAACACCATATTTTACAATTCCAGTAACCTGACATTCTACAATGTCTCCAACTTTATATTTTTTCATACATATCCCTCTTTTTCATTATAACACGGGAAACCCAATTAGTAAATTAATGAAACTACGGCATAAATATTCATAATTAATACATTTGTATAAAAAATGATATAGTAGTATAATTATATATGGTGATAAAATTGGATAAAATAGAAAAAATCAAACAAACAATCGATGAAATTAGGCCATATTTAAATCTTGATGGCGGAGACATAGAATTCATTAAATACGAAAATAAAATATTATACGTTAAATTAACTGGAAATTGCAGTCATTGCCTAATGCAACCAGACACATTAAATATAGGATTATTATCATTAGTCCAACAAGAAATACCAGAAATATTAGAAATTATAAATGTTAACTTATAAAGTTAACCAGGATATTTTTTTTATAGGAGCATATTTACTTATCTCATTATATGCAAAATGAAGAAATCGTTCATATTCTTTTTGTTTGCTCACAATATTAATTAAACTCTCTTCGCTTTTGCCTTCTATAAGAACTTTTTCATATAAATCAAAATAATATGAAGGATAAAGTAACCTTGCATAAAACATATTATAACTGTATGCTCCAAACTTTACCGTTTTAAAAAATGAAGTCAATTCTTGATAAACATTTTCTTCATAGAAAAATCTTGTTTTAAAATATTCAGCATAATCTCTTATTTCTAAATCAAATATAAAGGAAATTGGATTTAGATAGTTAAGCTTATAATTTGGATAAAATATTCTTCTGTGACTCAAAGAAATATAATCACCTTCGTCTATAATAAAATTTGTATTAGCAAAGCCCGCATATTCTATAGCTATTTCTGCCATTCCAGTATAATACGAAAATGTATTTAATATTCCTGTTTTTAATTTTCCATAATTTCTAATTTGCATTTCAAAATAATCTATATTATGCGACCAATTGTTTTGCCAATTATTTTTATATTTTTTTTGCAAATCATTGTTAACTCTTAATTTTTGGTTAATAAAATGCATATCAAATATATTAATATCATCATCAAAATTTTTACCTACATTTAATAAAATATAATTTATATTATTAAATTGAGTAAGTGCTTTATTAAATCTATTTAAAATAATATTATGACAATCAATTTTTCTATGTATCATTTCTTTACTTACTTCTATAATATCTATTAAATTATTTTCATCACGCGTAAAAGGCACTAAATAGAAATTAGATTTATTTAAATTAAAGAAACAAACATTATTTTCCATTTCAAAGTCATCTATTTCAATATTATAATAATACTTTAAAATTTGTTTCATATTAAACCTCAATAAATATTATGAAATTGCAAAAAAAAAAACAACTACTTAGTTGTTTTTTTATTTATTTTTTGCTTCAAACTTAGATACTAATGCATCAAACATATTCGCACACGCAGCAAGAAAAGCTTCTTTATCAGCAGCATAATCTTTTGGAACATCATTTTGAATTATAGTTTCTTCTAGAGGATTTTGAAAATTAGAACTAACAGGTTCATCATCTGATTTATTCACTATATCGTCATCAATCGAAAGATTTCCAGATATAACCTTATCATCATTTTGCTCCAATCCTACACTACCTTCGTTTTGAACAACATTATCAATTATTGACCCAAAATCATTCTCCGAAACATTTAAATTCACATCAGGAATATTTTGCTCTCCGTATGATGGAATATCAGCTAGAATCGGATTAGCTATTGCTGATAATGTATCACTATTATCTTCAATAACTACACCCTCATGTACAGACGTAGTTTCAATCGGTTCTACATTTGCCACAACATTATCTGAAATATTACTTACTTCTTCAACAACATCTTTCTTTGGTACATAAGATGATTTTAAAATATCAAATGAAGCAACTGGCAAAGTTAACTGAGTATAATAAATTTCATCAGCATTTAGCGTCTCAGGCAAGGTAATATATTCTTTATTTATTCCAGAAATTATTTCTTTCAAATACCCTTTTACATTTGTCCATTCTTGTGCATCAGTAATTTTTATTAATCTTTTTTCAACATATTTACTAACTAAAATTATAGGCAAGCCCATTGAACCAACGCTTTCCGCATCCAAAATTACATATGAATTATCATTTACAGAAAAAGCGTTTAATAAACTTTTTTCATCTACTACTCCAGTAGGCAAATCCAATTTTATTTTTGCCATTTTAATCCCTCTCTATTCTACTAAAAATTATATCAAAACAATTCTTACTTTTCAACTTTTAATTTTCCTAATATAAAATATCTACACCCATATGCACAATATTCTTTTAAATACTCTTCAACATTATTAATATTATTAAAATTTTTACAATTCTTATCTTCACTTTTATAGAAACCTTTTAATCTTAATTTATTATAAGCCCAATCTCCTACTATAAAATCAAAGCAATCAAAATAATCAGTAACCTTTTCTTTTAAAAGTTCTACATCTATAGCATCTTTTTCATTTTCTATTATCTTATATTCGACTCCATTTATCTCAATAACCTTATTCATACAAACCTCACACAAAACTTATTATAGCAACAATTAAACATATAACAGCAATAACACTTAATATAATTATAATATTTGCAAATCCATTAACACTGCTAAATTCAAAAGATAACTTTGTATTTTTTTTATCGTTTGAATTTTCTTCAAAAGTTGGTAAAACTTCTAAATATTCTATCTCCTTAGTATTAATCGCACTAAAATATAAGTTTTTCTTATAATAATCTAAAGCTGCTAAATCATTTAATTCACACAAATAAGTAAAAAATACGTTTAATTCATTTTCGTTTACATTTAAAATTTTCTTTTTTAGAAATAACATATCAATCAAACGTTTTTGGATATCTAAAGACAAAATCGTACGCTTATTATTTTCAGAAGACAAATTATAATCATCAAATTCTCTAAAAAATTTTTTAACATTATCTAATGAATAACCAAATTTCATCATATTTTGAAAAGCCGAATTTGTATCATTAGTAATTCTAGGATTTATAAAATCTAATTCTCCATATATTAAAAATAACATTTTTAACACAACATAATTAAAATCACCATTATTATTTACATACCTATAAGTATGATTTTTATAATCATTTAACGTTTCTTCAAAAAAACCACTAATAAAATGTTTTTCTTTCATAGCTTCCACCTATTATAAATTATATCATATAAATTATTCATTTAAAACATCAAATATTTTACTTTCTTTTTCATAAAATCCTCCATAAT
>JAZRRD010000053.1:0-2458 GCA_045650425.1 Bacilli bacterium | reverse complement strand
TATATCTATATCATTATGTCTACGATATTGTATTATTTCCATTTTACTACCAAAATTATTATATTTTATTTCTCCTACTCTTGACACCTATTCATCACCATATTTTCTTAATTTAATATTTGATAATTTTGCTAAAACCTTACTTGTTTCATCATTATAATCATTTAAGTATACTATTTCTGTAATACCACTTTGTATAATACTTTTCATACATCTTTCACATGGGAAACAAGTAATATATATTGTGGCTTGACTACAAGAAGTCCCAAATTTTGAACATTGTAGAATTGCATTTTCTTCGGCATGTGTAGCAAAACACATACCTAAATTAGTACCACTAGGGCTATCTTTTCTTATACAATAACCTTTATTACAACATTCTTCAACACCAACTGGTGCAGAATTGTAACCAGTAGCTATTATTCTATTATCTTTTACAATTACTGCACCAACTTGTCTTGATAAGCAACCACTTCTTTTAGCAACAATTTTAAGAATTTCTACAAAATATTCGTCCCATGATAATCTACTTTTTTTTTACTTACTGTTGCCACTCCCTCTTTAACAAGGGGAGTAGACAACACTTCAAATTCTTTTCTTTCTAATATCCATTCATCATCTGATAAACCAACTCTTTTTTCTCTTACTAGGAATAAATTTGTATCTATTTGCTTAATTATTTCTCCATATCTTATTGCACCATATCCACAAAATCTTACTTTATCTCCATGCAGTAATTCCATTTCTTCAAAAGGATTAGGTATTACTTCAAATTCTTTTCTTTTTAATACCCATTCATCTTTTAATAATCCACGCTTTTTCTCTCTAATCAAATATAAATCTGTATCTAATTGTCTAACTACTTCACCAAATTTAACTGAATTTAACCCATAAAATCTTACTTTATCTCCATGTTTCACCATAGCCCAATCTTCTCCTTTTTTATTATTTTTATTTATCTTATTTTACTTATGATTATACCTTCTGTGTATCTTTGTTCTTTTTCTTCAAATTCTTTTTGACATAATATAGTTCTGTGAGATAATTTATGGAAATGGTCTATTATTAACTCTTCAACTAATTCATCATTGTCTACATAAACTATTTCTCTTCTTCCTATAAAACGGAATTTGTACCCTTCTAACATTAATTCATACGCTTCTTTAAAAGTATAAGTTTTCATAAGCACTACTCTCCTAATTTATATTTTATTAAATTTATCATATTCGTTGCTTCGTTATGTCCTATCTTATAACAAGGTATAGCATTAACCTTTAATATGTTTTCTATTGTTTTGTCTATTTCTACTGCACTTGCCATATCACCAATTCTACCATTAGGTTGATATGTTACTTCTCTTCTAAGTAAAAAGTTTATGTTTTTATATTCATTGAAAGTTTTTAAACATAAGTCGCACAATTCTTTATTGTCTACATTGTAAGCATTAGTTAAAAGTAAAGGTCTATCTGTTATAATTATATCAACTTTACCATTAACTCTAAATAATCTATGATTTTGTTTAGCAAATATATAAAGTTCATCTTTAAATGTTTCATCTCTTTTTTCCCAAACTAAATCTTTTGCAAATTCTGTTACCATTTCACAGTCATAACCTTGTTCCTTTAATATAGCAAATAACTTAGCCATTAATGTCGACTTTCCTACTCCTGCCCCTCCAAAAAGATTTACTACTAATGTGTTTTTCATAATTATTACCTCCTTATTTTATATTATACAACTAATTTTATCTTTTGTCAACAAGAGGAATAAAAAAGAGAAGAAATTTTTTCTTCTCTATAATATTAGAAATGCTGTAAAACATACTACTAATTGTATCCATAAGTTATCATAATCTTTACTAAATAATTCTGCTATTGCACCACTTATCGCTATTGGTATTAATTTCCATATTGCTATACCACTAAATATATACATACTTATTGTAGCACCTATAACAAAGCCTATAACTCCTTCTAAAGTCTTATTTCCATATATTTTATGTTTACCAAACTTCTTACCAACAAGACAAGCACATGGGTCGCCTAGTCCTAATGCAGTAAATCCTAATAAGCATGGTATAGTGAAACTAGGATTATATAATGCTAAAATCATATTGATGAAAAAAGCAACTATACTATATAATGCTGAATTTAAATTATCATTATGACCACTATCTCTATGAACCATTTTTTCTAATAATCCTGTTTTAATTAATAAACAGAAAATAGCGATAGCCAATGGTAAAAATATAAGTACATGAATTGTACCTTTAAAACTATAATATATCATTGGAAATGTAATTAGATGTATTAATATATGTCCTACTTTTCTAGGTATTTCTTCTTTGATACCTTCACTAATATTTAATCTTTCTGCCACAACTCTTGATACAGATACTTCTATCAAAACTCGTATGACATTAAATAATATTAGTACATAAGCTAATGCAAATCCTACT
>JAZRRD010000052.1:0-11128 GCA_045650425.1 Bacilli bacterium | reverse complement strand
CATTTAAAGTTTGTTTTCTTTCAGTGTTTTGTCTAACTTCAGATTTAAGTAAGAACTGTGCAGTTAAATCTTCTATTTTGATAAGAAGATTATCAAACATTTCAAAACCTTCCATAGTATAAGCTTGAATTGGATTAGTTTGACTATATCCTCTTAATCCAATACCTTCTTTTAAATGTTCCATAGCACTCATATGATCTACCCAGTTAGAATCAATTATTCTTAATGAAATAGCTTTTTCAAATTCATTCATCACTGGTTCTTCAATCATTTTCTTTTCATAATCTTTAATTACTAATTCATATATCGCATCTCTTAATTCTTCATCTTCCAACTTTTCTATATCTTTGAATTTTAAATTGTTGTTTTTTAGATAATTAGCATTAACATATTCTACTAGTTCTTTTTTATCTTCTAAATTAATTGTTCCTTTTTCAGAATAATGACTTTCAACTAAATTTGTAATAGTATTTTTAAATACTCCTAAAATTGTTTCATGAATGCTTTCTTGATCTAATATTTCATTTCTTCTGTTATATATAATTTCTCTTTGTTCATTTAAAACATTATCATAGTCTAACAAGCTTTTCCTTATATCAAAATTATTTCCTTCAACTTTCTTTTGTGCAGTTTCAATACTACGAGTTAAAGCCTTAGAACGAATTGATTGATCATCTGTTACTCCAACGCTTTCTAACATCATTTTAATTCTATCAGTACCAAAACGACGCATTAAATCATCCTCAAAAGATACAAAGAATTGACTCATTCCAGGATCTCCTTGACGACCTGCACGACCACGCAACTGATTATCAATACGACGAGATTCATGTCTTTCTGTACCTATTACACATAAACCTCCTAATTCTCTAACTCCTTCACCTAATTTGATATCTGTTCCACGCCCAGCCATATTAGTAGCAAGAGTAATTGAACCTTTTTCTCCAGCCTTAGCAATTATTTCTGCTTCTCTTTCATGATTTTTAGCATTTAATACTTCGTGTTTAAGCCCAGCTTTTTTTAGTAATGAACTTAAGTACTCATTTGCTTCAACTGAAATAGTACCTATTAATATTGGTCTACCTGTTTCATGAATTTCTTTAACGGTTTTAATTATAGCTTTATACTTACCTGCAGCATTACTATATACCAAATCTGCTAAATCTTCACGAACAACTTCTTTATTCGTTGGAATTTGAATAACGTACATATTATATATATTTCTAAATTCTTCTTCTTCAGTTTTTGCTGTACCAGTCATACCAGATAATTTATTATACATTCTAAATAAATTTTGGAATGTAATAGTAGCCATTGTTCTAGTTTCACTATTAATAGTTACTCCTTCTTTAGCCTCTAATGCTTGATGAAGCCCATCACTAAATTGACGTCCATGCATCAAACGACCAGTAAATTGATCTACAATTATAACAGCATCATTATCTACTACATAATCAACATCTTTCTTAAATCCATAATTAGCCTTTAAAGCTTGATTTAAATTATGAACTAATGAAGTATTATCTAAATCATATAGATTTGGAAGCCTAAAATGTTTCTCCATTTTTTTACTTCCCTCTTCGGTTAAAGAAACTGATTTAGTCTTTTCATCTATCGTATAATCTTCTTCATTCTTTAAAGTTCTAACAGCTCTATCTGCTTCAATATATTGATTAGCAGTATTAATTTGTCCACCAGAAATAATTAATGGAGTACGAGCTTCATCAATTAAAATAGAGTCAACTTCATCAATAATACAAAAATTAAGTTTTCTTTGAACTCTATCTTCTTTTCGAGCAACCATATTATCTCTTAAGTAATCAAATCCAATCTCATTATTAGTTGAATATGTAATATCCATATTATAAACCTCTTGTTTTTCTTTTGGACTTAATTCCCTTAAGTTTACTCCTACAGTAATGTCTAACATATCATAAATTGGTTTCATCCACTCTGCATTACGATTAGATAAATATTCATTTGTAGTAACAACATGAACACCCTTACCAGATAAAGCATTAACATATGCAGGTAATACTGTAGTTAAAGTTTTACCCTCACCAGTTTTCATTTCAGCAATATTACCATAATGAATAGCAAGACCACCTATTAACTGAACAAAATAAGGTTTTTCTCCAATTGCTCTGAAACACGCTTCTCTTGCTACAGCAAAAGCAGGAACCACTAATTCATTTAAATCTTTTCCTTCTTCTAATTCTTTTCTAAATTCACTAGTTTTAGCTTTTAATTCATCATCGGTTAATTTTTCCATTGTTGGTTCTAACATCATAATTTCATTAGCTAAAACCTCAAATCTTTTTAATTCTTTATATTCTGTATCAAATAGTTTTCTTAAAAATCCCATAAAATACCCTCCATTTAATTATTATAACAAAAAAAACAAGAGTTTTCACTCTTATTTTAAGTTTTTCTTATTTAACATTGATAATTCCGAAATTATCATCTTTACGTTTATAAATTACAGATACACATTCTTCATCAATATTTTTAAACACAAAGAAATCATGATCTAATAAATTTAATTGCAATAAAGCTTCTTCTTCATCCATAGGTTTCATTTCTATATCTTTTCTTTTAATAATCTTATTATTATCTTCTTCATCAAATTCAATTTCATAATTTAAATTAAATTCTGCAACTTGAGTATCTTTCAATCTATTATTTAATCTAGTTTTATTCTTTCTTATTTGTCTTTCTAAAACATCAATTACTAAATCTACTGCAGCATATAAATCTTCATGACTTACTTCAGCTCTTAAAGTAAATCTACTAGTTGGAACTGTTACTTCAATAGTTTGTAATCTGTTTTTTACTTTTATTACAGCAAAGGCTTTTATTTCATCTGGTTGTTCAAAATATTTATCAAGTTTTACTAATTTTTCTGTAACATATTCCTTTATTGCTCCAGTTACAGCAATCTTGTCTCCTCTTATAGTTATTTTCATATAATCACCTTCCTATTAAAATTATATCATAAAGTTTTAAGAATACCAACAAAAGAAAAAAACTACTAGACAGTAGTTGGGATAGCTTCACACACATCAATTGCTTGTAAGCCTTTAGAAGTTTCGATTAATTTAAAATCAACAATTGAGCCTTCTTTTAGAGTTTTATATCCATCTTTGATAATAGCGGAATAATGTACAAATATATCATCAAGATTTTCATACTCTATAAAGCCGTAGCCCTTTTCATTGTTGAACCACTTTACCTTACCTCTCATGCCACACCTCTTTTCTTCACACTCTAAACATATCACACTAAGTAACTCCTTTTCAAAACAATTAAGTCGACAAAATTCTACAATATGTTTAGCGCCTTTCATATGATACCAAAAATTGGTAAAAATAGATTTCAATTTGTCTGGAATAGTCATTTTTCTACCTATTTCGACTTCTTTTTATCTTTTATGCTTTACAAAAGTGTTTTTCAGACAATTTCGACACGCTTTTATATTTTTTAAGTATGCCCAATTTTTTTTAGATGTATTATTATATCAGTGAGGAAAGTAGTATGAAAGAATTATTCATTAATAAATCAATATCCTTAATAACGAAATATAAAGTTTCCTCTGAAAAGGATATAAAAATTTATAAATATGGACTTGATGGATTATATAATTTAATAACTAAAACTCTAGTAGTACTATTAGTTACCTTGCTATTAAAAACCGCCAAAGAATTTGGCTTAATACTTATTTTTTATGCACTATTAAGAACTTTTGGTTTTGGAATTCACGCTAACAGTTCATTAAAATGTTGGATATCTACTTTAACTATTTATATAGTAGGTTCTATATTGGTTAAAGAAATAATTATTACAAAGACTATTTCACTAATAATTTGGACACTATCATTTATATCCTTTATTTTATGGGCACCAGCAGATACTCCAAAAAGACCTCTTATTAGAAAAGAGCAAAGAAAAAAATTAAAGTTCAAGGTTTGCATAATAACTATTACCTACTTACTATTAATTGCACACATTAATAGTAAAATTGTGATTAACTCAATATCATATGCACTGACTATACAAATGATTTGCGTTAATCCTATCACCTATAAATTAACCAAGACTCAATTTAATAATTACAAATATTATAAAAAGAGTCTTAATATGGATTAAATATATTAAGAAAATAGAAAAGGAGGAAAAACAATGTTAGAATTATTAGCTAATCTATTAGCTGGACTTTCAACAGCTGCGGCTAGTGAGGGGACAACTAGAACCGTTTTATTATCTTGGGATGAGCCTGAATGTCCTGAAGAATTAATTTAATATAGTTAAAAAAGATTAGATTTACTAATCTTTTTTAACTTTTTTTATTTAATTAATAATTCTTATAAATCGGTATAACTAATAATGTTTCAAATATATTATTAATTATTCTTATTTTTGTTTTTATATTTTTATTAAATAAAATAGAAAATAAACCAACACCATGATTTTTACCTTTTGATGTATAATTGATTTTACCAATGCTATCTACATCTAAAGTAGCATCAAAAGAATTTTTAATAATTACATTAATATTTTCCTTTGTTTTAAAAATATTAATATATATAACTTTATCACTTGTAGATTTTAATGCTTCTAAAGCATTATCTAGAGTTACACCTATAACTTCACATAATTTATTATAATGCTTCATTTTTATAATATCAAACAAATCTTCAGACAATTCATTTTCAACTAAAACATCTATATTATCTCTATAAGGATATATTTTTCTTTGTATAAAGCCATTAATTCCATTAGGTAATTTATCAAGTTCCTTTACTGAATCTTTTAATAACATACACTCCTCAATAATATTATCAACTAAAAAATTAACTTTTTCGTTCCCCAAAGATTTAACTGAATCTAATTTATGAATTAAATTATGCTTAAATATTCTAGTATCTAAATTCAAATTTATGTAAAATTGATTATTATCTAAAATCAATTTATTGGTTTGGATATTTATCATTTTGTTATATTTAAGCATAACCATCTGTACTATTATGCAAATAGTAAAAAAGCATATAAGTATAATTAAAAACACCTTATTAAATTCATTAATATTAGATACACTATTTGCCCCAAACAAAGCTAATGAAATTACAACAAAAGCAATAATATATTTATTTACTTTTAGAAACAAATGATACATTTTTTGTGCTAATAGTTTATGAAACTTTTGTCTTGATACAATATTATAAATTAATTGTAATGCAATGGAAGAAATATACATAATACCTAAACCAATGTATCCAACCAACTCAATATTTAAATTTTTACAAGCAAATGAAATCAAAAACATAAAAATCAAATCATAAATCATGGCAAATGCCCACACAAAAGTCGCATAAAATACTAATTTAACAAAATTTGTTTTTTTTATTGAGTAAACATTAACAATCAAAAATATTAATAAAGAAATTGTTTTTAGCACCACTATATTAAGATTTCTCACAAATAATAAAAATATATTACTAACAATCATCATCAAAATGTTATGTTTTTTTATGTACATTTTTTCTTCTGAAATCATAAAATATATCCATATTAGATTAAATAAGCAAATCATTGATACAAAAAAATATAATATATTATCTATCATTTTCCCTCAATCTCCTTTTTATATTTTTTAGATAACATTTTTAATACCTTACCTGTATCCAAAGTAATCTCTTTACTAGTCCAATCATATTTTTGAACACGACTTTTGTTTACTATACAACTTCTATGGCACATTGCAAAACGATCATCTAATTTTTCCAAAACCTCATTTAATGATAGGCTAATAATAAATGTATTTTTATCTGAAACTAACATTACTTTTCTTTCAGTAGAATCTCTATGAATATATAAAATACTTTTCATATACAATTGTAAATCTGCATTTCTACCAGAATAATAAAATATTTTATTATCAAATTTCATATTTAGAATAGCTTTTAAGTCTTTTTCTAATCTTGGAGAAAAATCATGAAATTTTTCAATAAAATCAAATACTTGATATACATTTCTATAAACCGTTTCAAACATTTTATCATGATTAGTCATAAATATAATTTGACTATCCCAATCTTTTTCTCTAATTTTCTTAGCTATTTGAATACCAGAACCACTATTTGCTAATTCTATATCTAACAAATAAATCTTAGGACAAGAATTATCTAATATTTCCGTTTCTAACTCACCACACATCTTAGAAAAATTATAAATTTTAATTTCTGAATCAATATTAAAAATAACTTTTCTTATTATTTGTCTAACCGTATTATGCATTTCATTATCGTCGTCAACCACAATTATCTTTATCATATATCACACCGCCTTTAGTTTGCTTATAGCAATTTTATTATAATACAAGAACAAGAAAAAATATAGACGTTAAGTCTACATTTTTAGTAAATCTTCAAAAAAAGTTTTATTGTTTTCATACATTAAAGCATCAGAATCTAAAACAGATAAATCTATGTTTTTACTTATTAATATAAGTGAAGATATCTTATTTTTTTCTTTGATAAAACTAATAACTTGACCTATATCAAAATAGTGAGATTCATAGCTATAAAAAACACCAATATCTGACAAATAGTGAATTCCATCAGAACTTAAAACTAAATTCGGTATATTTGACTTTAGTAATTCTTTAATATCTACAAACTCCACTGAGGAAAAATTTAAATCATTAAATATATCTTTTAAAAGTTTCTTATCTGCATCGTTATAATTTTCCCAATATATTATTTCTAATCTTTCACCAGATAATTTACCACTTATTTTCTTAATTATATTGTTTTGTTTAATATCATTAAAAAAAGTATTTAAGTTAAAAATTTTATCATATTTAATACTTTCTGGTTTTGTTTTAAGTATTTCTACATTATTTCTTTTTATATCATAAAAGTATATTTGATTATAAACTATTAATAACTTATACCCAGTATTACTCATTTTACCTCGTATGTTTATACTTATTTTTCGTAGATTCTCCGCCGCGAAGATGTCTTTCTTGTTTATGGTTATTTAGTATTTTATTCACTTTTTCACTAAGTATTAGATTAATTTTTGGAAGTTTTTTTCTTAAATCTTTATGAACAGTACTTTTACTAATTCCATATTTATTTGCTATATCTCTAATTGTTATATTTTGATTAACTAACAAAAAAGCTTCATCTAATATTCTACTTTTATATTTATTCATAACCAAACAACCCCTTAATATACTTTATTATTAAGAGGTCATATTATACTTAATTTTGAAATTCTTTAATATCCATTTTATAAAAAGTTTCTGGATTTAATAAATTACCTTTATGATATACTTCAA
Source organism: Bacilli bacterium (assembly GCA_045650425.1). Taxonomy (GTDB): domain Bacteria; phylum Bacillota_I; class Bacilli_A; order RF39; family UBA660; genus RGIG1752. The sequence goes on along the minus strand of JAZRRD010000052.1, from coordinate 3,786 downwards.
ATAATAAATTATTTTCTTTACTTGTTTCTAATTTGCTTTGACCACTTAATCCAATAATATCTCCTTGTTTTATTTGGTCGCCAACTTTGAAATTAACTTTACTTAAACAATAATATATCGTTCTAATATCATTTGAATGTTCAATCTCTACTACCGTCCCTAAAATATTATCATCTTTTACCTCTTTAATTACTCCATCTAAAACTGATATTATTTCAAATGTTTCATCTGCAGTATATAAAAGTCCTGTATTTTGCATATAAGTATTTTCATAATATATTAGTGACTTTTGTTGAGTTGCATCATCTGCTTCCCTATCATAAAAATAGTTGGCAATTTGAGCAGAATTTTCCTTAATAGGTTGACCTATTTTGACCTCAGTTTCAGTTTTTATAACTGGCAAAGTTGAATCAGTCATAGGATCTACTGAAAACACATAATTTTCTTCACTTTTAAACATATTTGATGCAAAAAAACTAATTCCAACAAATAAAGCAGCCATTGTCATAATATAAACAGCAGGCAATACAAATCCTCTCAATTTTTTTCTTTTCACTTTTTCCACACCTTTCTATTTAAAGTGTGGTTTTTTTATCTAATTTTATACATTCAAATTTTAGAAATTTCAGTTCCTACATAATAATGTTTTAAAATATCTTGATATTTATAACCTTCCTTAGCCATACCATTTGCGCCATATTGACTCATACCAACGCCATGACCATACCCATATGTTGTAATAATTATATTATCGACTTCTTCAGTTATATCAAAATCGGTTGATCTTAGATTTAATTTTTTTCTTACTTCCGTACCATAAAATACCATTTTATTAACAGTAATTTTGTTAACCCTATTACTAGAAGTTCGCTCAATATTATCTATATTCAAAGTTTCACATGGTATATTTAATTTATTACAAAATTCATTTTTACTAAAGACCTGATTTTTAACAAAACCATTTAAATTTTCATTATCCCATTTAGATTTTACACTTACTAAATAGGGTTCGTTTTCGCTAAAAACTAGGCCCGCTTCTTCAGTATAGCCATTGCTCATTGAAAAGTAAAAAGCTTCGATTACTTCATCATTATAAATGATAACTTCGTTTTTTGTATCATTAACAGCCCTAGATATCTTGATGTAGTATTTATCATAGGCTTCATTCCACCTTTTTTTCATCTCACTTTTTGTAATATAACTTTGATTGGTAACGTCCGTTACCAAATCATAATCTTGCTTAGAATTATTAATTTTATAAAGGGCATAACTCCTAGCAGCCACAGCTTGAGCTTTTAATGCTTCATCGTGAAATGATGCAGGCATTTCTGCAGCAACGACTCCAATTAAATATTCTTCCAAATCCATTTCATTTATTTCTTTTGTAGAAGAATCTTTTACCCTTACGATAATATTATTTTCTTTCTTTTCACCCAAATAAAAATTAGTTTTATCTTTTTTAAAACTAATTACTACAAAAGGAACTAATAATACAACAATACCTAAAAGTATTTTATTTCGCATATAATCTCCTTACATAATTTTGCTATATTCAATAAAACTAATTATAAAATTTGCTACTAAATAGGATAATGCCAAGCAAAAAATCATCATTAAAATTTTTGCTTCTTTAACATGATTTTTCCTTATAATATTTTCAAAATTGATACCTGTTATAGCATATGCAGAAAGAAATAAACTTATGACATAAATATAAATTCTATAATTCAATGTATTCTCCTGCCTCTATTTGCATGATTTTATTTATTCTTCTTATTCTTCTTTCTTCAGTTGGTTCTTCAGATGTAACAAAAATATCTACCATTTTAATAGTTTCCTCAGTTGTTAAATAATTTTCACTTCCTAAAGCAATAACATTAGCAGCACTATGCGCTCTAGCTTTAGTAGCATCTTTTTCATTAACAATCCTTGCACATCTTATTCCTTTATATTTATTTGCAGCAATACTCATACCTATGCCATCACGGCAAATAACAATCCCTAAACTTCCTTTATTTTCCATAACCCCTTTACATACTAAATATGCAGTATCAGGATAATCATCAACTTCACTTTCATGTTTTAAATACATATCATTTACTTCATATCCTTTACTAGTTAAATCCTTAATCAATGCTTCTTTTAATTCTTTTCCGCCATGATCAGCCCCAATAAATATTTTCATTTTCCATCCTCCTAAAAAATTATAATATAAAAAAAAAGAAACTGCAATTATTCAGCAGTTTTTTCTTCATTTAAACCATATTTACGATTAAATTTTTCAATCTTACCAGTCTTTTTAACTTTTCCTTGAGCTCCTGTATAGAATGGATGACATTCACTACAAACTTCTATATCAATTTTATCTTTAATTGATTTTGTTTGGAAAGTAGCTCCACATGCACATGTAACTGTAACATCTTTAAGTTCTGGATGAATATTAGCTTTCATTTACGCTTCTCCTTTCGCCATATCATAATTTGACATAGTTGCATCACTTGCAAAAGTATTATATCACATTTAGTTATTTTGACAAGTATTTTATTTAAAATTACATTTATTAGACACTAAAATCTAAAATAAATAAATGGATTATAACTATCAACTAAAATTATCCATGTCGATAATAAAAATAATATTAAAATAATCAAATCACTTAATATAGGTTTATTCTTTAATAAAGCTTCAATTTTTTTATAAATAGGTACTGAAAATATAATTCCTAAAATTAAAGGTAAAATATATCTAAATGTTAACACTTGAGAATTTATAATACTAGTTAAATTACCAAAGCCGTTTAAACCTACTAAACTTGATAAAATATCTTTTAACATTGCCAAATCTGTTGCTAAGAAAATTACCCAACCTATACATATTAATATTAAACTATATGCATGTTGAAAAAATATAGGAAGTTTTTGCAACTTTTCTTTTAAAATAAATTTTTCGATTAAAAGAATAATGCCATAATATATTCCCCATAATATAAAATTCCAACTAGCGCCATGCCATAATCCTGTTAATAACCATACAATTATTATATTTCTAATATGTTTAATAGTCTTAGTTCTATTACCTCCTAAAGGTATGTATACATAATCTTTGAAAAATGAAGATAAAGATATATGCCATCTACGCCAAAAATCAGTAATACTTTTAGCAATATATGGATAATTAAAGTTTTCAAAATAATGAAAACCAAGCATTTTTCCTAAGCCTATTGCCATATCTGAATATCCAGAAAAATCAAAATATATTTGAAGCGTATAAGAAACAGTTATTAACAATGCGCCTAAAAACCCATAAGATACGGCTCCTAAAGCTAGCACATGCTCACAAACATAAGCTACCCCATTAGCAATTAAAACTTTCTTACTTAATCCATATACAAACCTACGAAGACCTGAAGCAAAATCAGCTAAATTTTCTTGTCTATTATTAAGTTCCTCATTAACAGTGCTATATCTTACTATTGGCCCCGCAATTAATTGGGGAAAAGCACAAATATAACACCCCAATGAAATTATACTTTTTTGAACAGGCACAGCCTTTTTATAAACATCTATTACGTATGTTAATATTTGAAAAGTATAAAAACTAATCCCAATTGGTAAAGCAATGTTAATAAAATTAATATTTAACTTAAATACATTATTTAAGTTATCAACAAAAAAATTAAAATACTTAAATATTCCTAAAAGACTTAAATTAAATATAACATCAATAATAAATATTTTTTTTGAATCATACTTATCAATTAATATAGCTAAAAAGTAATTAACAACA
>JAZRRD010000051.1:0-8216 GCA_045650425.1 Bacilli bacterium | reverse complement strand
GTTATCGATAAAAATAATGTAAAAATTGAATTTAAAAATATATGATACAATTAAAATGATTACGAAAGGTTTCAATATGAATGATATAATATATAAGTTAAGAGAAATATTTGATAATAATAAAGAAAAAAGAATATGCGTTTTAGGAACTACATGCACAGGTAAGACTACATTTATAAATGAAATGAATGTTGGACAAGATATGGATGAAATGATTTTTCCGTTATTAAGTGAAGAAGAAAAAGAATATGTTTGTACAACACCTTGGACGGAAGAAATAGGAAAGAAGATGGATGAATTAGTACAAGAAAGAATTAGGATAATAAAGGGAATTCCTGTATTTGGTACTGTTCTGTTAGATTGTGATTTAATTGTATATTTAGATATTTGCGATGAGTTATTATTAAAAAGAACTAAACTTAGAGATGTTGATTTTAATAATGCTAAAAATATGAAATTAAAGATAGAAAAAGAGATAAGTAAGTCAAATATTGAATGTATTTCGCTTAGAATAGATTAAAAAACGAAAAGGAGATTTAATATGAATTATAGTTATTTAATGGGTGTTAAAGATGTAAGTGAATTAAGAAATAGTGGTTTTATCATAGAAGAAATAGATGGAGATTATGGTATAATCTTTACTAAAGATAAAGAGAAGCAATATGAAGAATTTGTAACTAAAAATTTAGAAGCTGGTTATTGGAATGAATATTTAGGAGATAGCTTTGTTTTTATTTTTAAATATCCTGATAATTCAGTAAAAAAATATATTTATGATAAAAATAATGAGCAAGAAATTTTTGATTTATGTTGCAAATTTGCTGAATGTAATTTTCCGTCATTTATGCAAATGTTAAAAGATAATAGTTTTTATGCAGAAAAGTATTTTAATAGAAAATAAAAAAGGAAGTGATAAAAATGAGTAATGAAGAAAAAAGTTTTCCTAAGACTTCGATTAACTGGTTCCCAGGACACATGCAAAAAACCAAAAGATTAATTAGAGAAAAATATGATTTAATTGATATAGTATATGAAATAGTAGATGCAAGAATTCCTAATTCATCTAAGATAAAAGATTTAGATGAATTAATTAAAAACAAACCTAGAATATTAATTATGTCTAAGAAGGATTTATGTGATTTAAAATATACAAGTAAATGGGTATCTTATTATGAATCTAAAGGATATAAAGTAATACTTGCAAATTTGAATAATAATGACGATTATAAAAAAATTATTAATTTAACTCATGAAATGATGGAATCTTTACAACAAAAAAGAGATGAAAAGGGATTAAAAAGAAAAGAAATTAAAGCTTTAGTAATTGGAATACCAAATGTGGGAAAATCTACATTAATTAATCGTATGGTTGGTAAAAATGTTGCGGTAGTAGGAAATAAACCTGGTGTAACTAAGTCTTTATCATGGCTTAAAACTAAAAGTGATATTCTTCTTTTAGATACTCCGGGTATTTTATGGCCTAAGTTTGATAATGACGAAATAGCATTAAATTTAGCTAGTATGAGCGCTATAAAAAGTGAAATTTTAAATGAAGATGAAGTAGCAGTTCATATCATAAATAAATTAAATACTCATTACCCAGAAATTTTAGAAGAACGTTACAAAATAACCGACGTTTCTGATATTATGGAAGTATATGAAAAAATAGGTAAATCTATCGGCGCATTTAAACATGGTGAAGTAGAGTACGAAAGAGTAAGTAATAAAATAATAAATGATATTAAAAATGAATATATTAAGGAAGTAACATTTGATAATGAAATATGATGTTTTAGAATATGAAAAAGATTTATATAAAAAAGGAATTAAGCTAATTGCAGGAGTAGACGAAGTAGGAAGAGGGCCGCTTGTAGGTCCAGTTGTAGCAGCAGCAGTAATTCTTCCTAAAAATTATGAACTTCCAGGACTTACTGATTCAAAAAAGCTCACCGAAAAGAAACGTGATGCATATTATGATATTATCATGAAAGATGCATTAGCAATCGGTATTGGTGAAGTTTCTCCAAAAGAAATTGATGAAATAAATATTTATGCAGCAAGTCGTGTTGCGATGATTAAAGCGATAGAAAATTTAAAAATTAAACCTGAACATATTCTTAGTGATGCAATGCCTTTAGATATTGGTATTCCAAATACACCAATTATTCATGGAGATTTATTAAGTTTGAGCATTTCTGCGGCAAGTGTTATAGCTAAAGTAACTAGAGATCGAATGATGTATGAACTTGATGAAAAACATCCGGAATATGGATTTGCTAAACATAAGGGCTATCCAACTAAGTTACATTTAGAAAATATAAAAAAATATGGAGTTTTAGAAAATTATCGATTTACTTATAAGCCAGTTCGTGATTTAATAGAAAAAGAGGTCGATAAGGATGTTCAAAAAGTTTAAAAATAAATGGTTATTAAATTATCTTGTTTCTTTTGTTTCTATTTTTATGATAGAAATATTTTTTAAGTCCTTAAATGCAGATCAAGTTATATCATGGTCCTTATTAAGAATTTTTATATCTACAAACTTTTTAGCAATTTTAATTAGTTTTATTTGCTCATATTTAAAAAAAGCAACTGCAATTATTATAAATATAATAGTTTGCCTAGGAATAACTATTTATGGTTTTGCTCAACTAGGATTTAATAATTATCTGGGAGTTTATATGTCTTTAAATACTTCGAGTCAGCTTGGTGCTGTAGTAGACTATATAGGTGAATATTTTAGAAGTTTTAAAATAACATATTATTTAATGTTTATTCCTTTTATCTTATTAATATTATATTATGTTTTTTTACACAAACAATTAGTTGTAGAATTACCTAAATTAAATAAAGTAGAAAAAACTAAAAATATATTAAAGAAAACATCATCATTTATTTTACTTGAAATATCTGTTGGGTTTATTTATTATGGTTGTTTAATTATGCCATTTATGCAAAATAAATATCAATTACAAAGTAATAAATCATTGTTTATCAACCCTAATGTACCAAGTATTGCGATAAAACAATTGGGGGTTACAGCTTTTGGGCTAGGCGATGTAAGAATCAAATTTTTCCCTATAGATGAAACTATGACAAGTGTTGATTACCAAAAAGCAGAAAAAGAAAAAACTGATTATTCAAGAATAATTGATGATACTGTTTTTGAAAAAGTAATTCAAAATGAAAAGAATAAAATATATCAAAATTTAAATAATTATTTTATAAATCAAAATATAACAGATAAAAATGAATATACTGGAATATTTAAAGATAAGAATGTTATAGTTATAATGTTGGAATCAGTAAATGATATCATTATTAATGAAGAATTATATCCTAATTTTTATAAACTATATTCTGAAGGGTGGCATTGGGAAAATAATTATAGCCCAAGAAATAGTTGTGCAACTGGAAATAATGAATTATCTGGAATGACTGGTTTATATTCCATATACAATAGTTGTACTGCAAACGTATATAAAAATAATACATATTTTACTAGTATTTTTAATCTATTTAATAATGCTGGATATTATACATCTTCAATGCATAATTATACTGAAGCATATTATTATCGTTCTAAAATTCATACTAATTTAGGCTCACAAAAATACTATGGAGTCCAATCATTGGGAATACCTTATCGTAATGAATATCGTAATTGGGCAAGTGATGCAGATTTTATGAGTAAATATTTACAAATAATAGATACTTATGAAGAAGGTAAACCTTTTATGACATGGCTTACTACTGTAAGTTCGCATCAACCATATAGTGTTTCAAGTATTTTGGGGGATAAATATTTAAATGATTTTAAAGATTTTAATTATCCCAAAGATTTAAAAAGATATATGTCTAAATTAAAAGAATTAGATGAAGGGTTAGGTATTTTAATTTCTGGCCTAGAAGAAAGAGGCATCTTAGACGATACAGTTATTGTTATGTATGGAGATCATTATCCTTACGGATTATCTAATAAAACAATTAGTAATGTTTTAGAGTATCCGTTAGAAGATTATGAGGCAGAAAGAGTACCGTTTGTAATTTATAATAGTGAGATAAAAGCAAAGGCTTTTACAGAATATACTTCGTATGTTAATATTGTTCCAACAATTGCAAATCTTTGCGATTTAGAGTATGATCCAAGATTTTATAATGGAACTGATGTTTTATCTAAAGACTATGAAAGCATGGTAGTTTTCGCAGATGGATCATGGAAAAATGAATATGCGTATTATAATGCTAGCAGTAGTAATTTGACTGTCTTTCAAGAAGGCTATTATACTGAAGCTGATATAAATAGAATAAATGAAGATATACATTTAAAAATTAGTATGAGTAACAGTGCTATTAAAAATAATTATTTTGGTTATTTAGAAAAGGCCTTAAATAATAAAAAAATGGAAATACAAAATACAGTAGATAATGAAACAAAAGTAAATGGTAGTTAGAAAGGATAAATATGAAGAAATTAGTTATAGTGGAATCACCTGCTAAAAGTAAAACTATTGAGAAGTACTTAGGAAGTGAATATAATGTAGTTTCAAGTAAGGGGCATATAAGAGATTTATCGACGACCGGAAAGTTTGGGTTAGGAGTTGATATAGAAAATGATTTTAAGCCTACGTATATTGCAATTAAAGGTAAATCTAAAGATATTAAAAGTTTGAAGAAACTTGCTAAAGAATCAGATATAGTTTATCTAGCTACTGACCCAGACCGCGAAGGAGAGGCTATAAGCTGGCATTTATATGATGAACTTGGATTAGATGATAATAAATATGATAGAGTAGTTTTTAATGAGATTACTAAAGATGTTGTTAAGGAAGCCATTAATAATCCACGTAAAATTGATTACGATCTAGTTAAAAGCCAAGAAACAAGAAGAATTTTAGATCGAATTATTGGTTTTAGATTAAGTAAATTAATGCGTAGTAAAACTGGTGGGAAAAGTGCAGGCCGAGTTCAATCCGTTGCTTTAAAATTAATTGTAGATAGAGAAAGAGAAATTTTGGCTTTTATTCCTGAAGAATACTGGACAATTGAAGCTGATTTTAAAGATTTTACTGCGGAACTAGAGAAATTTAGAGGGAAGAAAATCGAAATAAAGAGTGAAGTAGAAGCAAAAGAAATTTTAAGTGTTTTAAGCAAAAGTTTTAAAATTGAAGATATTAGCAAAACGAAAAAAAACAGAAAATCAAAAGAAGTATTTAAGACTTCAACTTTACAACAAATTGCATCAAGCAAGTTGAATTTTAGTGCCTCAAAAACAATGAAAACTGCACAAAAATTATACGAAGGAATTGATTTGGAAAATGAAACCGTCGGTTTAATTACATACATGAGAACAGATAGCGTTAGAGTTTCTCCAATATTTGTAAATGAAACTCATAATTTTATTGAAAAAAATTATGGTAAGGAATATTTAGGAAATGTTAAATTTGGTAAGAAAAATGACAATATCCAAGATGCACACGAAGGAATTAGACCAACAAGTGTATTAAGAACTCCAGAAAGTGTAAAAAAATTCTTGACTCCTGATGAGTATAAATTATATAAATTAATTTATTCTAGAGCAGTTTCATCTTTAATGGCTGATTCAGTTTACTTAAGCACTAGTGTAATTTTAGAAAATAATGGTTATACATTTAAAACAACTGGAAGTCAATTAGTATTTGATGGATATTTAAAAGTATATGGTGCTTATGAGGATAACGAAGATAAAATCTTACCAGATTTTAAATCTTATCAAAGTAATATTTTAATATCTGATGAAATAAATAAAATTCAGCACTTTACTAAACCTGCCAGTCGTTACACAGAAAGTAGTTTAATTAAAGAATTAGAAAGTTTAGGGATTGGAAGACCAAGTACATATGCTACTATAATGCAAACGATTAAAGATAGAGGATATGTAAAACTGAACGAAAAGAAATTTTTTCCAACCGATATAGGAATAGAGACAACAGATAAACTTCAAGAATTCTTTAGTAATTTAGTTAATGTCGAATATACAGCCAATATGGAAGATGACCTAGATAAAATAGCAAATGAAAATTTAGATAACATCAAAGTATTACATGATTTTTATAATGAGTTTGAACCATTAGTAGAAAAAGCATTTGCAGAAATGGAAAAGAAAGAGCCCGAGAAAACTGGAGAATTATGTCCTGATTGCGGAAGTGACTTGGTTGTTCGTAATGGTCGCTATGGTATCTTTACTGCTTGTAGTAATTATCCAAGCTGTAAGTATATTAAAAAAGAGGAGAATGAAATAAAACAAATAATTGATTGTCCTAAATGTAGCGGAAAAATTATTGAAAAGAAAACTCGTCGCGGAAAAGTCTTTTATGGGTGTGATAATTATCCAAAATGCAAATTTGCAACATGGTATTTACCAGTAGATAAGTGCCCAGAATGTCAAAGTCTTTTGATTCAAAAAAAAGATGATATATTATGTGAAGAATGTGGATTTAAAAAATAAAGGATAATTGTCAAATAGTGTGTGTAGACACAAATAAGTGATAATTTTAAAGTGGTTAACATCGCTAGATGTTAGCTACTTTTTTATTTATTTTAATAATTCCTTTGCAAATCATGATACGGGCTTTGAATCTACGAAAAGATCTAAATCCAAAAGCAATACGTTTTATAACTTTAATAAAATTATTGTTTCCTTCAATAAAACCGTTGTGATAAGGATTATTAAATGTATTAAAAATATTATCTTTAAACTCTTTTAAAGTGTTTAGAGATGTTTTCATATAACTTGATATAAGATGATGCTCGGTATTTAAAATATTAATAAAAGCCTCAAAATCTTTTTCTTTAAACGCTGAGAGTAAACATTGATAAATAGAATATGTTTCTTTTAGCTCGACATTTTGATTTAACATATAGTCAACAACATCTCTTTCTGTAATTAAGTTTGGAAAACAAGTAAATTTTTGCCATTTGCTAAAATCTAACTCATTTCTATCTTTTAGAAATAAACGCCAGTATCTTTTCATTTTATTATAGTTTTGCTTATCTGAATTCATAACTTTAATTCTAGTTTTGTTAAGAGCTCTGGATATTAATTGGACAAGGTGAAATTTATCGATGACAATCTTAGCATTAGGGAACATAGCTTTTATTAAAGAAATGTAAGGAGAATACATATCGATAACAATAAATTTAACAGCAGCACGAGCCTTATGAGAATATCTAGCGAGTATTTAAGCAAACAATAAAGTCTACGATCTTCGACTATATCGATAGTTTGACCAGATTCACCATTGCATAAATGAAAACTTATAGCACCATCAGCAGATTTAACAGATTTAAATTCATCGAAGGATAATATTTTAGGCAAATAATTTTTATATATTTTAATAGTTTCGTAATAAGAATCCATAACTCTTTCAACGGTATTAGGAGACACATTATTAGCCTTAGCGATATCTTTTTCAGACCGTTTTTCCGTTAAATCAACAGCAATTTTTTGCTTGGTGTTATTAGAAATAAAACAACCAAAATCACAAATATTAGTTTTAAGTGTAAAAGCTTTGCCACAATGTTTGCAAAGATATCTTTGTTTGTGTAATCTAAGAATAGTTTTAAATCCAACAACATCAGGAATTTTGATATCAGAAACAATAAAGCCATGCTTTTCAAACTTTTCATCAAATAACACACCACATTTATCACAACAAAGAGGTTGATATGAAAGATAACCCTCAAAAATTTTGTGTAAAACATTTTTAATTTTTTCTTTATAATAAAAATTATTATAAAATTTAATGTTGTTATCTTTCAATTCTAGCATTTCTATAATATAATTTTGGTTAGACATATAAGTACCTTCTTTCTATGTTTGTTTCGTCACTTACATTGTATCAAGGTTTTACTTATATGTCTTTTTTATATATAAAAATAGTGCATATAACTTTTAGTTACACACACTAAATATTTTACAACCAAAATAAAAACAGATGTAAATCTGTTTTTTTGTTTGTGTAAATTTACGTCAAAATTTATAAAATTTGTAAAAAAATGACGACTGTAGGTCAACTTTATTTGACAAAGGGGGGGGGGGGGGGTATGCTATATATGTAAAAATAGAAAGTAGGGATAGAAAGTGGAAAAAGACACAAAAAAACGCAACAAAATTATAGCGTTATCAATTGGTGTTTTGGCTGTAGTTGCAATATTTGCAGGAAGTACATATGCGT
>JAZRRD010000050.1:0-3107 GCA_045650425.1 Bacilli bacterium | reverse complement strand
ATTATATAAATTATTATTATTTATTATATATATTAAATATATTAAATATATTAAATATTATACTACTATATTCTTGTTGATTATGTTAAATATTTTATTATATAGGGACGTGTGACTAAAAGGACAAAAAGATTTTATTACAATAAGGAGGTGAAGAAGAGTGCTATTAAATAACAGACCATATACAAATGAAAATGGTTGGGAAGATAAAGGTCTAATTACTGACTTATCAATTGAAGAACAAGTGCAAGTATTTGATTGGATTAAAAAACATATTGAACCTAGTGCGAAAGTTAATCATAATTATACGAGCTATAGTTTAAAACATGGACTAGAAAATATGACGAAAATCTACCTAACTAACAATCAGTTCAAAGATGCAATGTGGCTAAGTGGATATAGACCAGTTAACAAAAATGAACTTAACTGGGAATATCGCATTAAACTAATTTAACATACTGAAGCCTAAGATGATATTTGGTATTATAGTATTTAATGCATCTTTAACAGGCTTTAAGGTATTTGAGTATTTTTGAATGCTTTTAAGCAAAACGCAAGAGTTCTTAAAAGGCTTTAAACATAAACAGCAAGTATTATAAGCATTAATAGAAAAATACTAGTGTTTTAGTAAGCCTTTTAAGGCACTATTTTAAGAAGAATTTACGGTTATAAAGAATATACAACTATTCTTATAAATTTATATAGGTATAGTGGTGTATAGAAAATATATTAAATAAGAGATGATCTAAAATGCTATTAAGTATAACTTTTGATGATTTTAAAGGTTTAAAAGCATATTAACCACATCAAGGCCATGTACCGAGTTTTAAGCCCTTTTTAGCACCTGTAGCAGAGTTTTGATGCCTTTTAAGGCTAGTTTCAAGAAGTTTTTGAGCCGATTTTAAGGCGTATTTTGACCCATTTTCGAAGCCTGAATTTTAGTTTATTTTTCACTTTTGGTTTTCTAAAATTTTAGTTTTGAAAAGTTTTTGAAATTTTGAAAATTTGTAAAGTTTCTAAAAGTGTTAAAAGTTTCACTATTTATGCGTTTTTTGTACTTTTAAAGTTTTCGAAATTTTCATCAGTTTTTAGGGGGGAGGGGGGGGTCTAAATCTCTAGAAAAAAAAGGCCAAAAAGCGGGCGGCCAATCGCGTGCGTATAATAATCAAAAAATCAAAAATCAAAATTTCAAAAAATCAAAATTCTTGAACTTTTCACTAGATTTAATAAAAGTTTTGCGGTATTGTTTTAGACGAAAAGTAGCGTACTTATAAAAGAAAGGAGATGATAATTTATGAAAAGAGCAGTTGCTTATATTAGAGTATCAACAGCATCAGATGCTCAAGTACATAGCTTCGAATTCCAGGAAGACTATTGGAAGAACGAAATAAACAAAAATGATGACTTAACACTAGTTGAGATATATGCTGATAAAGGTATAAGTGGTAAAAGCTTATCAAAAAGACCAGAGTTAAAAAGACTACTAAAAGATGCAGAAGATAAAAAGTTTGATGTAGTTTATACAAAGTCAGTATCAAGATTTGCAAGAAACACAACTGAACTATTAGAGTCAGTAAGAAGACTTCGTGAACTTGGAATAAAGGTAGTATTTGAAAAAGAAAATATTGATACATTCGATCCAAGTGCAGAAGTGTTCCTAACTATAGCGGCGGCAGTTGCTGAAAACGACTTAAGAGTTTATTCAGAAAATCAAAAGTGGTCAGTTAGACAAAGGTTCAAAAAAGGTCAAATTCAAATAGGGTGTAAGATATTTGGTTATGAGATGGACTATGAAAATAACAATCTTATAATTAAAGAAGATGAAGCTAAAGTCATCAGAAAGATTTATGAGTTATACCTAAATGGCTATGGGTTTGGTAGAATAAAACTATACCTAGAAGAACATGGATATAAAAATGGTGAAGGAAAGCCAGAATGGAATGAATCATCCATAAGATATATCCTAAAGAATGAAAAATACAAAGGATGTAGTCTGGCACAAAAGAGTGTTATGATAAATGGTGTTGCAAAAGTCAATGATGGTTTTGCTAAACAGTATTATATGGAAGATTCTCATGATGCAATAGTATCAAAAGAAGACTTTGATAAAGTACAAATGTTACTAATTAGTAAACAGTCAGATAAGCTAAAAGGAAAACCTAAAGTAGAACCATACTCGTTCACTGGCATTATTAGATGTGGCGTGTGTGGTGGTAAAGTTAATCACAAAATTAACAATAGTGGCAAAGCCTGGCAGTGCTCAATTTGGATGTGTGGAACAAGAGCAAGATATTCTAAAAAGGTATGCGACTCAAGAAACATAAAAGATGATGTCCTTAAAGAATTATTTGTAAGTGCGTATAATGAGTTTGTTACACTAAAGCCTAAATCAAAAGTATTAGATGAACTAATAGCGGAACGTGAAAAACTAATCAAACAAGAAAACGAGTTAAACATCTTAAAAATTAATAGACTAATAGAACTTGATGACTATAATGCAGAACTTGAAAGAATTAAGAATAGAACTCATGAACTAACACTATCAATTAACGATTTAACCTTAAAAGGAATAAGCCAAAAAGACTATGTAATGATTGATGAGTTTGATGAAGAAAAGGTAAGAAAGTTTCTAGACAATATAGTACTAAACGTTGATACAGTAACATTTAACTTCATCAATGGAATAAGTATCACTAAACACTTTGACAATGGTCCATCAGGAAACAAGAAAGGATGGAAAGAAAGGAGGAAAGTAAATGCAAACTAAAGAAAAGGTAGTACAAGAAATACCAATACTCTATCGTGCTAATATGACTAGCATTACTGAAAAAGAAAATGTAACATACTATGCAAGGGTATCAACAGACCTTGATGAACAAGAAGATTCATATGAACTACAAAAGGAATACTTTGAAGAACTAATAAGATCAAATCCTAAATGGAACTATGTGGAAGGTTATGCTGATTATGGGTTAAGTGGAACTAAAGCAGAACACCGACCTGAGTTCATGCGAATGATTGATGATTGTAAAAAGGGTAAGATTAATAAAATCCTAGTTAAGTCAATATCAAGGTTTGCAAGAAACACAGTTGATACATTAAAGTAT
>JAZRRD010000049.1:0-17505 GCA_045650425.1 Bacilli bacterium | reverse complement strand
TTTGTTTTTTTCTTTTTTTATTTTCTTTCCATACTCTTTTTCATATTGTTTTCTTTTTTCTTCAAACAATTTATCTAATCTTTTTTCTTCTTCTGTTCTTTCTATTTTTGGTTGTGGTTTTACTGTATCGATAGTTATTTCAATATCTAGTATTTCACATACCAAATCTTTTAGGTCGTTAAATGTATCTCTATCTATTTTATAAGACTTATTTACTATAATATAATTATCTTCCATTGTATCAATTAAGCCTTTTGAAATATCTGAAACATGTAAAGAAATATCTTCTGTTTTTATTAAAAATTTTAATACTTCAATTAATTTTTTTATTATTAACCAATCAGATTTATCTGAATTTATCCATTCTATTAATCCAATGTTATCCTTTGTATCTGTTAGATATTGTATATATCCTATTATCATTTGCACAAATAACATATCAAAATCATTGATTTTTTCATTTTTTGTTTCTTGTTCAAATTTTCTTTTGTCAAGTGCTATAAAAGGCTCTAATATTTTTTCAATAGAAAAACCTTTATCTAATATCTCATTTAATGTTGGTTGATATACGGTAGTATTTTCATCAAGATGTATAGGTAATCCAAAAAATAATGTTTGTTGTTCTAACAAAATTATTCACCGTATTTTCTATTAAATCTCGGAGAGAAATTATCGACTTTTAATTGAAGTGTATATCCTGTGAAATCTTTAACTAATCCAAGAACTGGACTAACTCTAGATAGTTCGATATTTCCTATTGTATTACCTTCTGATAAATTGCTAAGTGCTATTTCTAATGCGTCTTTTATACATATACCTCTATGACCATGTATAGTTCTTATACAATCGTGATGTATTAAAATAGTAACAGCAAATGTTAATGTTCTAATAGGACTACCTAATTTAATAGGAATATCTCTGTATATATCAAAATATACATAAGCACCAACATTTTCAATAATTTCTGGTATTCTCCTATATACAAAAAAATACTTATCATATAATTGACTAGAAGTAGGTATTTCTAGTTGAGTTAAATCTTGATAATCATATTTTGTATCAGTATAATATACAAAATTACAAAAATTTCTATCTGCCATTAAATAAGCTACCATTTCTGCCATTATTTTGTTAGTATACCCAAATAGATAATCATTTGCCATTAGAACATTCCTCCTATCCTTATTTCTTTAGTTGCAACAATACCGTTACTATTAATAGCACGAATAATAACTGTGTTACCAATATACTTACCATTTGTAGTACATTTTAATTTAATGCTATAATCTTCACTATTATTATAGCTTGTATCTATGTATACACAATTATCTTCTGCTATTACTTCCCAACCAACAGTTCCTTGTGAAAATGTGTGGTGATAAATTTCGTTAGCACCTAATCTTATTACATCTTCACCTAAAATACCTTCATCATTTTGTTCATTATTAAATTCATTCCAAGCTATTATTTCATCTTTATTATCCTTAGAATCAATAAATGCTTGTTTTAACATACAATCTTTAATACCTTTTCTTGAAAAATCATCTATATGACAAACTTCATATACTGCATTTTCTGATATCATTATTCTAGTGCCTATCTTAACAAATTTACTATATTCATTGTCAGATATTGTTATTCTTCTACTACCATCTTGATTAGACATATAAGTTTGGTCTGTCATACCGTCACTATATAATGTTAAGTTCATAAGTAGTACAGGAAAATTATACAATATACCATTTACTTCCATACGATAATCAAAATTGCATCTTTTACAAGTAAAAGTTTTACTAGCTAAAACTGATAATCTTTCTTCGTGGTATAATATCCACCAAGTATTATGCCAATATATTTGGTCACCACTTTGTACATCTAAATCATATTTAAAATTAACATATTTTTCATCATTAGATTTTTGGTCGTTTTCAGAAACGTCCTCAATATTTACATTTATATTAATACCAATTTGGTCTATTCCTACATTTTCCCTTTTTACATATTTTACTGTATGTACCGTTGGGGAAAGTCTATTATCCACTAGTTCATTAAAATTTTCTCTAAGTTCTGTTGTTTCTGCTTCGCCTTGTGAACATCCATTAATATCTATTTTTCTACGGAACTTATGAAGGTAATTTCTGCTCATTATAAACCATCTCCGTTCCAATCTCTGTTTCTATATCTTCTTCTTAATTTTATAAACTCTTTACTTAAGACATCAAATAAAGTTATGTTATTAGCTAACATAGTAGCGTTTGATAATCTATTGAAGTCCCCAGTATTAAGGTTTTGTTTTAAGAATCTATCTCTTAGTATTTTACTTTTATGCCAAGATAACATCATTCCATGTGCTAAAATGACTTCCTCTTCTAAATCAAGACCATCATCTTCTCCTTGCACATTCTTAGTTTTTTGAATAAAAAATTCACCAAAATCATTCTCTACGATTATTGGTTTATATTTAACATTCAACTCTTTAAAATAAATTATTGCAGTTTCTAAGAAGTTTTTAAATAAAAATTCAATATCTTCATCAGGAAGTTTACAATATGTATGGTCTTCGATTATAGCAGAAATTCTAGCATATACATTTTCAACAGGTGTCATAAGAACACCTCCTTTACTAGAATAAGTCTATATCAGACTTAATTTGTCTTTTACTTCTGTCAACATCTTCAAAAACATATTCTAATCCAAGTTTATTTTCTAATAAAGACATTTTATTAAAGTTTGAAAACTCTCCTCGTCTGTAAAGTAGAACTGCTCTTTCAATTAATCTTGATAATATATTTCTTGATAAACCATTTACTTCTTCTTCATATTCTTCAAAAGATAAGTCTAATAAAAGTTCATCAAAATAATACTCGTCTGGCGTTTCATCAAAATCATCTTTAAGCCCTAATACAAGTTTAACATCTTCTATTGTAATTTCATCATTTTCTGGGCAATATACATCTTCTATTAAAATCTTATAACTTTCAAAAAGATTTCTTTGTCTTTTGAATATATCATTTAATTCTGTAAAAGGTATATCTTCTATATCTCCATTTGCCAATAAAGTATATTTAGACCCACCATTAAGTCTACTTTTAAGGATAATTTTACTAATACAATTATTTTTTATAGATACGTCTGCATTTTTTAATATATTTCTTTTTTCACTTATTGTTTTTCTTAAATTCTCTTTTCTTCTATCTCTCGCCATATATCTCTCTCCTTTATTATTCAAAGAGGACTATTATAGTCCTCTTTGTATTAATTAAGCACCTATTTTATATACTCCGTATACAGAAGATTTACAAACACCTAATTGTAATCTTCTCATAAACATATATTCAAATTGCATATCTTTTCTTACTGCTGGGTCTGCAACTTCTATTACATCTATATCTCCTTCAAATAATAATTTAACTACTTTAGTTCCGTCTGGTATAACGTATAACATAGCATTGTCTATCATAAATTCGTCTTTTCTGTTTACAGCTTGTGGTATTTCAACAACTTTAGCACCATGCCACATTCCAACATGTCCCATATTTCTTATTTCTTCTTTTTCTGCTTCTGCTATCCAACCTTCATCAGATTTAACGTTAGCTAAAGCTACTTTAGTTCCATATATAACTGCTGGTTTTCCTGATTTAGCTTCAACTCTTTGTACCATTTCTAATAAATCTTCGTTGTTGTAAGCACCTTCTACTGCAAAGTTAGCGTCTAATCCGTCATAAGCATTTTGTACTGCTTTAACTATTATTTCTCCTATTTTAGCTTCGAAAGATTTTCCTAATCTATCTATCATTTGAGCGAAATCTACTCTACCTCTTCTGAAATCATCAAATTCAGTATATATTTTTGCTCCTAATTGGAAAGAAGCCATAGCTAATTTACCATTAACTAATTTTTGTCTTCTTAAGTGAGAAGTTCCGTCTGCAACATATCCTATTTCAAATAAGTCCATGTTCATTACTTCAAAATCTTTAGTATCTCCTAAAGCTATATCTTCTATATCAACCCATGCTTCAAATCTTTCTAAAACATTTTCTGCTACAACTGGAGTTAATATTTCTCTCATTATTGCAAATACTTTGTATTTGTTGTCCATAAATCTATACATATCCCATTTTTCTGCACATCCAGCAGTTTCTAATATTATGTTTCTTATTGCATTATTTGCAGATTCTTTGTCAAAGTTAGAAGTTCTACCTTTGTATAAATCGTAAGCCATTTCTCTTACTTCTTGTATATTTAAACTTGCCATTTATATCTACTCCTTTTTTGTTTTTATTTTTTTATTTTATTAAGTAAGTTTAATTAAATCTTATAAAAATCTTATTACTACTGATTCTTGTGGTTCTGCTCCTGGTATAGTTAAATCTTCTAAAGCTTCAACTACTGCTAAATCTCCACCTACTGCTAATTTTCCATCTGCAGCTAATCCAACTTTATCTCCAACATTTGGTTTTGCCTCAAATAAATCTGCAGCTAAAGTAACTATATCTCCCATTATTGGTTGATATCCTCTACCTACTCTTCCTTCTTCTAATACGAAGTCTATTTCTCCTTTTCTTTCATCATACATATTAGCAACTGATGCATGTAACATTAATTGTCCTCTTTCAGTATCAGCTTTTGCTAATTCAACTGCATATGCTTCATAATCTGCTTCAACACCTAATTCTGCATTTGGTGCTTTTCCTACTATTTCTAAGAATAATCCTTGTTCTAAGTCTGCTGGTGCAACAAAACTTCTTGGATTTCCATTTATTATATCTAATCTTATTATTCTAGCCACTTAAATCTACTCCTTTATTTTTTTTTATTTTTTATTTCCATATTTGTTTAATAAACCTTGGTATTTACCAACAGGTTTAACTTTTTCTTCTGTATCAGATATAGGTAAACTATTTACTTCTTCTGTTTGTTTCATAGAGAATTTTTGACTTCTCATTTTTCTAACTTCTAATACACAAAGTTTATCTTCAAATCTTTCTAAATCTATTTCTCTATTTAATGCTTTAGTTTTTAATTCTGCAACCTCTTCTTCTTCAAAGTTGAAAGTATCTAATATAGATTCTACTTGTTGTTTAAGTTCTTCAAATCTTTCTGTTTCTTCAACACTTTGTTTGAATTGTCTTAAAGAATGAAGTTCTTCCCCAACTTTTTCAAATATTGATGCAACTGAAACTTTATCCTTTTCTTCTATTTCAAAAGTTCTAGTACCATCAAGTTTTGGTCGCCATTCTTGTATATATTGGATTTTACCTTCAAGATTGCATATAACATCATCATTATCAAATGAATAAGAAACCCCATAATAGTTTCCATCTTCATCATCATAAACTATTGCCATATTATCATTTGGAATTAAATCTTCAAGATAATATTTTCTACAATCGAAAGTGTCACCCCAAAAACTAGTATATTGATATGTTATATTGTCAAAAGATACACTTATTGCTCTATAAAGATTATTTAAAGAAAGTCCAAAGTCTTCTTTTTTTTCTATTTCTTCTTCAACAACCTCAAATTCTTCTTCAACTACTTCTTCTTCACATTCGCAAGGATTTTTACCACATTCTGAACAAACTTCTTCTTTGTCGTCTTCTTCCTCAACTTCTGCAAATTCTTCGATAGCTTCAAATTCTTCTTCTATTTCTTCTTCTGCAAATTCTTCTTCTACTTCTTCACATTCACAAGGATTTTTACCACATTCTTGGCAAACTTCTTCCTTATCTTCTTCTTCTATTTCTGCAAATTCTTCTTCTATTGGTTGTTCAACAATTTCCATTTCTTCTATTTCTTCAACTTCTTTTTCTTCATAGTCAACTTGTAAATCTTTTTCTTCTATGTTATCCATAACAAAGTCCTCCTTTCCTTGGGATTTCAATATTTTATTTAACTTTTCAACTGCGTCGAAGAACTCTTTATTCTCGTTAGCAGAAAAGTTCATATTTATAGTACAATTTCTTCCCATTGCCCCTGGGTGAGCAGACCCTAAACAAGTTATTCCTAAGAACTCAAATTTATCTATGTTACATCTGTTTTGTTTGTCATATGAACACTCTTTTATAAGTATTTCCATTGACACTTCTTTTTCTTCATCATCTAGTAATATATCATATGCGTCATTACTATAACATTTCCATATGTAACCGTAGCAACCTAAATAAGTTTCCCCATCTATTTCTTCAAAGAAATAATTGTTAGTTTCTGGTATTACACCTATTGGAACTTCTTTATAATATTCTCTTACATTTATTTTCCCATCTTCGTCAACGAATAAATCTAAATCTATTTCGTGTCCGGCTAAGTCTTTGTTGCCATTGTCATCAATTTTTACAAAGCCAAGTATAGGAATGTTGGATAATGTATTAATAGATTTATTAAAACTGTCTAATGAAAAAACAGAGCCATTCAAATTTTCTCCTGTATGACATATCATAATTTTTACTGGATGAAAATTTGAATTATTTAATGTTTCTTCAAATTTTTCAAAAGATTTTATAGGTAATTGTAGTCTATTCATTTATTCACCACCTTTCTGTTAAAGAAATAAATTATTATTACACACAACTATATCATTATGTGAAAATTTTTGTATTATTGAAGGATTGCTTAATCTAAAAAAGAAGTATATTTCATCATTTACCCTTCTTTCTGTTATTAAGACTTCTCCTTTACTAAGTAGTTTTTCTTTAACTTTTATATCGGTAGTATAAATTAACATTTTATCACCCCTATCTTTTTTGCCTTACATTTATAATATAGGACAGATTATTGAAAAAAATATTAAATATACATCTTAAATGGTACTATCTTGATTATCAGAAACTTGTTTTTCACTATCTGTATCACTAGCCTTTGGTCTACCGTTGTTTTCTTCTGCATTAGCACTTTGAGTGAAAGCAGTAGCTAATGGTACAAATAAATCATCTATTCCATTTTCTGTTTCAAACTCTAATATAGATATAGCTTCTAATGGACTATAATGTTGAGTTGCTAAATATTTCATTCTTGATAATCCAACAGTAGCACCTTTATATGCTTGTTCTTCTAAAGCATTTTCATTATACTTAGTATTTCTTATAAATCTAGGTAACCATAAAGCATTTTTCTTTTTAGTTTTAATTTCATATTTAACATAATTTTCAAATAAGTTATTTAATGTGTCTGCTATAATTTCATCTGCAACTAATCCACTAAGTATAGCTTGATTGTTACTATTGTTACCATTGAATATTTCACTATTAACTCCTGCATTGTTATATACAAGTTCAGTTAATGTTTGTCTATTACTTGTTGCAACATTACCTGTTCTTTGTAGAGTATGTGCAGTAAGTTCTAAAGGGTTAGTGTTTATTGCTACCCCCGTTGGTAAATTAGCTTTTGCAGAATTGTGCATTTTTCTTATTGCATCTTCATCAAGTATTGATTCACCTTCTGCATCAACTGGATATTTCATGTGTATTAATTTAAGATTATTAGCTTTGCTTTCCACTATCTCATTTTCTTCTTCTGTCATCAATCTTATTATAGAAGGAAAGATATAGCACATAGGAGGAACAGATTTTGTACCAACAAATTGATTCATACTTAGACAAATAGCTTCTTTATCTTCTACTATTGCATAATTATTTTCACTATATCCTTCTGGTGGTATACTTCCTGCAACATGTTTATCATATAATTGTTGTATACCTTTTGGCATCATATTATATAAGGCTTCTGTTCCTAGTTTACTCATATTTATAGAATATTTATATAAACCATCATTTATAACTTTACTTATTTTACATAAATTTGAAGGTATTTCTTTTAAAATAACTCCACTATTATCTTCTATTTTATATAAATAAACTTCTCCTATTATCATAAGATTAGTGCCTATTGTTCTAAAGTTTGATTTCCAACTTAACCTTTCTACATTTTGGGCAATATCAAGGTATTCCTTTAATAATTTATCTGCATTAGTTTTTTTCTTTCCACCCTTACTAAATCTATTGATAGTGCTAGGGAATAAATACATATCATATCTATTCATACCGGCAAAGTTATTTATTAATCTATAATAAATACCACTATTATAATACAACCATAAACTCACTTCTTGAAGTGAAGCCGCATTTTTTTGTGGGTCTTCTAATAAACTTACAACATCATCTGTTGTATACTTAGTTGGGTTGAAAGCATAGTTAGTTGCATTACTCGCTACGGAAGTTTCTGCGAAATATCTTTTTTTCTCTTTAATTTCTTCCACTTTTTTATTTTCTTGTTCAGACAATTATTTCAACTCCTTACCATAAATTTATTGAACTTCCTTTTTTCTTTTTCTTTAATTTTTTTTCTTGTTGTCGTATGAAATAATTTCCATAACTTAAACTAGAATATCTATCTTTTCGGTTTTTACCAGTTTCGTACACTTTGATATAAGACTGCCTTATTTCATATTCTAAACATATTATTTCATTTTGCATTAATGATGTTTGAATATAAGGTAATAATTTATTAGCTTGTTCTTGTGGAGGTAATATTTCAAAACCTTCTATAAAGTCTTCTGCTTCCATTTGATTTTTTAATAATTTAATAGTTTTATTTTGGAATGAAGTTTTTAATTGTATCGCTATTTCGTGATTTAGTTTTTGATTACCAGCAATACAGTATATACATTTTTGTGCATTTGCATAACCACATCTGTCTGCATATCTATCTTCATTCATAGCTTTTAAAGGAGGATATGTTTCTCCACGCTCACTATCAACAGTTGGCTCTCCTAGTTCATCTAACACAGATAAACCATTACCTTGAACGTCTAGTACGATATATTCACATTGTGCATCATAATATAATCGTTTAATGTATAATGCTAATTCTTTAGCCTTAGCGCCTTCATATGATGCTTGATATAAAACTTCTGCTATATAATTCTCATTTTTAGGTAAACATCTAAAGAAAGTAAATATAGCGTTATCGTTGTTCTTACCATTTTTACTGTCCATTAAGGCGATATCGCAAGATAATACTCGCATTTCATCTTTGACAATAGGTTTAAGATAATATGGTCTTTTGGACATATCTTTATTCTTATTCATTACAAATCCTTCTGTTGTAGGAGGATACCAAGCACTTTCTAAAGTTCTTAATGGTAATATATCAGAAGGTTTAAAGAATGAATGGTCATTTGTTTTATAAAATAACGCTTCAAATTCCATACTAAACGACATATCCGACATATTTTCACTACTAACAATATCATCAATTCTTTTCTTTGTTAATAATCCATGATGTGCGGATAATTGATATGGTAAATTACAAGTAAACCAATCTTCTCCTTTTAACATTTTTTCTCTATGTTCTTTATATAAATCATAACTCCAATGGTCACCTAACCAAGCAGATGATAAGTAAATAGTTTTATTTTCTTCTGATGGATAATTCTTATATTTACTATTTTCATTATTCTTAAACTTAGGTATTCTAACGCAGTTTAAGAAAGGTTTTAATATAGAGTTAAGTGTATCAAATCCACCTTGTATCATACGATATTCGTCTACTACGAGAATATGCGCCCTTAACCCTCTGGTATTTTCGGATGCGTTTATTGCTTGAATGGTTGACCCATTTCTAAAATATACACAGGTTTCATTTGTTCCAACTTTTATATCGGCTATTTCTCTCCTTAACATAGGTGACTGTTTCATTAATTCTTTTCCAATTTTCTCTCTTATCAATGTTCTTGATTGTTCTTTAGTAGTACAACTTACTAATATAAGTTGACCAGGGTATAATATTGCTCTTGCACATAAAAATATTGCACAAGTATATGATTTTGATAAACCCCTTGCACATATAAAGCAAGTGCTATACATTACATTCATTAAATACAACATTATCATTTGAAAAGGATATAGATTTAATCCTAAATAATCAATACAAAATCTATGAAGGTTTAACCTAAAAAATGAAGTCCATAATTTCATACCTTCTTGAAATCTGTCTTTTTTTCTAGGTGACAAGTTATCTCTTTTTCTATGAGAACTTTTTATAACATCATCTGATATAATTTCTTCTATATTATCCTTCTCTGTCATCTTCATTTTCCTCTAAATATTTTTCTTGTTGTTCTTGATAAATTTTATTTATATCAGAATAATCATCTATATATTCACCCTCTAAGATTTTATTTATATCTTCTTCATTCATTATTTCTAACTCTTTTGAAAAAGGTAAAACAAACCATTTTTTTATATATTTTCTAATATTATCTATATCTTCAAAAAATGACAATCTTTTATCACAAGGCTCAAACATTTCTATTCTATCTATAAATCTACCAAATGCCGCATTATCATCTTCCGTATTATCTAATTGTGCTATTTTCATTTTACAACCTTTTTGAAGTCTATCTATCATTTCTTGTAATTTCTGTTGCGCTTGATAATTTCCTCTATTTTTTCTTAATTCTAAATAGTTTATACACATTTCTTGGTAATCCTTTATGTTCATATGAGGTCGTTAATCTCATACCGTATCTAAGATACTGCTCATACTTTCGTATGAGAGCAGACTATTTCTTCACCCTCGACATTACTCGTTAGGGGCAACCTTTTTCCATTCACTTGAATGTACTCCTATTTCAAGGATAGTCGTTGAAAGTTATATCATATCAAATTATTTTAATTCTTTATCTAGTATAATTTCTATATTATCAAATTCAGTATAAGGTATTCTAATTAATTTCCAACCGTTATTTTTTGCATATTCATTTTTTAATTGGTCATTATATTTTACTTTTTTAAAGTTTTCCTCTGCCCATTCTTTTCCTTTATTAGCAAAGTCTACTGGTTCAAAATGTTGTTGTCCATCAAATTCTATCCATATTTTATATTGTGGTAATATAAAGTCTGGTCT
Source organism: Bacilli bacterium (assembly GCA_045650425.1). GTDB lineage: Bacteria > Bacillota_I > Bacilli_A > RF39 > UBA660 > RGIG1752. The sequence goes on along the minus strand of JAZRRD010000049.1, from coordinate 6,600 downwards.
TAATAATTTTCCATTCATACTAAATAAATCTTTAAAATATTCTTTATTATGAAAGTAATCTATATTTTCTTTTAAAAATTTATTTAAATATATTTGTATTGCTTTTTCTCCACTTGAACCATGACATTTATCACATCTTCTATTACCATTTTTAAATTGATTAAAAGTCGTTGTATAAATATGTCCTTCATCACACAAAATATTAATATCTTTATTGGCAGACTCATATATTGATAATAATTTATGACCATATTTTTTTATATATATATCAACAAATTCTTGTGTGTATTTTTCACTACCACAACAATCAAAACATCTTTTCCCTCTTTTTATATCTTGCCAATACATTGTTCTAATATGATTATGTGAACATTCAAAAGTTACATATAATTTTCCATTTTTATATTCCTTATTAATATATTTATAATTAATTTTACCTAAAAAATCCAATATTTCTTCTAATGAAACTTTATTACATTCACTACATCTTCTACTTTCTCTAAATTTTCTAAAACAAGTTTTATAAAAGTGTCCATTAGGACAAATCATTTCTAATGTTTGATTATTATTTTCATAATAATTTGTTAATAAAATATAACCAAATGACTCAACATATTCTTTAACAAATTCATAAGTTAATTTTCTACCCATTTTTTCATCTCCTTTCTTTGTTTTTTATTATACTATTAATTTTATATTATGTCAATTAAAATAATTTAACTTAGATATCTTCTCTGCATGAACACCCATTGTCGCATACACTTAGGATTTAACCTTATGTATATCCTTACGTTTTTTCTACTTTCGTACCATCACCGTTTATATTTTCATATTCCGTTTTGGTGTAAGGCTTTAGGGATTACCTGCAATTAAAGTTGTTTTCAATTGCTAATTACTTAACAATTAGGGCAAATTACCCATAATGATGCGGGATTATTATTTTCATATGTATCAAGGCATATTTGATATCTTTCTTCTAAAAACATATATTCTTCATATTCAAAGCCAGTTCCCCATCTACCAATTATTTCTGGGGTTATAGCATTTTTAGCTTCTCTAAGAATATCTTCTTTATTTCTTTCGACATTTAAATACATTATTTCTTCTATTTCATCTTCTGATATAGGAAAAACATTTATAAAACATTTAGTATCAGAAAAAGTTTTCTTTCTATATTGGACTAATCCCATTTTATTAATATATCTAAATCCTAAATTACTTGTAGCATTTTTATTAGCCGCTAATGTATTAGCTAAATCTCTATCAAAATATATATCTAATTGCATACAAAATTTATATAATGCTTTCATTTCATCTTGTTGTTCTACTAATAATCTATCATAAAATTCAGAACAACAACCTTTACAATAAGGTAGTCTACCTGTCTTTTGATTTAAATATGATGCACTTTTAGGAAATTCTGATTCAACTAAATCATATGAACAACAAAGACAAGTATATGTTATTCCGTTCTTTTTCGCCATTAATTCACTTCCTTTCATTATACATAAAAAAAAGGAGGAAGAAGTAAATGCTTCTTCCTCCTAATTCAGGGAGAGATAATTGAGAATATATAATAATACATGATTGATTTTGGAGTTATTATATTAAAGAAGGAGAACTTAAAAATCTTAAAAGTTAAGAATGATATTTAATCTATCTCTGTTTAGATAGATTATTTAAACTAACAAAATTTTTATTAACTTAAATAATCCATCTAAAAAGAAACTCTACCCACAATTTAAGTGGGTAGAATAATAAAAATGTCCTTCCTACATATTTTTTATAGGACGAGAAATTGTTTTTTTATTCATTTCATATAAAAAATACTTTTTATCTTTTCTTATAATTGTTTAAATTAATATCATAACAACAAATCATTCCATCTTCTGTGAATATCATAAATTTTTGTATAGGGTCATTATAAAGTCTGGCATTCTTTCCATAGTTTTCCCCTGCAAAACAACCATTATTAACTAAAACTGTTTTATTTATATCAAACTGCTTGGATTGATGGAAATGCCCTCTCATAATATAATCTACTTTATAATCAAACATCTCAATTAATCTATTTAAAGTATTATCTCTATCTTGGTCACCATGAACGCCTATACATTTTTTTCCTTTGATTTCTATTTCTACAATACCAACATCTTTATGCTCAACATATTCAACGTTTTCATTATTTTTTAATCTACTTACTACAAATGTTCTAATAAATTCTGTAAAGTTTTCTTCGTATATCGAATTATTTTTTTCGGCAACTATTCTTGAATGATTACCTTGAACTAATGCGTATTTAATATAAAAATGTTTACTAAGTTCATTAATAAATTCTGCTAATAATTCACTAATACCTATAACTTGTTCTGTTATTAACAATCTTGAATCAAATCTATTTATGTTATGAATTATTCCAGTAATATAATCACCTAATCCTAAAACATTTAAAACTTTAATATTATGTTCTTTTCCATATTGTATAACTTTACTACAATAATAATTTAATTTTTCCTTACATATTTGTGGATTATAACAATCTAATATATTATCTGTTTCTGCTCCATAATGAATATCAGAAAGTAAACAGACACCTTCTCTTTCTCCTTCTTCTTTTGTAATCTCTACATTACCTAATAATGGTTTATTATCATTTAATTTTTCTATATCTTCTTTTGTACATTCAATTAAATGTTCAACTCTTGCTATAACTCTCATTTGTGCATTACAATGATTTCTTTCGTTTTTAAGTTTTTCTTTTTCTACTCTAAGTTGTAATATTTTATTTTGTAATTCTCTTAATCTTTTATCTTCTATTTCTACATCTGTTCTTTCTTTAATTTGTTGTATTTGCAAATAATATTCTTCTGTCATTTTATTTATTTTATCTTCATATAAATCATAGGCCATTGCTAAACCGTAGCCTTTTCTACGCAATGTATCTACATGTTCATCACTATGCAACAACTCTTTGATTTCTTGCCAATCAATATCATAGCCTTCTCTTAATTTCATAACAGAAAGACGCATTTGATACTCTTCTACGCTTTCACCTTCAAATCTTTTCAATTGGTTATCCATCTCAATACTCTCCTTTAAAAAAAATTTATAAAATAAAAGAGGTGGCTCTCCCTACCACCTCCTCCATTTTCAACTAATCATTTAACCCTTTTTCAATTTTTATTGAAATACTTATATTATCTTCTCCATCAAACATATCTAAAATATCATCAAAATCTGTGATTATTTCTTCATCTTTTAAGTATTCTATTATCCATATTTTTTTCTCTTCGCTTATTTCATCTCTATTAACTCTAAATTCAGCATTTTTAAAGCTAACACTTTGTACTCTTTTTGCCACCAAAAATCTCTCCTTTGTAAATATATTTTTATATTAGGTTATTCTTCGTCGTTATTCTCTTTAATCATATGTTTATTCATCATCATTTGCATATCTTTCATATCTAATCTAAAACTTTCTTTTAATGCTTCACTAACTTTAACTGATATCTTCAATCTAGGCTCACTCATTTTACCATTTGGTAATCTTTTAGCAGAAGTCATAACACCTTCTATTATTAAGAAATTTCTTAATATTAATTTATCGCCACGCTTACAAGTTTCAATAGAAATTTCTCTTAAGGCTGCTAATACTGCTTTAGCTTGTGTTCTTGTAACTTTTACTCCGTTTTCTTTTGCATGATTGCAAATTTCTTTTAACAACTCTTTAGTGTTCACATCTTTTCTCCTTTCTTATATTATATACCATTTATGATATATTTTCTTAAACTTCTACATATATAATATAAGACCGTTTTTTTGTTTTTTATATCATTTACGATATAGCTTTATAAATCTTTTACATATTTCCAAACTAACTTATTACCTTCTTCATCTTTTCCTGCCGATTTTGTGTCACCATTACAACATCTTTTTATCGCACCAGAATGTACACCTGTTAATTCACTAGCAATTTTATTATTTTCATATTCTATATTAGTATTAATACATATAACTCTTTCATCTTCTTCTTTTCTGAAATCCATTTCATATTCCATATAATCAGGGGTTTTTATTTCATATATCATAGGCTCTATTAATATTTCTTCTATTATTACTTCTTTTATTTCTTCTTCTGCTACTTCTTTTATTTCTTCTGTTACTTCTTCGTGTATTATTTCTGGTGGTGTTAAAATTTCTTCTTCTATTTCAAGTATTTCTTTTTCTATTTGTAATCTTAAGTTTTTAGGTTTATGACTTACTATGCGTCTCCCATCTCTACTCATTAGCACTCACTCTCCAATTCGCTTATTTTCATTTTTATATCCAATTCTCTATAAGTTAATACTGCTATAATATCATAATAAAAATCTTTATTTATCTCTATATTACCTTTTGTACTAATTATTTCTGTAAGTATTTTACAATTATCCATTGTTAATCTTTCATATAAATTTGTTATTAATCCACCTTTGTTACTATGACTTAATTTAACTATTTTTTCAATAAACTCTTTTTCATTGTTAAAATCTAAAACACTTTGTACTTCTTTTAATTGTTTGTTTAATTTTCTTATTCTTTCTTTTCTTTCTTTACTTTGTGCATAGGCTTTTTCTACACGCTTAGCTATGTTTTTATTTATTCTCCATACGCTTGAAACGTCATCTATGATAAATTCACCTCTTAAATACTCTACTTGTTTTTTAGTTAATATACTTTCCATATTCTCATTTAACCATTTTCTAAACTCATTCATAGTTTCATCTTCTGTGTTGTCATTATATAATTCTGATATATATTTTTCATCTTTTTGATTTCTTATTTTATCTATTTCTTCGACAAATTTCTTTTCATATGATTCTATTTTATTAATATAATATTTTCCTGTGCTTCTGTCACAAACTGATACATTACTTTTTGCAAGTTTTGCTTTGTCCATAGCTTTATACTTACAATCAGTATAAATAAATCCGTCTATTTTCTTTTCTTCGTCATAACCAAATCTATCATAATATTTGATTATACTTAACCACATTTCTAATCTCGCATCTTGTCTAAAATTTTCTGAATCATTTTCTAATTGAAATTTAACACAATACATATTTTCTATTCTTTCTAGTAAGCTACCTTTTACTGCTTTTAAATAAAAACCACTTAAAGCAGAGCGGTCATCATATATTCCTAAACTATATCCATCTTCTGCATTAGGGTCTTTAATTTTTCTAGTTTCTAACATATCTTCAATTTCCATTTTTTTATATTTCATATTATCTCTCCGTTCTATATAATTATAACCACCCTATAATAACGGAATGTTTTATTAATCATTCTTTATATATTTCATATTCATCAGAATTTATATCTAAACTTATACTATAACCTATATCATTTAATATATATCCACTTTTATCAATATGTATATATTTACTTTCTGAAAAATTAGGTAAATATATTTTTTCTCCTTTAAGCATTAATTTAAATGCATCTACAAACTTCATATCATCCCTCCTATACAATTTCATATCTTATTCCATAATTATCTAATATATTTATTAAATAATCTTCAACTATTGAAACCATCTCTAGTACATTTTGATATTCTTCAAAGGACACATGACTACCTACTGTAGTATCATTTAAAATATCATACAAACTATCCATTGCAGTTCTGTATCCATAATAATAACTTTCTTTTAAACAAAGTGGGATTTTTCTAAAATCTTTATTGATTTCTAATGCCCTCTTTTGATTTTTTAATATACCTATCTGTTCTTTCACAAGTTTTTTTAGTATTTCATTATAATTCATAATTATCTCTCCTTGTTCTCTATTCTTCGATTATTATCCAATCATTACATAAACCCATATATTCATAATATATCCTTCCATCATTCCACACTATATCTCCTGTTTCTTCTTCGATATAAATATATTTTCCCTTTTCCCATTGTATTTTTGCAACTTTGTTACCATTTTCCATACTGATTATTGCAGAAAATGTATCCATTGTTTTATTATCCATCTTATCATTCCTCCTTATGTTTTTATTATACTGATATCTTTATATTATGTCAAGTTTGTAACAATGTTTTTTTCGGCTTTAGCCGAAGGGTGTGTCCGTTTCGGCACACCCCTATAATAATAATATTTCTATAATAGTTTTCTATAATGATATGTACAAAAAATGTCTTCAATCGACAATTTTCAAGTACAAAAAATGTCTTTAATTTCATTATTTTTGAAAATTTTCAAGTACAAAAAATGTCTTCAAGTACAAAAAATGTCTTTAATTTATTCTTCGATAGGTGTCCTAGCCTTTTTCCATTCTTCAAAAGGAACTACTTCATATTCATAATAAGTTATTTGATACTCTCCATTTGATGCCATTTTTTTCATTTTATATCTTTTTATGTAATTAGCACCTTGTAATTCATCTAATATTGGGGATAATTGTTGTCGGCTACTTTCTGTTAATCCCATTTTTTCACATATGTATTCTAAATCTATTTTTTTTCTTAAATCATATTTTTTTGTTAATTTATTATAACAACAAAATCTTATAATGCAATAGGCTTTAAGTGCATTTGATTTATATACTCT
>JAZRRD010000048.1:0-7430 GCA_045650425.1 Bacilli bacterium | reverse complement strand
CATAAATATGTAATCTTCTTTTTCTATATATTCAATTATTTTTTCATCAGTCCATTTTAACCTCATATTCTCAACTCCTTTCTTTTTATTTTTTATTATACTTATATTTTTATATCTTGTCAATTTAATTAGAAAATATTTAAAATAAACTTAGGTACTTACTTGCATGAACACCCATTGTAGTAATATAAATATTACTTATGTACTTAGGATTTAACCATATACATATCCTTACGTTTTTTCTACTTTCGTACCTTCATAGAGTGGTTTCCCTCTCTATTGTGGTGTAAGGCTTTAGGGATTACCTGCAGTTAAATCTGTTTTCAGTTGCCAATTACTCGACAACTAGGCTATGTTGTTAGCCCATTACTAAATCTGGGGCAAGATTGGCTACTTGGTGTTTTAATTCTTTAAATCTATCATATTCTTCAGCAGTTTTATTTGTTTTTTTATTTAATTCATCATATTCTTTAGCAATTTCTGCTAATCCCTTTTTTTGTTGATTTAAACTAGTTATTTCATCTCTTGCAGAATTTTGCATTTCTTTGGCAGATTTTACTGCATTTTCTGTTGCATGGTCTAAATCATAAAGTTTTTTAACAAGTGCTGTTATTCCGGCTATTGCTAATCCTACACCAAAACTAACAAATATTGCTTTAAGTCCAGCCAAAGCAATCTTAGCTAATCCTGCTCCACTAACTAAACTTTGTAAACCTACTCCTAAACTTTTAAATCCACCTATCATTCCATCCATTTTGAAACCTTGACTAGTTAATGCAAAAACATCTTTTATACTTTTAAATACTCCAGTATCAAAATTTAAAGAAGTTGGTAAATTACTAAAATTACTCATTGATTTTATAAAAGATACAATTCCTGCCATAGCACCTAATGAGCCGAGTTTACCTAAGCTAGTTGTAATTTTATCTATTACACCTACTAATTCAGTAGCGCCATCTAACATACCTTTTATAAATGATTGCGATACATTATTAGTAACTAATCCTTTCATAGTTTCCTTAAGTTGATTCCATTTACCTTGTATACTATCTAAGTATTTTAAATTTTCCTTTTCAGCACTTCCAACCATTGAACCTTCATTATATTCTTCTTGGAATTGTTTAACCCTCTTCCAGCCAGACATTAAAGATTGGAATACTGCTGCTTGGGTTTTTCCAGCTAACCCTTCTGATAAACCTTTCTTTTGAACATCTGTTAAAGTATCCCATTTTGTATTTACTTCATCTAATAAAGTCATCATATCTTTAACTGATGTTTTACTGCTATCCGTAAACACATCTATTCCCGCAATTTCTTTTAATGCTAAAGCAGATTTATTTAATTCAATAGTACCATCTTTTGCATTTGTTTTTATACCGGCAAAGTTAATTGCTAGTGATTTTAAACCATTACCTATTCTTGAAGGGTCTTGCAGACTTTCATTGGCAGCAGTTATTAATGCGATAGAATCAGATAGGTCTACACCATAACTACTTAAAACTGACCCACCATTTTGTAACGCAACCGCTACACCTTCTGTTGAAATTGCGAAATTATTCCTTTTTGTTCATATATGTTCGCTACACATATACCGTTTTTGTTTGCACAAAAACCGCCCTAGTTTTCACTAGGGAGCAGACTATATTTTAATCTTATATTTTATAAGACCTTTTCTCCTTCCACTACCAATAGCTTGTAGTGTACTTCCTTTCGGAATAGTCGTTGAAAGTTGTTCTTGTTTATTTATAAATTAAGTTCTTTAATAAGTATATTTTTTATGTTTTGAAAATTCCAATAAGGTATTCTTATTAGTTTAATATTATTTTGATTACAATAATTAGTTTTAATATTATCTCTTATTTTTCTATTTTCTATATCTTTTTCTGTATCATCTCTTCTACCTGTATAATGTTGTTTTCCATCAAATTCTATACAACAATTATATTGAGGTAAATAAAAATCAAATGGTAGTGGTAATACACTTCTACAATCATTAAATCTATATTGTATATTATATATTATATTATATTTATCTAATATTCTAGCTACTTCTTGTTCACCACTAGACATATTACAATAAGAACATCTTTGACCTATGTAAAATTTTGCATATGTCATTTCAAAAATATGACCTTTTGGACATTGTATAAGAAGTTTACTATTGGCATTTTCATATTTTGTTGATAATAATATATATCCAAATGATTCTATATATTCCTTTACATATTCATATGTTAATTTTGCTTTATGACTACATATTGGACACCTATTACCTTTTTGAAAACTCCATAAAGTCATTGTGTCAAATGTATGACCGAAAGGACATTTTACAACATTTGGTGTTCTATTATTTTTATATTTTGATAACAATTCATATCCTTCATCTGCATATATTTCTTCTACTTCTTGTTGTGTTTTTCTTCTACCCATATATTTCAACTCCTTTCCTATTTTTATTATACTATTATTTTTATATATTGTCAACTTAATTTATAAATAACTTTAGAACCTTCTCTGCTGATTGCCCAATCCTATTAATTTTCAAACATTCACACTTGCCATTTCTAGCTATGTTGTAGTTTAATAGGCTCTAAGGGTTTTCCAGCAATTCAGAAAATATATTCTTCTATATGTCACCATATAGCCAGGCTAATAATTAACCTGCATAGTTCATCATATCTATTGCATTAGTTAAATTATTATAATCTCTAGGTGCACCCTTTATTTTATCTTGTACTGTATCTAAAGCCGTACCCATATCATAATATTGGTTTACCATAGAAGCTATAGCTTGTGATGCACTTTCGGCACTCATATCAGAAACATTTTGTAAAATAGCAGAAGTTCTAGCTATTTCTGTTGCTTGTTGTATTGTTGTTGCTCCAGCTTGTAAAGCAGTACTCATACCTGTTATAACATCTTCTGTTGATTGTCCAACACTAATAGCCACTTCTCTTGCATCATTTGCTATTTGTTTATATCCTGCATCATCAAATGTTAAACCTGTATCATCTGAAACCCTTTTAAGTTCTGTCATTGCGGCATCTAAACCTACTATTGTTTCTTTTATACCATATATTGCTTCTTCTATACCTTCTTCTAAAAGTTCTCCAACAGTAAATCGTCTAAAGGCATCTCCTATACTTTGGAATGTACCTTCTAAACCTCTTCCAAGTGAATCAAACACATCAAATGATTTTCCTATATTTCTACTACTACTTTCCACTCTATCCATTGCATTTTCAAGTTTTTTTAATGAAGAAACTGCTTTATCAAGTGACATAGTGCCATTTTCAAAATCTTCAAATATTCTTCTAATTGAAGTTTCTCCATCTAAACCGTCTAATGTACCATCAAACTCTCTGATTTCATTTTTTAATTTTTGTAATCTACTTAAGGCTTGTTCACAATCAAGGTCTATTCTTGTTTTACCTAATTCTGCTACAGTTTGCTTAGCCTGTTCTAATTCTTGCTTTAATCTTTGAATATCTTGTGCGGCACTTTTTCCACTTCCAACATCAATATTTCTTAAAGCATTTTGTAATCTTTCTACTTCATTTGTTGCTTCTTTTAAATCATTAGAAAGTTTTTCGCCTATATCTCCACTAAGATTAGCATCTCTACCAACTCTGTATAGGGCAGTTTGAAGTTTTTCTGCTTCTACACTCATTTTATTTAATTCTTGTTGGAAATCTTTACCAAGATTTTTAAATGATTCATTTTTAAAGCCTTCTGCGAACTCTCTTTGAACATCATTAAATCCTGATTCTAATTGTTTTAATGCAGATAATGTCTTTTTAATATCATTTTCTAATTCTTCTGCAAAATTTACATCTTTTGTAGTCGCTAATTGTTTCATAGCTTTTTGTATATCTTCTACATATTTAGTGAATTGTGATAAATCACCACTAATATTCCCTAAATTAAGTTCTTTTTTAAGATTATTTAATCTTGAAGTAAAATTAGATAATTCAGTTCCTGCTTTACCCATGTCAACTTTTGCCAAGTTTTCAATGCTTTCTAATTCTTCTCTTAATTTACCTATATCAATAGAAGATTCTTTTCCAAGTTTAACCAAAGCAGATTGTAAACCATTTAATTGAGTTATTATTTTTTGCAAATCTGTATTAAACTCAAAATCTAATTTTGTATTTTTTGCAATTCTTTCGGTATGTTTTATTGTATCTTCTAATGTTTCCATTTTATTTACTATGTCGTTTATTTCAGTCATATTTAGATTATTAAAATCCAATGATTTTATAGATTTATCTATATCTTTTATCATTGATTCTAAATTAACCATAGCACTTATATCAACAAATTCCATACTTCTTAATTTATCGGCATTAGCTTTTAATTTATCAAATGTATCGCTTACTTTTTTAGCATTATTTTGAAGTTTTTCAGTAATATTTTCAAAATTTTTAATTTCATTAAGCTGACTTATGTCAAACATATTTTTAACTATATTTTCATTTGAAAGTTTACGAAGTCTTTCAATAGTTTCTTCAATTCTTTTTATTTCATCATAAGTACTCATAGCTTCAGAAGGATTTATTTTAAGTCTTACTTCTTCTTTTAATTCTTCTTTATATTCTAATAATTTTTTAATAGCTAATTCACTAGAATCTATTCCTTTTAAGTCTAATGCTTTTTTAAGGTTTCCAAAATCACTTTTAACATCATTAAATATCCCTTTTAATTGTTTTAAATCTTGGGCTTGTGCAGTTGCACTTTGAAGTTTATCTATTAAATCATTTATACCACTTGTATCCATTTTTTTAAATTCCATAACTTCTTTAACTGCATTTAATTGATTTAATAATGGTGTAATTTTAATATCTTCAAAAGTTTTATTTAATCGAGTATTTTTTGCAACTTTATCTAATTGAGAGAAACTCTTTTCTATTTCATCCAATTCTTCACTTACTAATTTTAATCCTAATACTCCACCTGTGTCAAAATTTGAATTATTACCAAGGTCTTTTAAGACACTTTGAAGTCGATTGATTTCTTGAATATTGGCATTTGGCTCTAATTTAAGTTGCTGTAAATCATCTAGCATAGTTCCAATTCTTTTTTTAATTGAATCAACTTCTTTTCCAAAATTATCAAGTGAACTATCCATTGCATTACTCAATTCTTTTCTTACTGATTGAGTAGCTTGTTCTAATTCTTCTGCATTTCTTTTAATAGTATCTCCTATACCATTTTCTGTTTTTGATAAGTCGCTCATATTAACATTTAATTTAATATTTTCTATTGATTTAGCTAATTTAGCTATTTTCATAAGCGACTTTTCTAAACCTTCTAATTTCCCTTCATTACTTATTTCTAATCGTAATTTAAGGGTATCTTCGTTACTATACTTATTGATAAATGCTTGAAGTTTCGCTTCTGCTTCGGAAGTATCCAAGACCGTACCAATTCGTATATCAAATTCACTCATTTTTTTCACCTTCCTTTGTTAAGTAGTCGGTATTCCCATTGCATTTAAACATCTTTCGTAATACATAGGTATATAATCGTAACATCTTGATACAGAAGTAGGATATATGTTTGTAGCACCTCTATTCCAAGTAGTTCCACCTTCTAATCCTTCTAATGCAAAGAAATGTTGTCCGGCAGTTTTACCTACTAATGAAAACCAACCACCATTATCTACAAATTCTGTTACCATACCATCATTATTAGCTTTGATAATTTGTGGAGTGTTCAATAAATCTCCTGTTCTTACATATTGAGAAGGAGAATAACTATTATAAGCGTTTTCAATTTCTTCTCTCATAATTTCTAACATTTCTTCTGCGCATATTTGCGCACAATCTTCCATTGCACTTAAAACATAAGCCCTTAAATCTGCCATAGAGTTAAATATCATACTATTCACCTCTTTCTATTTAACAAATTTTCGATTTCTCTTTTTAACCTTATGATTAATTAATTTATCTTTTCTTTCATTTTCTCTTTTTATTCTTTGTTCTGCTAATTGCATTTCTTGTAATGCGACTTGATTTAACATACCTAATGTTACATTTCTTACATTTGCTAAGTTATTCATTGCACTTTCATATTGTAATTCATATACCATATCATTTATTTCTTGCATAAGTATTTTACTAGTTAAATTTCCTTCGCTTAACATAAAGCTAATATCACTTTTATCTATTATAACATCTGTAAACTCCATAATTAAGCCGATATAAAAATCATTAAATATTTGTACATTTATCTCTTCTTCATTTGAAATTATTGCTTCTAAATCACGAAATACTTCTTCTCTTTTTTCGCCTAATATGTTGTAAACTGTTATATAAGTTTTTTCTCCTTTTTTATTGATGTTTTCTATTTTACATCTCACTTCGTCTAATCGTAAATCACTTATTAATGTATATTTATTTCTCATATTATCTACTCCTTTTAAATTATTTTATTGCTTTAATTGGTGGAAAGAATTAATCGTCCATATATGAACAATTATCTTACATAAATGTAATAAGACATATAAATAGATATAAAAAAAGACAAGGGATAACCCCTTGTCTTGTGTTTTAGAAAAATATTATTTTTCTTCTCCTTTAGTTATAGATATAACTTGTGGCTCTGATGCTCCAGCAGTTCCACCAGGTGCTCCTGCCATATCTATTATATCCATTATTTTTCCGTTTCCATCTGCTAATATATCTAATACTAATGTGAAAGAAGAAACTTCACTAGCAGATAAAGTTAAGTCAGCAGAAACTTGTGCTTTTAAGTTGTAGAATTTTATTTGTTTATACATATCTCCGTTAAGAGAAGTAACTTTGAAAGTACCTTCAGCAGTATATGCTTGGTTAGGTACTGCCCCAGATACAGATATTGTTCCGTCACTTCCTAAAGTACCTCCAAGCATCATAGCTAAGAATTGTTTGTTTATAACTTCACAGTTCATAGTAAGTGTTCCTGTTCTACCAGAAGAGAAAGATATATAGTTATCTCCTTTTCTAGTTGCGTATACTTGTTCAGAATCCATTTGTATTTGTATATCATTTAAATAATCTATTGTTGTGAATACAGTAGATTCACCATTTTTAGTTAATTTTAAGTCTATTGCGTCTTTTATAGCAAAAAGAGTTGTTGGCATTAAAATCATATCCTTTCGTTTTTTATTTTATTTTATTTTATTTATCAAAAAACCAATGGTCTGCGGACTTTTTATCCATTTTAAAGTTACCACTAGTTCTATATTTCATATCTATATCATACATTTCTTGACCATGATAATATTTAAAGGTATTCTTAATTTGATAAATAGTAAGATTTCTTATATTTACATAATTATATTGAGTATGCTCATAGTGAATTATATAATTTATTAAAGTAAAAATAGTCAAATTATCTTTGTTTTTTTCTTTTTTTATTTTCTTTACATACTCTTTTTCATATTGTTT
>JAZRRD010000047.1:0-13317 GCA_045650425.1 Bacilli bacterium | reverse complement strand
GGGGGGGGGTATGCTATATATGTAAAAATAGAAAGTAGGGATAGAAAGTGGAAAAAGACACAAAAAAACGCAACAAAATTATAGCGTTATCAATTGGTGTTTTGGCTGTAGTTGCAATATTTGCAGGAAGTACATATGCGTATTGGCAAATCACAAAAACACAAGAAACACCAAATGATATCGTCGCAGCATGTTTGAATTTTACAATTGAAAATGAAATTGGTTCATTTGGTTTAGAGGATGCTGCACCATTAACAGATGAAGAAGGAGCATCTTTAAATGGATATACATTTAGTGTAGAAAATAAATGTGATGAAGCCGTAACATATATTGTAGGATTAGATGCTTTAGAAAATTCATCTGGGAAATATCTAGCACATGAAAATATTAAAGTAAAGATAGATAATAAATCTGCCAAAATTTATGGAAGCTTAAAAGATGCAGGAAATCCAAATGTTCTTGCTAGTAAGCAACTAAGTTTGGAAACTGTTGAAGGAAAAGAAACAAACACACATAATGTAAAAATTTGGATAAAGAGTGATGCTCCAGTTTCTGAACAAGGGAAAGGGTTTACAGGCCAAGTATTTATCACTGGAGGTCAAGGAATTGAAGCGCCAGGATGTTTTACAATAGCTAATGATGGGACTATTATTGGGTATGATGTAGCATGTGGAGGAACAGATGTAGTAGTACCAGCAACTATAGATGGAATAGCAGTAAAGCAAATAAATGGATTATCATTTAACGATTATAATGCAGCACTTATTGGAGTAGCTTATGGTGATAAAGTTTATGTAAGTGGTTATTATGAATATGAAAACCAAGAATATTATTATTATTTTAAAAATGAAGAAGATGTAGCAGCCTTTAAAGAAGTTTTGAAGTATGAATATTGTGATGATCCAGCAAATTGTGATAACATTGATGAACTCTTAGCTGAAGATGGAGTGATTATTTTAGCTGGAGTGGATGGTTATAATGAAATGGATTGGTCTAAATATGAGGTAATAGAAGCGGTTGAATTCATGACAATGGATTTTGAAACTATGGAAGCGACAATAAATCCTTCTCCAATCACAAGTTTGGATTTAAGTAGCGCGACAGAATTAGAGATAATTGGAGCTTATACAATATATGGCCATGGTGAATATGATGAAGCTATAAATGATACATGTGAATATGATACAAGTGCAAATAAGTATGAATGTAACGGAGATTTTTCTTCTATAACATTCCCAGAAAGTGGCAAACTAACAGAAATAGGAAATTATGCATTTTTGGGTAATCAAATAAGTTCTGTAATAATTCCAAGTACAGTTGAAACAATCGGAGAATATGCATTTGTAAATAATGCAATTTCTACTTTAAAGTTTACAGATACTTCTAGTAATCCAAGTTCATTAATTACAATTGGGGATCAAGCATTTGAAGATAATAATTTAACTAAAGTAGTTATACCAGGCTCTATAACAAAAATAGGAGATGACCCTTTCTATGGAAATTATCAATTATCAGAAATTATTATAAAAAGAGAGAATGATGAAGGTTTAGAAGCAAGTTCTTCGTTAAATTATCTAGGTTGGGATAGTGATGCTCAAATAAACAGGAGAGCAACAATCACATATAATCCAAATTATACTGAATAGGAGGAAAATATAGATGAAAGATAATAAGAAAAAATATTTAATCATAGGAATAATAGTCGCAATTATCGCAGTTATCGCAGTTATATTTTCTTCGACATATGCATATTGGCAACTAACAAGAAAACAAACATCACCAAACGATGTTGTGGCATTATGTTTAGATTTGTCAATTGAAAACGAAACTGGAACATTTGGTCTTTCTAAGGCCTGGCCAATAACCGATGAAGAGGGAAAAACTTTAGAAGGATTAACGTTTGAAGTAAAAAACAATTGTGATAAACCAATAAATTATATTGTAGGATTAAATTCAGTACAAACAGAAACTAATGATAACTATATGAGTTATGATAGTATTAAAGTAATGATAGATGAACGTACACCACTACTTTATGGAGATTTAGGAAAAGTAGAATATGCTAATGCAGAAGATACATCAGTAGTAAGAGATAGTAGACAATTAAGTTTAGAAAAAATAGAAGGTGGAGCTACAAATACTCATAATGTAAAAGCTTGGGTAGATATAGATTCAGATGTATCAAACCAAGGGAAAACATTTAGTGGTAAAATCTTCATTACTGGAGGTCAAGGAATCTATGGCGGAGATGATTGTTACAAAATAGCATCAAATGGAATAATTTGGGGATATGATGATGCTTGTACAACGAATATTAATGTGCCAGAAAAGATAAATGGAATAGCAGTAAAAAGAATAAATAAGGCATCATTTACAAATGCAGATGTATATCTAGCTGGTTTAGTAAATATACATACTAATTCAGCACAATATGTTGTAGTTCATTTGCAAGATGAAAATATTGAAGAAATAGAGTTAGCTATGTTAAATTTGATCTGTCAAGATCTTGACAGTTGTACTGCAACTAAGCTATCTGATGTTGCAACAGTTTATAATAGTTATGAAGATTTTGCATCAGTAAATTTGTCTAATTATACTATAGAAGCAAGTTTAGTTTATAAATATAATACTAAAAATTCAACATTAGAAGATGTACATACTAAGGCTACTCACTTAAATTTAAGCGATGCAAAATATTTAGAAACTATAGAAATAGCTGCTTTTTTTGGAAAAAAAGATGAATCATCTAATTTATGTTCTGGAAAAGAATTGTTGGGTAACAACAAAGATGGTTTTTATTGTATAGTTGGTGAATTAAATTCTCTTGTTTTACCACAAAATGGTTCATTATTAAGTATAAACGATTCTGCTTTTGCTTATAATCACTTGCAAAGTGTTGTAATTCCTGATACTGTCACAACTTTGGGAAGTGCTGCATTTGATAACAATGAATTGACTACTGTAACAATATCAAAAAATATAACTTCATTGGAAGAAAATGTATTTAGGGCTAACGATATAAATAAAATTATAATACCTGAAAAAGTTACTACAATTAAAATAAGTGCATTTCAAGGTAATAAAATTGATAGTTTGTTAATACCAAGTTCAGTTGAAACAATCGGAAAATATGCATTTGATAATAATGGGTTAAATTCTATAATGTTTGAAGATACAAAAGAAAATCCTAGTCAATTGAAGACTATTGAAGGCGGCGCTTTTACTCAAAACCAAATAAAAACACTT
Source organism: Bacilli bacterium (assembly GCA_045650425.1). GTDB lineage: Bacteria > Bacillota_I > Bacilli_A > RF39 > UBA660 > RGIG1752. The sequence goes on along the minus strand of JAZRRD010000047.1, from coordinate 10,071 downwards.
GATTTACCAGAAAGACTAGAAAAAATTGATTCATGGGCATTTGGCGGTAATTTAATAAGCGAATTAGTAATACCATCGTCTGTAGTGATAATAAATCTTTTTGCTTTTACGGATAATCAAATAACATCTTTAGTTTTTGAAGATACGGCCGAAAAACCTAGTAATTTAACTACTATCGGAAAGGAAGCTTTTAGAGGTAATAATATTTCTTCAGTAGTAGTTATTCCTACTTCTGTCACAAAGATCGATGAATGGGTATTTTTAAGTAACACATCTTTACCACAAGTTGTAATAAAAAGAACAGAAGATGATGCAAGAGTTAATATGACGTTGGATGATGAGTGGAATTTAGTTCAATCTGGAAGAAAAATTTTTGCAAATGTATTGTATAATCCAAATTATACAGAATAATAAAAGCTAATAAAAAGCTTTTTTATTTTGGTTATTTTTAAAAATGTGATAGAATATATTAAGTAATTAGTAAGGATGATTTTATGAAGTATATAATAGGACATTATAGAAAATGCGATTTAGTGACTATGACATCATTAGTTTTGGCATTTATAGGAATTTTATTTGCTACATATGATAAGTTCACTATATCTGTATTTTTATTAATGGCTTGCGGAATTTGCGATGCTTTTGATGGTGTATTAGCAAGAAGTAAGGAATATAGTAAAGAACAAAAGTGTTATGGGGTTCAACTTGATTCTTTAACTGATATTGTTGCATTTGGAGTATATCCTGCGATTATAAATGCTTTGCTTTCAGATAGTATTTTAGGGATGTGGAGTTCTATTTTGTTTGTATTAGCAGGATTAGTTAGATTAGCATACTTTAATATGTTAGCAGAAACAAAGCAGAATAAGAAAAATAGATATATTGGTTTACCTATAACTACAATAGCAATTATTTTTCCAATAGTATTTTTCATTTTAAAAGCAATAGATTACACTTTGATTAGAAAAATAATGCCAATCCTTTTAATGATCTCAGCATTATGTTTTGTGCTAAGAATAGAGATACCAAAAGTAAATGTACCAAAAGTTGCAAAAAGTATTTTTAACAAATATGTGGTTAATTATTTAATGTTTCCTATATTTTTAATTATAGGTACAGATGTATTTTATAAGTTAACGTTTAAAAAATTTACAATTGTATCGATAGGTGAATCTATAACTAAATATTTTAGCTCATATTTAGTAATAATTATTTTAGTCGGATTGTTTTTGTTAATCTTACATGCGATTTTAAAAACAAGCAAAAAAACTAAAATGGTTATGCTCATTTTAGTTTTAACATTAATGATAATAAATGAAATAAAGTATAAAATAATGGGTATACCAGTTGAAATTACTGATATTAGTTTTTTAAATCCAGGTAATGTTAATATTATGGGTGCTGCTACAGGGACTATAGGCATTTGGATTTGGACTACAATAATTAAATCTTTAGTATTTTTTGGGATAGGGTTTTTATTTATTATATTTGATAGTTCCCTTGCGATTAATTTGAATAAAAAATTTAGAATAATCATAGGTACAACTGCAAGTGTCTTATTAATATTATTATTAAATTTGATCGTATTTGACCCGGAAAAATCAATTAATAAATTATATGATTTAGATGTTGAAGGAGTACTCGCATTACCAAAAAATCATAAAGTTTATTATGATTATGGATTTTTTCCAGGTATATTACTTGATCATTTAGGGAAAAAGATTAACGAACCTATTAATTATAGTTATAAAGAGGCAAAAGCTAGTTTAGAAAGTTCTTATTCTCACGATGATAGCTGGGGCAAAGCAAATGTTGTATTTATTTTATCTGAAGCCTTTTTTGATATTACTAAAGTAGAAGAAATAGAATTTGATAAAGATTTGCTAGCTAATATTCATTCATTGGAAAAAGAAAATAAAATTATGATCAGTGATTTACTAGTGAACGCATTCGGAGGGAAAAGTGCTAATACTGAGTTTGAAGTTTTAACTGGTGCAAATTTAAATTTCTGGAAAGAAGAATTTATACCATATAATCAATATTATGATAATAACAATTTAAAATTTTCCCCAAACCTAATTAAAGAATTTAGAAATAATGGGTATGAGACAATGTATATTACTCCGTTTGAAGCGGATTTATATCGAAGTAAGTATATTTATGATCGACTAGGTGTAGATAAAAATATGTATGGAAGAGATCTAAAGTGTGATATAAAAGGTCAATATTGTTCAGACGAATCATTCTTTGATATCATTTTAGATGAATTAAAAGATGTATCTAATGGAAAATACAAATTTATAATGTCTGCTACTGGTCAGAATCATTTTCCTTTTGATGCTGATAAATATTCAAAATATGATATAAATGTAAAAAAAACTAGTCTAAGTAATGAAGATACAACTTTATTAAGAACCTACGCGCAAGGAATTTATGATGCTGATCAAGCTCTTTATAAATTATATAAAGAAATTCAAAAATTAGAAACTCCAACAATTGTTGTTTATTTTGGTGATCATTTACCATATATAGTAAATAAAAAAGGAGATTCATCCTATTTAGATACAAACTATTTTAATGATAATTTAAAAGAAATAAAAGAATACACTTCAAAAGCTATTATACTATCAAATTATGATATTGTTTATGATGATTTAGAGTTCATTAATGCTTCTTATTTAGGGGCGTACGTAGCAAATAAAATGGATATAGAATTATCAAATTATTTTAAATTTATTGATTATACAAGAGAACGAGTTCCAGTATTTAATCGAAATCATTACTATGATATTGAAAGTAAAACTTTAAAAGAACTTTCAGAAGTAAATGATGTATTAAAAAAATATCAAAATGTTCAATATATGAGTTTTTACGATTTTAGAGGGATAGACTAAATAAGAGTTAAAATTTTATATAACAATAATATGAAAAAATCATGAATTCTAAGAATCATGATTTTTTTGTTATTTGTTTAAATAATTCATTTGCATTTTTGCTAGTTTTTTTGCCTACATTAGGAAGAATGTGTAAATGAAAATGTTTTACTTCTTGTTGATCTCCGTAATTAATTATTAATCTATAACCCTTTGTTTTCAATTTTTTTGTTAATGCGTTACCTAATATTTCCGCCTTTTTAAAAATATGGGTTAAAACATCTGCTGGAACTACTGTAAAATCTTCATAATGTTCTTTTGGAATAATTAAAGCGTGTCCATCACATTGAGGATTAATATCCATAAAAGCTATTACAAAATCATCTTCATATAATTGCATTGAATTAATATCTTTTTTTGCAATTTTACAAAATAAACAATCCATATTTATCACCATATATATTATAACAAAATTATTTTTTAATTTCAATTTATGTGTACTTTTGACTAGATTAAGCATACATTAAATTAGAGAGGGGATAAACTATGTTTAAAGAAATTGTTACCAAAGCTGTTATTGGAAAAGCAAAAAAAATTAGTAGTGGAGATTATACTATAGTTCCAGAAGAAATTCCAAATACAGTTTTAGGTTGTTGGGTAATTAATCATGCGTTTAATGGTTCAAATAATAATGGAAACGTTGTTATAAATGGCGCTTTTGATGTAAATGTTTGGTATTCTTACGATAATGATACTAAAACTTCAGTTAGTACCAAAAGATTTAATTATGATGATACAATGAGAGTTACTTTAAAAAATAATGTTAATTTGAGTGATAAATCAGAAATTATTGTGAGAAGCTTAAAACAGCCTACTGTAACTAATGTAAATTTGAATAATGGTGTTGTTAATCTAACAATAGAAAAAGAGTTAGGAGTAGAAATAATAGGAGATACAAAATTAAAAGTGAGTGTTGAAGAGGACGAAGATGAATACGAAGTAATTGTGGATGAACAAGAGGTAAATAAGGAAATAGACTCTATAAATGAAGAATATTTAAACTAGTAAACCAAAAAAGGTTGACACATATTATATAGTATGTTATATTATTGAAGTATTTGAAGGAGGAATAATCATGGCAGTTAAATTAAGATTAAAAAGAATGGGTTCTAAACAAAAACCTTTCTACCGTATAGTAGCAGCTGATTCAAGAAGCCCAAGAGATGGAAGATTTATTGAAACAGTAGGAACATACAATCCAATTAAACAACCAGCAGAAATAAATGTTGATTCTGAAAAAGCTATTAAATGGTTAAATAATGGTGCTCAACCTACTGACACAGTTAGAGCTTTATTAAGCAAAACTGGTGTTATGGCTAAGTATGCTGAATCTAAAGTAAAAAAAGCAGGTAAATAGTCATGAAAATAGTAGAATTTACTGAATATTTGGTTAAAAGTATTGTTAAAGAACCAGATATGGTAAAAGTACAATCTTTTGAGGGTGACGAAGATGTATTAATTATTGAAATTATTGTTCATGAAAGTGATATGGGAATTGTCATCGGTAAGAATGGCAAAATGTCAAATGCTATTAGAACCTTAGTTCAAGCTCAATCATATTTAAATGATAATCGTAGAATAAAAATAAATATTGATTCGTTTTAATTTTTAGGTATGTCAAATGACATGCTTTTAATTTGACTTAAAAGGTTATAAATAGTATACTTTTATTTAGAATATAATATGTTGGAGAGTGAATTATGAAACAAAGAGTTATAAGTGCCATTATAGCTTTAATGATAGTTATACCTGTTCTTATTTTGGGAGAAAAATATTTTGCTTTAGGATGTGCTTTATTAAGTGTTCAAGCAATTAGAGAATTTTTATTATTAAAAGAAAATACTAATAAAATACCTATATTGGTTCAATTATTAGTTGTTATATCTACGGTGTTATTAGTTTTATCAGATTTTGACGGTTATTCCATAGCTTTTGGTTTATCTTATAAAGGGATAGCATTAGCGGCATTAGGTTTGTTTTTGCCTACGATTTTTTATAAGCAAGATACTTACAAAACAGGAGAAGCGTTTTATTTATTAGGGTGTGTTGTATTAACCGGATTAGTATTCAATTCATTTATTTTAGTAAGAAATTTAGGTTTAAATATCTTTATATATTTACTATTAATAACTACGATGACTGATACTTTTGCTTATGTGTTTGGCTCATTAATTGGTAAACATAAATTGTGTCCATTAATTAGTCCCAAAAAATCTTGGGAAGGTAGTATATGTGGTTCCTTAATGGGGACATTTATTGCTAGTGTATATTATCATTCAACAATTAGTCCAATTAGTATTAAAATTATTTTAATAAGTTTAATGTTAACAGTCTTAGGACAATTAGGAGATTTATTCTTTAGTAGAATAAAAAGAGAGAATGGAATTAAAGATTTTTCAAATATTATGCCTGGTCATGGTGGGGTTTTAGATCGATTAGATAGCTTAATAATTGTAGTATTAGCATATATTGTAATGTTTAGTATAATATAAGGAGAAAAATATGTGGATTTTAACTTTATTATTATTTGTATTTATTCTTAGTTTAATTATTTTAGTTCATGAATTAGGACACTTTTTATGGGCTAAAAAATTTGGCGTTCATATTTATGAATTTTCTATAGGAATGGGCCCTGTTATTTTTTCTAAAAAAGGAAAAGATAAAATAAATTATAATATAAGAGCTTTTCCTATAGGCGGGTTTGTTCAAATGGCTGGAGAAGTTTATGAAGATGACGAAAAAATTCCGAAAAAGAAATTTATGTGTAATAAACCATGGCATCAAAGATTAATTGTTATTATAGCAGGTGTTGTAAATAACTTTATTTTGGCTCTATTATTATTGTTTGTTTATGGCTTAATTTGGGGAGTTCCAAATATTAAATCTGAAGTAGGTGAAGTATTAAAGGATTATCCTGCTTACCAAGCGGGGTTAAGAACTGGTGATACAATTTTAGAAATCAATGGAAAATATGCTAAAACATGGGATGCGGCGCAAATAATATTAGTATTAAAAAATAAAAATGAATATTCTACTTTTAAAGTTGAACGTGAAGACGGAACAATCGAAGAAATAAAGATTACACCAAAAAAAGAAGTAGATAAAGAAACTAAAGAAGAAAGAAAAGTTTACGGATTCTCTGTAAATCAAACTGTCAACAAAGGTATTATCCCTAGTTTAAAATATGCATTTCAAAAATTTGGTAGTATAGTTATTTCTATGTGGATTACAATAACTTCGTTATTTACAGGTGCTTTATCCTTAAATTCCTTATCAGGACCAGTAGGTATTTACCAAGTGGTAGGTCAAAGTGCGGCTTATGGATTATCAAATATAATTTATCTTATTGCTTTCTTAAGTATTAACGTTGGATTTATAAATATATTACCTTTTCCAGCATTTGATGGTGGTAGAGTATTATTTATGATTATAGAAAAAATAAAAGGTAGTCCAGTCAACTCTAACTTTGAAAATATCTGTCATACAGTAGGTTTTATTCTATTACTGTTATTGATGGTATATATTTCGTTTAATGATATATTAAGATTATTTTAATAAATAATCTTTTTTGTCCTTATAGCTCAGTAGGATAGAGCGAGTGCCTCCGACGCACTAGGCCGGGAGTTCGATTCTCTCTAAGGACACCAATGTTTATAAAGCATCTGAAATTATCTTGATGATTCAGATGTTTTTTTTGCTAAATTATGGTTCTAAAATTGACTTTGAATATAAAGTGTATTAATATAATCGCATAAAAAAAGGAGTCTGTATGAAGAAACACAAGTTAATTAGAAATATAAATAAGGGTGTAGCAATTATAGTTGCTGGCACTATATTGTTTACATCATGCAATAACATGTTATATAAAAGAAAATTTCTTTTATATAATTTTTGTTTCAATGTTTAAATATACATTAAGTTTAGAGGTGTATTTAAGTGTTAAATTTTAATAATCCAAAAGATTTATTAGAAATGCAAAATTACTATAGAACAAGTGATATGATTAATTTATTACGCTTTTTTCCTGAGGTAAGTCCGGTTAGAGATTTAATTATAATTTTAAACGAAGAAGATTATTTTGATAATCTTGATAAGATAGTACATTTGAATAATATTAGAGTTGATTCATTAAAGGGACATGGTTTAATTACTGATGTAGAATGCCGAGGAGAAAAAGAAGAATTTTTGACAACATTAAGAAAAGTTAAAGAAAAAGATAAATTAGGAGTTATTACATTGTTTAACGTATATCCTCCTTCAACTCAAAGACATGAAAGGTTAGCGGGGATTGGAGTAGGAATTGATATTGGAGAATGTGTTTATATTGATGCGGTAGGGAAAGGCTTTGATGGAAGAGAAATTTCAAAAAGTGTTAGTTCTCATGAAAGATATTATATTCCATGGTATGAATTAAGAAAATGTTGTATTGAAAATTTTCATCAATATCAAACTTATTTGATTGATGAAAATAAATATCAAATAAGTAGAGAAGAAAGGATTATGTTTTTAGAATCTATTGGATTAAAACGTTCCGAAATTTTAAGCTATATTCCTGAAAATTATACAAATATTCCTGATTTTATATGGTTAAATATTATTAAACAAATATTAAAAAAACTAGAAAAAGAGCAAGATTTCTTAATTAATGCTGGTTTTGAACATTTTGCAATTCACGGACATACTGAAGGTAAAGAATTTTGTCCCTGGCAAATGTTTGATAAAAATAGATATGATTTATTAAGAACAAGAAAAAAATAAAACTAAGTTTACAGTTAGCTTAGTTTTTTTGTATCTTAAATTAATTAAAAGTATATTCTGTGGTATACTAATTATAGGAGTGTAAGCGGTATGAGTAGTACTAATAATAAAATTATAAATATCTTTATTTTAGCTTTTTCTTTATTTTTGGTAATGTTTTTATTATTAAGTACTGATACTTTTGAAAAAGTTGAAGAAGATAAATCAAATAATAATTTTATAATTAAAGAAATAAATATTTCTGAAATTATTTCTAAATATAATGAACAAAATATTGTAGTAAGTCAAATATATAATAATGATTTTGTTTCTCTTATTACTGTAAACGAAAAACAAAATCATGAAACGCTTTTAATTGATGTAAAAACAGGTGAAAAAATGTCTTTTGAAGATATTATTTTACATGAATATTTAAGTGATTTTTGGAATAAAGTTTATGATTTATTAAGTTTAAAATATCCTAAATTCATAATAGAGGGATTAAAAACGAGCGAAGGAAATATTTATTATGAAATAAAAGATAATGAAATGGTTGTATATTTTGAAAATTTCTCATTTAGCGAAGAATACTATGAGATAATCAGTATTAAAGTTAACTATAATGAAATTCATAAATTTTTAAATTTTCCTGTTAAATTAGATTCAGATTACGAAAATGAAAGCGCTTATCATTATGATAAAAGCAAAAAAACTATTGCGTTAACTTTTGATGATGGTCCTAATGGTAAATATACTAAAAAAATAGTAGACGTATTAAAAGATAATAAAGCAAAAGCAACATTTTTTATGGTAGGCAATAAAATGAATTCATACAAAGATACTTTATTATATGTATATGAAAATGGTTTTGAAATTGGTTCTCATACTTATAGCCATATTAATATGAAAAAAGAAACGATTGGTAAAGTAAAAGATGAAATAAAAAAAACTCGTAATATATATAATAAGATTACAGGAGCAAATTTAACTTTGGTCAGACCTCCTTATGGGGCATATAACGAAAATGTTTTAAAGAACATAAATTATCCATTAATAACTTGGAATATAGATACAAATGATTGGAGATATCACGATGTAGGTTATATTGTAGAACATATTATGTCGAACGCTAGTGATGGAAGTATAATCTTAATGCATGATGCGCATGAAACTTCATTAGAGGCCTTAAAAGTAGTTTTACCAAAACTTTATGCTAAAGGTTATCAAGTAGTTACAGTGTCTGATTTAGTCGCTATAAAGGGTGCAAAATTAGAAAATAATCATGTTTATTCATATTTTAAATAATCGCGACATCAATGTCTTCATTTTCAGAGATTTCTACAATTAAATATATTAATCCGCCTACTAAAAATAGGATAGCTCCAAATAACTGAGCTTGCGTTAGACGAAACTTTTCAATAGATTCTCTAACGCTTTTTAATTTGTCATAAATAGTAATTAAAAAATATAAGTATATAAAAAAAGCTACTGTAAAAATACATATATTTATAGTTTTAAAATTTTTATATGCAGTTCGATTGTTTGTTAAATCATATTTTCTTTCAAAATAATTCGATACAATTGCTGCAATTGCTATAAATATATAAATGATCCATATTAGATCTTCATTTTTAAGTAGCCTTAACTTTTTATTTAAATCATCCATACTATAAATGTATGTTACTTTTTTTTGCTTTTTAACCATCTACTAGCTAAAAGAAATATTATTGAAATAATAAATAAAGTAATAGATGTTATCAATTCCCAAATAACTTTATTTTTAAAGAAATAATCACATAATAAATATATACTATATAAAAGCCCGATAATACCATAAATATTTACTCTTTTAATTCTTTTTTCAAAATCAGTATTTTTCATAAATCCACCTCTTTGTATATAATATCATAATTTTTGCTTTATTAAAATACTTATGCTATAATCACGATAGGTGTTTAATATGTCAGATAAAAAAGTAAATTTTTATAAAGTTGTCTGGTTATTTTTAATAGGGTGTATATTTGGTTATATATTAGAAACAGTTTTTTATATTATTAAATATGGTACTTTTGTAAATAAACAAGGACTTATTATAGGACCATTTAAGCCTATTTATGGTACTGGTACTGTCTTGATTTCATGGTTGTTTTCGAGTTTAAAAATAGAAAAAAAATTTCATATCTTTATTGTTGGAACAATTTTAGGAACAATATTTGAATATTTATGTAGTTATTTATTAGAAGTAATATGGGGTTTTTATATTTGGGATTATTCGAAATTCAATTTTAATTTAAACGGAAGAGTTTATATACCATATTGTTTTGCTTGGGGATTAATTAGTGTAGGGTGGTATTCATATGTTTATCCTATATTTTTAAAGATATATAATAAATTTAAATCT
>JAZRRD010000046.1:0-11897 GCA_045650425.1 Bacilli bacterium | reverse complement strand
ATCATCACTTATTGGCCAAGCACTATCTAAGTCGATTGCTGCACTTTTATCTTCTAGATTTAAATCTAGACATGCCGCTACGATATCATTTGGTGTCGTTTGTGTTTTGGTTATTTGCCAATATGCATATGTACTTCCTGCAATAATTGCTATTACTGCAACTATTGCTATTGACAAGATTATTATTTTTTTCTTCTTTTCTTTCACTATATATTACCTCTTTCTTATCTTTCATATATAGCATACCCCCCCCGACCTTTTCTCAAAAAAAATCGACCAACGCTCGACTTGTTTTTGTAAACTTTACACTTATTTTTCTTGATGCCCATCTAAACTAAAGCTTTTAGCATCATCTATTTTAACATTGATGATAGCGCCAATAGTCTCTCTTGGAGCATCAACATTAACTAATTTCATTTCTTCTGTATAACCATATACTTTATTTTCGTCCTTTTCATTGATTCCTAAGACTAATACTTTAACAATTTTATCTAGGAATTTCTTGTTACTTTGTAAAGAATAGTTATTGATCTTTTCGTTTAAAATATGTAATCTTTTTTCTTTTTCTTCTAGTGAAATAGAATCTTTTATTTTACTAGCAGGTGTGCCTTCTCTTGGAGAATAAATAAAAGTAAATGCACCATCAAATTCACATTTATCTACAACATCTAAAGTTTCATTAAAATCTTCTTCTGATTCATTAGGAAAACCTACAATAATATCTGTTGTAATTGTGGCATTTTTTATCTTTTCTCTAATTTTATTAAATAATTCTAAATATTCTTCTTTAGTATATCGTCTTCCCATTAACCTTAAAATATTAGTTGAGCCTGATTGTAATGGTAAATGGATATAAGGCATAATATTATCATATTTAGCTATCACATCAATCATTTCATCTGTAAAATCCCATGGATGTGATGTTACAAATCTTACTCTTTCTATTTTTGTTTCTGCTACACTTGTAAGTAAGCTGGAAAAGTCTTCTGGAACTTCTAAGTCTTTTCCATAAGCATTAACATTTTGACCTAAAAGCGTTATTTCTTTATATCCCTTTTCTTTTAATTCTTTTACTTCTTTTAAAATATCTTCAGACTTACGACTTCTTTGTTTTCCTCTTGTATACGGAACTATACAATAAGTACAAAATTTATCACAACCATACATAATGTTAACCCATGCGGTTATTTTAGAATCTCTACTATAAGGAATGTTTTCAAAAACATTTCCTTCATTTGAATAAACTTCAATTTGTTGTTTTTGTGTTCTATCAATTATTAATTTAGGTAATTCATGAATATTATGAGTTCCAAATACTATATCAACGTAAGGATGTTTATTCATTATTTCTTTAACCACACCCTCTTCTTGAGACATACAACCCCCAATAGCTATCATAAGTTCTGGTTTTTCTTTTTTTAAGTGTTTACATCTTCCTAAAAAACCAAATACCTTATCATGAGCATTTTCTCTGATAGCACATGTATTTAAAATAACTAAATCTGCTTCTTCTAAAGTTTCTACAGCTGTAAACCCTAAAGACTCTAAATAACTTCTAATAGCCTCAGAATCATGAACATTCATTTGGCACCCATATGTTCTTAAAAAGAATTTTTTACTATTAAATATTTTTTGATATTCATCATTTAAATATATAAATTCTACTTTATCGTTAGTTCTTTTTTTTGCATCTTGATAATTTGGTAAACGCATACAACCACTTCTTTCATTTACCGTATTAATATAACATAATATTTAATTATTTACAAATCAACAAAAAAAGAATTTCTTTTACAAAATTCTTTTTAAAAATTGTGGCCGCACATAAAGCACATTGTATCACTTTGATCAAGTTGTTTTCCACAAACAGGGCAAAATTTAGTATTTGTCTTTTTGACTTGATTTGTAGAGCTAAAAGTTTGATGTTCTATGTTTGTATTTTGTAATTCTCTCTGAAAATCATTAAGTAATGCAGAATTTTTTATTGGATTAACATCAGAAAAATTATTGGCATTAAAATTAAAAGAATTAATATTTTGTTCATTCATTATACTTAAATTATTATATTCCACATCATCAAAAGCTAAAATAGGTAAACAGATGTATGGAAAAAATACTAATGAAATACCAAATTCCACAGATTTACCAAATTTATGTGCTAACTCAATATTAGATTTAAACAAAACATATATATTTACTATAGGAATAAGATATAAAAGTATATACCATGTTGGTAGTTTTACGATTCTTAATAAAATAATTGTATTATAAATCGGAATTAATGCTTTCCATCCTTTTTGACCAGCTTTTTTATATATTTTGTATTTACAAGCAAATAGGAAAATACACAACAAAATACTGAAAAATATCATAAAACCAAAATTTATTAAAAATTTATCTATATTATATTTTATATACATATCATTTCCTATAATTCTCTTCCACATTCACTACAGAATTTTCCTGTAGCATTTTTATTTCCACAATTTTTACATCCAGTTTCTTTTGGCACAACTTCTTCAGTTATTACATTTTCTGGTTGTGTATGTTGCATATTACTAAATACACTACCAGGCATTGGCGATGTAGGTTGATTTACACTTTGAGGCGCAGCTTGATTTTGGAATCCTTGAACTGCTCCCATCATATTTGTTCCTTGCATTTGGCTCATTCCCATGCCCATGAAGCCCATCATTGCTCCAGCTTCATTTCCTGCAGCGGCTTTCATAGCTTCAGCACTAGCAGCAGCCATTGTACCAGCCATATTGTTACTATAAACTTGACCCATACGAGTAGTTCTAGCTATATCTGCATCCATTTCTTGAATTATTTTTCTTGATGATTCTGACGCATTAATTCTTAGGGCAACATCTGAAACAATAATTCCATATTTTTGATGCCAATCTTGATCTAAAATTTGATTCATTTGATCAGTTACATCAGTCTTATATGATTGAATACGATTAAATGAAACGTTATGGATTGTCATAATATTAGAAATAGCTTCACTTACCTTTTGAGCAAATCTACTTTTTAATAAACTTTGTCCATTTTCATTTTTAAATATATCATCATATGTTAATGTGTCTTTTGGATTTGCTCCAATAATATTATTTACTAATATAACAGGATCATCTACTTGAATAGCATATTCTCCATTATATGTAATTTCAACACTTCCATATACCGGATCATAAACAGTTTCAGGTTGCATTGAACCAAAAGTATTCCCTGGTATTACTTTGATATTTACAAAGTATACTCTTTGATCTTTAGCTTCTTGTCCTCCATATGTAAAACGACTGCCTATTGTTTTAAATGTATTAACAATACCTTTTCCTAATCCTCCTATAAAAATACTTGGCTCACTACTATTATCCCATATATATGTACCAGGTTCTGCAGTAAATTCTACTATTTTACCGTTATCAATAATCATCATTGCCATACCTTGTGGTACTGCAATTGTACTTCCATTTGATATTACTCCTTCAGAAAAGTTTTTGTTACCCCTTCCATGACTTACTATACCTCTTTGAATAATAACATCATTGTCTATTTGTGGACATTCCACAAATTCTTTAAATTGATCTCCAAATCCAGATGATACTGAACTTAAAGCTGCTTTAATCAATCCCATGTATATACACTCCTATTCTTATTTTATTATATCATAATTAGATCTTTTATGTAAAAATAACTCTTTTCTTTACATTCTTCGTAAAGAAAAACAACTGTGATCTACACATCACAGTTATTTTCTTGAATTATTTACTACTTCAACTAAAGCATCTCTTATTTGCATTTCTTTTTCATTCAATCTTTGATTTAAAGCGTCTTGAACGTAAGTTTCTACCTTAGATAACAATTCTCGTTGTGTATCAATAATTTGTAATGCCGCTTCACAAATATTTTCAAACACAATAATTTGTTGAGATTTCTCCTTATTTTATAACTTCTAATCCGCCCATGTATGGTCGTAATGCTTCTGGAATTTTTATAGTTCCATCTTCTTGATAATTATTTTCTAAAAATGCTATTAATCCTCTTGGAGTTGCAAGCACAGTATTATTTAAAGTAGATACATAATAATTTCCTTTATCACTCTTAGCACGAATTCCTAAGCGTCTAGCTTGAGCATCTCCAAGCGTTGAGCAAGATCCAACTTCAAAATACTTTTGTTGCCTTGGACTCCATGCTTCTATATCACATGATTTTACTTTTAAATCAGCTAAATCTCCAGAGCAACATTCTAACGTTCTTACCGGAATGTCTAAACTACGGAAAAATTCTACAGTATATTGCCACATTTTATTATACCATTCCATAGCTTCTTCAGGTTTGCACAAAACTACCATCTCTTGTTTTTCAAATTGATGAACACGATAAATACCTCTTTCTTCTAAGCCATGTGCACCAACTTCTTTTCTAAAACATGGAGAATAGCTTGTTAGAGTAATTGGTAAATTCTCTTCTTTTACTATTTGCCCTTTATATCTTCCAATCATTGAATGTTCACTAGTACCAATCAAGAATAAATCTTCACCTTCAATTTTATACATCATTGCATCCATTTCCTCGAATGACATAACCCCATTTACAACATCTCCTCTAATCATAAATGGCGGAATACAATACGTGAATCCTTTATTGATCATAAAATCTCTAGCATAAGATAGCATTGCTGAATGCAGTCTAGCAATATTTCCTGTTAGATAATAAAAACCATTACCACTAACTCTTCCAGCACTTTCTTTATCCAAACCTGAAAGTTTTTCACAAATATCTGCGTGATAAGGTATTTCATATGAAGGTACTTCTGGTTCTCCAAATTTTTCTATTTCTACATTTTCTGAATCATCTTTACCTACAGGTACAGAAGCATCTATGATGTTTGGAATTTTCATCATTTTTTCTTTTAATGAAACTCTTAATTTTTCTTCTTCAGATTCAATTTTTAATAACTCTTCATTTATATTAACAACTTCAGCTTTTTTTTGATTAGCTTCTTCAACTTGTTTATTTCTAAATAACAAACCTATTTCATCACTAATTTTATTCCTGGCGCTACGTAGTTCATCTCCTCTTAATTGCAACTTTCTTGTTTTTTCATCTAACTCTAAAATTTCATCTAACATTGTAATTTTTTCTTCTTGAAATTTCTTCTTTAGATTTTCAACAACTAATTCTTTTTGTTCTCTTATTAATTTAATATCTATCATAATTTTTCCCTTTCTAAAATAAAAACCACATATTTTGCAAGGAGCAAAATATGCGGTGCCATCCTATTTTTATCTTAATTATTTTTAACGAAATTACCCGGAGTTTATTAACTCGTTTGAAAAGTAGATTCATTATTATTAATTCTTAGTTTTCACCAGCCACTAAGTCTCTATGAAATCTGTAATAACTACTAGTCTTTTCGCATCACTTTATGAGAATAATATATCACTAGTTTTTACTTTTTTCAAGAGTTTATTCAGTTTAATTAGGATTGTAAGTTACTGTTACTAGGATATTAGTTCCATTATTGGTCCAATTACTTGCAAAAGTAACATTTGCTAAAGCATCTTCCTCTGTTCTTTTTATAATTATTTCCTTTAGTTTACCATTTCCTGCAAATACTGACGAACCAATAGAAGTTACTGATTTTGGTATTACAAATGTACCCGTTAAATTATTCCATTCAAAAACTTGTCCACTAATTGTTTTTAACTGACTAGGTTTTTCAAGAGTATCTTCGATTATGACGGAAGTTATGTTGTTGTCTTCAAAAGCTGAGGTTCCTAAAACTTGCGTACTAGCAGGTATAAATAATTCTTCTATTTCATTACTTCTAAATGCATTTATTTCTATACTTTTTAAATTTTTCGGTAATTTTAATGTTTTTATATTATTACTATTGAAAGCACTATTTTTTATTTCTGTAACAGAATCAGGTATTTCTAATTTTTCTATATTATTATCATCAAAGGCTTCTATATCAATAATTTGCAAAGATTTAGGCAGAATTAATACTCCAGAAATATTATTCCCATCAAATGTTCCACATTTTATTTCGGTTATTTTAGATGGATTTTCTGCGGTATCTTCAAAAACTAGTCGCGATATTTTATTTTCTGCAAATGCAGAACTTTCAATATTTTCAACTGAACTTGGTATTGTTATTTCAGTTAAATCATTATAACCAAAAGCACTTCTTCCTATGTTGGTTATTGTATTAGAAATATTTATACTATTAATATTATTTTGGTAGAAAGCGTACTCTTTTATATTGGTTAACTTACCATTTTCTGGCAAAATAACTTTTTGTAAACCAATATCTTCAAAAGAAAAGGCTTCAATAGTTTCAATATTTTTTAACTCACTTAAATCTAAAACATTAATAACACCATCAAAACGTGACATATTAATTTTTTTGATTTCTATCCCTTTAATGACTGCTGGAATTTTAATTGAAGTTCCACAAGCGGTATTATAGTCATTTAAAGTTCCATCACTAGAAACAGTAAAACATTCATCATATGATAAAATTCCTTGACCAGCAGTCACAAAAACTTGACCTTCAAATTCTTTACTTTGTTCTGAAACCGGAGCATCCTCACTAACCCATACTTTTATATTATGAGAATTTGTTGCATTACCAGCTATAGTTTGTCTGCTAATTAACCGACTCGATAAAACCTCTGGATTCTCTATTACATTTAAATCACCATAAATTTGAGCATTTTCTTCATCTAGTTTTACTTTAATACTTGTATTATTAAATATTTTGGATTCAGTTGTTCCTAAAGAATTTAAACCTACCATATAATTTACTGGCGTATCACAATTATTTTTTATTTCAAAGTTATATCCAACTAACTTTTCTCCTTCATCATCAGTAATTGGCCAGGCATTATTAAGCTCATAAGTACCAGTTTCATTTTGCATTGTGATATCTAAGCAAGCTGAATTTATTATATTTGCATTCTTTTGAGTTTTTGTTACTTGCCATAAAGAATACGTACTTGATGAAATTACACCAAACATACATAATACTCCAATTGTTATCGCTAATATTACATTTGTGTTTTTCTTCATACTTATCTTATCCTTTACTTTATCATTTTAACATCTTTTTTTATTTTATTAAATAAAAAAAGAGCTATTTGCTCTTTTATAAAACTAACATTAAAATATATACGCAAATTAAACACAATAGCATTCCAACCGCAAATTTCCAAATATACTTCAACCAATCTTTGTATTCAACATTTGTATAAGTAAGTCCTACAACTAATAATATACTAGTTGGTACTAAGAATGATACAAAACCATACATAGTTAGGAAAATTAGGAATATTACACTCATATATGCACTAAATCCTGTTATCATATATCCAGATAAAGTATAGCCTGTATACATCAAATCAGTATGGAATATTGATGATAAAAATGCAATTAAAATATTTGAGCCAACATTATAATCAGTATCAACGTTTACATCAGCATATCCATCTTGGTTAGTATCATAGTTTAATGTTGATGTATTTTTAAATGTATCTAATAATTCAGCATCGCTGTCTCCAATTTCACCATTACCGTCAAAATCTAAATATTCATCTGGATAACCATCACCATCAGTATCGCAATTTAAATCACATTTACCATCTTTATTAGTATCTTGATTAATTAAATTACTGTCAGCTTTTAAATCTTCATCAGTATCTAGATTAAAGAAAGCCATTCCACTACCTTTGTAATCAATGTTAATATCAGGTTTACCCTCAAGTGGCATTAATTTACTTGCAATAGTTGGCATCATTGAAGAAAAATTAAATACTACATAAACAGAGTTAGCTAGTAAAACTACTAAAGCTACTTTGCTCATTTTTTTAAGCCCATCAGCAACAGCATCATATAGTTTACTGAAATTAAATCTATATACAATTACTAAAATAATTGTAATAATTATTAATAACGAAATTAATGTATAGATATTCCATGTCGGATATGTTTCAGTTTGATTACCAAATGGCGCTAGAGAATTACCTAAGATATAATAAATTAAAGTAAAATCTTTGCCAACAGTTAATTCTGTTAACCATACATGGAATTTATCAAAGATATCAATTCCAAAATATCCATACCAATTAATAACTCCTAAAATTACCAGAACAGCTAGGATGGCTAAAACAATTATCATCGGTAATATACTTGATTTTTCTTTAGAGTTTTCTAACACAAATAAATCTTCTTGGGATTCATCAATGTTTTCTTTTAATACTTTCTTTACATGAACAATAGTAAAGAAATTAAATAATAATAATGCTACTACTAAAATTAATATTCTATATGCTACATCTAATTTAATAAAGTCAAATGATGATTGTTGCATAATGTAGTAATTAAATCTAAATAATCCATCTGTTCCTAATGTTGCTCCGATAGTTCCTACTAACATTGAACCAAATGTTACAACAAACGCTGTCATTTTATCTAGTTTTAATTTTAATAAAATATTAATTATAAATGGCACAAATACTAGTACTGCAAAAGTTGATGTACTTAAAGAAGTTAAGACAGCAATAAATACAGAAACTAATACAGAAAATAATACTTCTTTACCTTTTAATTTTTTAGCGATAGTTGAAACCAAATTTTTATATGCAGTGATTTTACTTAAAACACCATAAAAGGCACCTAGTGTTAATAAAAATAAAATTTTATCAGCGCTGAAAGACAACATATAATAAACTAAATTTCCAACATCACTTAATCCAAGTCTTACTAACTCAGTGTCAACGTATTCACTACCATTAAATGCTCCTGTTGGAATAATCCAAGTTAATATTAATGATAGCAAAAATAAAATTCCTAATGATTTTCCTAAACTATGTTTTTCAAAAAACTTTTTCATTTCCTACCTCCTGTAAATTAGTATAACACCATAAATTTGCAAAAAAAAGACTTTTGTGTCTTTTTATTTCACAAAAGTCCTATTTTTCTTCACTAGGTCTCATTAATGGATACATTACAACATCTTTAATGTTATCACTATTTGTTAGTAATTGAATTAATCTGTCAATTCCCATTCCCCAACCAGAAATCGGAGGCATTCCATATTCCATAGCACCAATATAGTCATAATCCATATCCATTGCTTCTTCATCTCCATTAGCTTTCATTTCAGCTTGTTCTAGCAAACGCTTTTCTTGTTCTTGTGGATCTACAAGTTCAGAGAAACCGTTTACTATTTCTGCCCCATTGATAACCAATTGGAAACGATCAGTAATTTCGGGTCTATCATCATTAGCACGAGCAAGTGGTGATAAACTTGTTGGATGTTCAGTTAAGTAAACTGGTCCTAACATATGAGGACGAGCCACTTTTTTATATAAATAATCTACTAAATTACCGAACCCTAAATTTTCAATAGGTGTTTCGCTTTCAAGTTCTATTTTTTCATCTAAGATTTTTTGTAATAATTTTTCTTTAGTATTGTATTCATTTATATCAATGTTAGCGTGTTTAATAATTAATTCTCTAAATGAAACTTTTGGCCATTCTCCAGATAAATCTACCATCTTATCTCCCACTTGAATATTTAGTGTTCCATATAGTTTTAAGATTATTGTTTGTAACATATTTTGAATTAACTTCATATTATCTTCATAATTATAATATGCTTGATATGCTTCAATCATTGTAAAATCTTGTAAATGTGTAGCATCCATCCCTTCATTTCTAAAACAACGAGCTATTTCATAAACTTTTGGGATACCTGCTACTACACTTCTTTTCATATAAGTTTCTGGAGCTATTCTTAAATAAACATCTAAGTCTAAAGCATTATGATGAGCAACAAATGGTCTTGCCACTGCTCCTGATGGTTTATTATTTAATACTGGAGTTTCAACTTCATAATAACCTAAATCATCTAGATAACGTCGTAATTCTCTTACAAAAGTAATTCTTGTTAAGAATCTTTTTCTTGTATCTTCATTCATAATCATATCCACATAACGATGACGATAACATAATTCAGGATCTGTTAATCCATGGAATTTATCTGGTAGCGGTTTTAATGCTTTACCTAAAAAAGATAATTCATTTGCTCTTAATGTTTTTTCTCCAGTATGAGTTGTAAACATCTCACCTTTAACACCGATAAAATCTCCTAAATCTATTAAATTTTTAAAGAATTCATATTTTTCTTCACCAATTAAATCTATTTTAATAGAAACTTGTAAATCAGCTTCAATATCTCTTAGTTTTACAAAGCTTAATTTACCCATTTTACGCATAAAAACAATTCTACCTGCAACACTTACATTGTTAGTTTCATCTTCTAGAAGCCCAGCTTCTTTTAAAGAATGGGTTACGTCATAACGTTCAGGATATGGATTGCAAACTTTTCTTATTTCTTCAACTTTTTCTCTTCTTACTAATTCTTGTTCTGAAAAATTTCTCATAATTTCACTTCCTGCCAGTATAATAACATAAAAAAAGCCTTAAATAAAGGCTTAAATTTTATACATTTTAGTTTTTTTCTTAGAAGTAGCTAAAACTGTTACAACTCCAACAGCTCCAAGAGCTAAAGCAACATAAGGAATTGCATATCCAGAATCAACAACATCACCTTCTCCAGTATTACCACCAGTTGTATCAGAACCTTTAAATGTAGGTACAACATTTCCTCCACAATCAGCTGCTGATAAAGATTGATCTGCTATCCATTTTACTTCACCAACAACCACTGTATCCTTTGCTGCAATAGGTTCAATATTTAAAGTTACACTTTTTTCAGTTTTTGCTTTTGAATCTTCGAAGGCATTTTTAACTGTAAATTCCCATTTTGTAGAGCTTTCTTTTGGCTCGAATGTTAAAGTTACAGTCCCACCTTTAAATTCTTGAGCAGTTGTGTTTTGAACTGCAATTTGGCAAGTGGTAATTTTCTCTTTTTGCACAACATTTGTTTCAGTTTTACACTTATAATCGCCAGTATTAACTAAAACATTAATATCGTCTGCCTGAACTTCCCAAGGAATTAAAATCATTGTAAATAATGCTACTAGTACCAATAAACTCTTTTTCATAATAACCTCTCTCTTTCCTATCTCTATTATGCTTTAATTATAACATAAAAATACAAAAATCAAACTATTTTTTATAATTTATACTCAAAAATGTAAAGTTTATGGTATACTGTCTTATAGTAGGTGTTTCATATGAAGAAAATATTAATTTCCATAAAAAAGAATTATCTAGCTTTCTCTTATAAGAGGAACACTAATGCTATGCAAAAAAAAATCTTAAACACTAATATAATTTCTGATAATGAATTAGTTTTTAGTGAAGATTATATTCAAAAAAATCAAAAAATTGTAGCAGCTTTTTTAAAAGAAATTTGTGAACAATATAATATTCATATTATTTCATTCCAAAAAAATGATATGTTTGAGTTATTATTTAATTTATTCAAAAAAAATCATTACATAAAAGCATTATATTTATTCGAAGAAACAAGTTTACCTTATTATATATGTGAAGCTCTAATAAAAAGTAATTATGTAAAACAGGTAAATTGTTACAACGTTCCTACTTTTATGATTGAACTCTTAGATAAACATAATATTGAAGTTACATCTAGAAATGAAATTTTGTTTACTAGTCAATTTATGGAAGAAAATAATTTAACTCAGTTTAGTAAAATATTTTATAAGATTTCTGTCAAAATAAAATTACCTTTGTCAGAAAAAGATTTAGAAGATTTTATAACATTTTGTAAAATCAATAAATATTTAAGAACTATTCATTTAGAAAGAACTAATATTGATGATATCGAAAAGATTATTTCTATTTTAAAGAAAAATAAAATTGGAAATATTAAAATATTAATTCATAAATTGACT
>JAZRRD010000045.1:0-4359 GCA_045650425.1 Bacilli bacterium | reverse complement strand
AACTTCCATATTTAAACCATTAATTAAAAAATACCATACTGCAAATACTAAACATCCAATAACAAGACCAGAGAAAATAATTTCTTGAAATAAATTTTTATCAAATAATGGTTCTTTAGGATTTCTTGGTTTTTCTTTCATTATACCATCTTCAGCTTTTTCAAATGATAATGCCAAATCTTGGATACCATCAGTTACTACATTAAGCCATAATAGCTGAATTGCTACAAGTGGCATAGGTAAATCAAATAAAATTGATAGACAAAAGAATAATACTTCAGCAAGTCCACAAGATATTAAGAAGTAAATAATTTTTCTAATATTAGCATAAGCAACTCTACCTTCTTTAATGCCAGATACAATAGATTTAAAATTGTCATCAATAATTATCATATCTGCAGTTTCCCTGGCAATATCAGTACCACTTCCCATAGCCACTCCAATATTAGCAACTTTTAAAGCAGGTGCATCATTTACTCCATCACCGGTAACGGCAACAAATTCTCCTTGGCGTTTTAATGATTCTACAATTCTTAATTTTTGTATTGGTGTAACTCTTGCAAATACTGTTTTATTGGTAATGAAAGTATCAAAATATTCCTGACCTTTATTATAATATTTATCTATATCATCACTTATTGCAATATCTTCGATACCACAAGCCAATTTTAATTCTTTAGCAATAGATAGAGCGGTTAGCGGATGATCACCAGTGATCATTAACACTTTAATTCCAGCCTTATTGCAGTTTTGAATTGCTTTTAAAGCTTCTTTACGAATTGGATCAATAAAACCTACCATTCCCATAAATGTTAAATTTTTAATATCATCAATCTTATAATTGTTTTGTTTTTTTATTTTTCCATCTGCAACCGCAATCACTCTATAACCTTCGCTTGCTAAAGATTCGTTTTGATTTTCTAATAAATTTGAATTAATTTTTTCATTAACTAAATTAATCTTTTTGCAAAACTTTTTAACTACTTCCAAAGAACCTTTAACAGTACAACGAACTTCATTATTTTTTTCGTAAAAAACTGCTGAAAACTTATTTTCTGATTCATAAGGGATTATTTCTAATACTCTTGTATTATGAGTATTTACACCTAATTTTTTTCCTAAGATAAGAAAAGCTATATCTATTGAATCTCCAATTTTTTTATCTTCATTAACTATCGCCTCATTATTAATTGCTCCTAAAAAAGCGATCTCTTTAGCGCGATTCAAATCATATCCTAACACTTCTCCGTCTAAGGAAAAGCCCGTTCCTGAAATATTATATTCATCATTATTGGGAAGTAAAATTTTTTTTGCAGTCTGCTCATTAACAGTTAAAGTTCCAGTTTTGTCACTAGCTATAACTGTACAACTTCCTAATGATTCTGCAGAATTAAGTTTTTTGACAATAACATTTTTCTTTGACATTTTATTAGAGGCAATAGTTAGTGCCATTGTTAAAGCCAAAGGTAAACCTTCCGGCATAGCGGAAACTGCTAAAGCAATAACAGATAAAAATATTTCGTTGTATGGCACACTTTTAATAATTAATAAAATGGTTATGATAGCGGCCACGATTAAAACTAAAGTACTGATTTGTTTAGATAGTTTTTCAACTCGTATTGTTAAAGGAGATTTGGTTTCTTCAGTATTATTTATACTATCTGCTATTTTTCCAATTTCGGTATTCATTCCAATATTTACAACTATAGCTTTAGCTCTTCCACTAACAACTGTAGTTCCAGCAAAAGCCATATTTGATTGTTCACTTAAACTAATTTTTTCTTTTAAAATAATGTTATTATTCTTTGGAATTTGTATACTTTCACCAGTTAAAATAGATTCATCAATAGTCAAATTATGTGATTCAACAATTCTTAAATCAGCGCTTATTTTATCACCAGATTCTAAAATAACATAATCTCCAATAGTAACTTGTGATGCATCTATATTAATAATTTTATTATCGCGTATGACTTTTGTTTTTACACTTACCAATTTTTCTAGTGCGGCTGCTGTATTATTAGCTTTATTTTCTTGAAATGTTCCCATTGCAGCATCAATTAAAACAATAAGTAAGATTGCAATTGCATCAATAATTTCTCCAGCTATTATTGACGCTAAAATTGCAAATAATAAAAGTATAACAATCGGATCTTTAAATTCTTTAAAAAATATTAAAAAAAAGCTTTCTCTCTTCTTTTTAGGAATTATGTTTTTGCCATATTTTTGAATACGCTCATTTGCTTCTTTTGACGACAAACCTTTGCTACTAGTTTTTAGTTCATTGTTTATCTTCAACTCAGTTTTGTTATAAAACATTCTATCACCTCTATTTTTTTTCAATGATTTCACTAGATAATAATTTTTTTATTACTCTTCTTCTTTTTCTGATCGTATTATCTGCAAAAATTTCTAATTCCATCATAGTCCATATAAATAGCCATCCAGCTATTAATACAATTTCGCTGAACACCTTATCACTTATTAATGTAGAGATAAATAAAACAAAGATTCCTAATAATAAATACCCTAATTGAATCAAATTATTTTTATTATAATCGTCCTTTAATTCTTCATATTCAATTCTTAAAGATTCCTTAATAACACTTAATGGATCTTCAACTTCTATATTCAAATTATTTGTAATTACAATTTTAAGTGAGTCATTCATATTAAAATAAGGAGTTTTTGATATTAAATAATCAATCAGCTCTCTTGAAGCTAAATTTCTATTATATTTATCAAATAAGTCTTTTTCATCATCTAAAGTTATTTCGATTATTTTTTTCATATTAATACCATTCCTTAATTATATTTTAACCTATTGTACTAAAATTATTTTAACAATTTTTATTTATAATTTCAATTGACCTTTATGTATTTACAAAATTTAACAATATTACATCAAAAAAAGACTATTCAAAAATAGTCAGTTTATTTTCTATCTTACTTTTGTATTTTAAATCATCCATTGAAGATGTAGGAATAAAACCAGGCCTTGATTTAATTAAATCCGGGATACGATTTACAATGCTCGCACACGTAAGTTCAACTGTAGCTGGTCTTTGCACGGTTACTGTTGTATTTGGCTCACCTTCTACTGTCCATTCATTTATATCAAATTCATCTGGCGCATACACTTTTCCAACACATTTTGTTTCAAAAATGATTCCTTCTTCGGTTTCAGTAGTTACTACAGCGCTCATTCCGGTAGCATCTCCAGCTTTTATAGTCATTCCTAAAGTGCTTGATTCTATATCTTGCATGCAAATTTCAGGAACGCATTTTTGAGTTTGAGATTTTACTTTAAATCCTAACTTTTCGCATAACCAACCATTTACATTCCACATATAACTAGGAGAGTAAATCCCGTCTTGGATTAATTTATTTCTCTCTTCTTCACTCATTCTGTCTACACTAGCAATTTTTTCGTCAAATTCTTTTAGAGTAAGTCCAGCTCCATGAGCCTCAGCTAAAGCAATACCATAATCTTCAACATTATACCAAGATTCTCCAACTATTTTCTTAATACTTTGAGTAGCACCACATATCGAAGTTACTAATTGTCCCCAAAATATATCTTGATATCCACTACCTGTGATAGTACAATTATTTTTCTTAGCAAGCTCGTCTATTTCTGCTGTTAAATTAGGGTTAGAATTCCAAGGAAAGAATGCTTCTTCACATGTTGTAATTGCATTTATTCCTAGCTCTGCACACAAAAGACAAGCATCTTTAATATCACTTAACAAACTCATTGTAGTAATTATACATGCATCTGGTTTTAATTCTTGTAATATTTCTTTTGCTTCTTTAACATCATTAATTAATACGCCTTTAGCTTCGCTTTCCATAATAATACCGATATCTTTTCCTATAACATCAGGATTAATATCAAAAGCACCAACGATAATTCCACCCTTTTCGTATACATATCTCATTGTATATTTACTCATTTTGCCGCATCCATATTGCACAATTCTTAAAGTTTCCATTAAATCATCTCCTTATTATATTTTTATTATACTCTAAATATTAGTATTTTAAAATATAAACGAAAAATTAATGTAAAGCTCTCTTTTCTTCCAATCTTTTTAAAAAACCACAAGTTTTACATAGCTGACATGTAATAATATTGTTTTTAAAATTATTTGCTATAATTTTACTCTTTGAATCATTTAATATTTCATCTAATGAAGAATTAAATATATTACCCAGTGGAATATCTCCATTATTGTCTAAACAACAAGGTACGACAGTTCCATCAACTAATATTGCTATTTGCTCTTTTAAGGCTAAACATCTTCCTGTTTCAATAATTGGTTTATCATTTATATTAGGCCATTTAAATTCTGTATC
>JAZRRD010000044.1:0-25207 GCA_045650425.1 Bacilli bacterium | reverse complement strand
TATATATTACCATATTTTACCATATAAGTCAATACTATTTTACCATTTTTTTCCATTTTATAGTAATTTTACACTTTTCAGGCATAAAAAAAGAGAGAGAACATTAAGTTCTCTCTTATTTTCCTTGATAAAGCCATCCTAATTTATGTGCAGTATCTCTTCCTACTACACCATCTATTTTTATATTAGATGCTTTTTGATATTTCTTTACTGCTTCTTTTGTTGTATTACCAAAATCTCCATCAATACCATCTTTATTTTTACCAAACTTGCCTAGATCATAACCTTTCTTTTTTAGTTCAGTTTGAAGTTTAGTAACATCACTACCTTTTAATCCAAACTTTAATATTCTAGTTAAATTATATTTTGTAGATGGTAATACATAGTTATATGTATAAGGATTCATCCAATTACTTTTTCCTATTGGTTGCATTCCAAGATGTAAATGTACACCAGTAGAAGCACCAGTAGTTCCCATAATTGCAATTACAGTTCCCTTTTTAACCTTATCACCTTTCTTTAACTTAATACTCTTGCAATGAGCATACATTAAAGCAATACCTAATCTAGGGTATCTAACCCATATATAATTACCATAACCTGTTTTGGCCTTATCTTGTCCTGTTCTAACCAATTGAACATAACCATCTTCTACTGCTAATAAATTTAAACTTCCAGTTTTAGAAACTATATCTATTCCATAATGAAATTTTTTTACTTTATCAATTGGATGTATTCTATAACCATAATTTGATGTAATTTTAGGATTACTTACTACATAATCATAAATCTTTGCCATAAATTATTCCTCCTCATTATTTTTATTTATTTTTCCATCATTTAAAAAATCTTTAACAACATTAAACATTTTTTGTAGCAACCATCTTAAAGCAGTTTCATTTACAAACAAATTAAATGGTGTTGGAATAAGTTGATATATTTGGTCCACCACATAATTCATTTTTTCACCCTTTTTAACATCTTTTTCTGCTTTAAGGAATAATTGATATACTTTGTTCCTAAAGTTGCTACAAAGTTTTAAAATCACGATTAAAAGGACTAATATAACTATTAGTCCTCCTGCCAATATTAATTTTTCGTTCATATTCTTAACTCCTTACTTTAAAATTAATGTTATTACTGCACCAACTATTGCTGCTGCAATTCCTGTTATTATTGTATTTTTGATATTGAATATTAATTTATTAGGTTCTACTTTGTGATACTCATCTATATTAGACTTAATATCTGATATATCTTTTTTCATGTTAGTCATTTCATTAACCATAACTTTTACATCACTAGCAAGATCATAAAATGCTTTTGTTACTAATTGCAGTTCATCAATTCTTTTATGTGCAGATTTTAAACTAGCAATAACTTCACCTAAATCTATCAATTCTTTGTTATCCACATTTTATTCTCCTTTCTATTCATTTACTACAATATCTAAATGTATTTTTGCACATTTACAACCATTATTATTATGGTCACAAACAATTATTTTTGTAGGTGCTATATAAGCATAAGCCACATTAGTAGTAGACCATTCACTATTTGATATAAAACAACCTGTATTATTTGCATGCATTGTTTTTTTTATCATAGTTGCAACCTCATCTTGAGTAGAACTAAAACTACCAGTATTTTTTTGTATAACTATATCTCCAAAATATCTATTTCTGTCTTTGTAAATATAATCACTATTTAAAAGAGTAAAACCTTCTTTCATTGTAAGTATTTCATTAACACTTATTTTTTGTATTTTTGAGTTTTGCATTGCTTCTTCTAGGTTCAAATATGGAACAAAATTACTAGGTGTCAAACCTTCTTCTATTTGCAAATTAGTATAGTCAACATAATCCCCTACACTATACCCACTTCCATTTCTATTTCCATAAAGTAATAAATATATGCCATCAGTATCATCAGTAAAAGAAGAAGGGAGAGTAGCAGTTACACTTCCACTTGTTTCCAAATTTACAAGATTTGTTACTGCATAGTTTGAACTATTTCCAAAATATATTCTTGCCATTCCTTGATTAGATGAACTAGCAATAATATTACTTGATAGTGTTATAGTTTTACCTAACAATTCATTACTTAATTTATAAACAAGATAACAATTTTGTGCTACCAATTTTGTGATTACTCTTATACCATTATTTAATACAGAAGGATAAACACTATATTCAATAGATGTATTTGTATTTTTATTAAATAAATTTCTACTTACTACATTTGATATTCTTGCTTCACTATCTGTTGCTACTGCATTTGCTATTCCTTCTTCTATCTTATTAAGATTAGTTGCATTAATTGGTGTTTTTCCATTTTCCCAATTTGTTTTAACATAAGTCATTATTTATCTACCTCTCTTTCTAAACTTTCTATTCTTGCTTCAAGTTTTTCTATTTTGTTCATTAGCATTTGAATAGTGATTAATTCTAATCTTGCTAAATCTTCTGTTGAATACATTTTTATATCTTCATTGTTTTCTGCTTGTGTAATATGCAATAAATCTTTTAGTTTAGTATCTTCAATATCTTCAATGATGAAACCATAATTAAATGGTTTTCCATATTGTTTTTTATAGTCATATTGTTTAGTTGGAATAGTTTTAATCAACTCATATACTTCTTCTTTTTGTTCATCCTTTAAATCAACTATATTTTCTTTAGTTGCTTTAGAAGAACTTCCAAAAACAGTTGTACCATTATAAGTACAATAACCATCAGAAGTAAATTTCAATATTCCATTAGTACAACTAACACCACTCTTTTCACTTGTTCCATCTGCATTTGCCATACAACCTATATATGCAGTTGCTCCACTACATGCCTTAATATCTAGGTTAGCACTTGGAAAGTTTGAAGTTACTCCACCATTAGAAGATATAACTACACCACTTGTAGCATTTAACCTTACACCATTGTTTATATTGTATCTTCCACCTGCAGAAGGGAATAAGTTAAGGTTTCCATTTGCTAATAATGATGAACTTCCAGATTTAATTCCACTTGATCCGTCAATAGTCCATCCACCAATTGTTCCACTTGTAGAGGTTAATGCTCCTGCAGTAGTTACTTTAAATTTTCCACTTCCTAAATTAATTGTAGAAGCAGTTATTGAACCTCCATTAATTCTATTAGCACTTAATGTTCCTGTTGTGATATTAGAACCATTTATGGTTGTTGAACCTGCTTTTGCTAGTTTGTTATTTGTAAATGTTGCAATACCTTCAATGTCTACTTTATCTGCCTTAATAACAGTTGAACTTGTATCATTATTAATCTTCATTAAGATATTTGCAGAAGTATAATCAGTATTATTTACCTTTTTAGATACTTCTAAATTAATGCTATTAGTTGTTTGTTTGATACTTGATTGAGTACTTACTAATTCATTTTTAGTAGCATATTCTTTTGAAACTTGTGAAGTTATACTATCTTTTGTTTGACTAATAGAAGAATTTAGTTCTACTTTAGTTGCAAATTGAGTAGTATAGATGTTCTCACACATCATTCTAATAAACATATAAGCATTATCATAATTTAGCATTGTTACAGTATAATCACCTGTTGTTAAAGGTATTGTAGGATATTCATAACTTATTGTTTTTGGTACATCTAATATGTATTTAGAACCATCTTCATTACAACCAACTCTTTTATTAACTTCACATTTTTGATTGTCATAATCTAAAATGAACTCATCATAAATATTTTCATCATAATAAAGTAAATCATTAGGTAGTTCATAATCTACTATGTATTCATCATTTTCAAATCTTAATGTTCTACCTTTTAGAATTAAATCATCACTAGGATATAAATTATCTCTAGGATATAGAAAACTAATATCTTCATTTTCACTAGGATATATCTTTATATATATTGGTTCACTTTCATTTATCTTTTCTAAATAAACACTTCCATAGCCATCTGCAGAAATTGTTATATCTGCTATATCACTTATTTCACTCTTAATTTCACTAACAGTTTGTGATATTTGAGATATTTTAGTATTTTGTTGATCTATTGTTTCATTCATTTCTAAAACTGTTGATTTAACTTCTTTTTCATTTACTTCTATTTCTGCAAATTTTTCATTTAAATATTGATGTCTATAATATTTGATACTACTTGTTACATCTGCATCAATCATAATAATAGTTTTATCTTCATAAGACATTAAACCATCAATATAGCATTCATTATCATTTAATATTGCAAATGATTTTGTTTCTTCATGTTTTATGAAACTTGTAGCATTATCTAATTCTATTTGAGGACTTATAACAACATCTTCAAATGTAATTCCACTAGGAATATTTAATGTTGTTTGAGTTATGTTATTTGAGTTAGATAGATTAAAAATACTATTTGAATCACTATATACTAATGCTCTATCAGTTCCATCAAAAGAATACAAAGAAAGACTAACATTTTCAGTTAGTCCACTCATTGCATAATTCATATTTTCTTTTATTAAATACTTCATTTCAGTATTTGTAGTAGAACCATTTAAATCAAATTCTATTGAATCAGTTGATGTTCCATTTAATTTAATTGTTCCATCTTTATTTATAGTGATTTCTAAACCATTAATAGTTTCACTTATTGCATCAATACCTAATATATTTTTATTTGATGAAATTACATTTACACTTTGAGCTGCTACACTTTCTATTTTTAATTCAGGTATTTCATAATTACCTGCATCATATAGAACTAATAAAGATGATCCTGTTTTTCCACTTGCAATTTCATCTGTTATTACACTACTTGATACTTTTAATTTATCTTTAACATATTTATGAGTAGCAAGTGCATTTTCTTCTTCTTCAATTTTCCAAATTGCTTGTAAGTCCTTATATTTGTTTTCATCAAAAATAAAATTACCATCTACTACTTTCCAAGCATTCAATTTCTTTTCATTTATTTGTGTATCATACCATTGTTCTAGTGTTTCATATCCATCAGGAATTTCACCATTATATTCAGTACATTCTCCTAAATCGCATAAGATAAAACCACCAATTGAACAATGACAAAGATAACCATCTTTATTTAAGATATATCTTAATTTTTTATAATCAAATGTTTCTTCTTCTGGAATTATAATTTCTTCATCCATATATACACCTCCTACACTTTACCTATTGCTACCCAATGAAATGAAGTAGCAGTAGCAGTTGTTCTATTTAAATAAATATCAAAGGCATCAACATCTGTTCCACCTTGTCCTATTGCATAACTAAAATTTTGAGGTGCAGAACTTTGGCCTATTATAAATACATTTGGTTTAGTTGAAAATGCAGTAGGAAATTTAACTGCCATATTATATGTTGTATCTGCAGTTGTAGGTGTTACACTTACTTTTCCCCATTGAATACAAAAACCATTATTTAATCTAAAGTTTCCGCTATTCTCACCATTATTAAATAATGCTTCTATTAATATTGGTTTTCCACCCTGTAATATTTTCATATCAGTAGAAAAATGAAATTCTTCTAAACTACATAAATATCTATAAATCAAATGAGCATTTACACTATCCCACATACCAATAGAAGTAGCAGATTCACCATTTGCACCATATAGTTTACAATTGTGGTTATATGCTCCATTTCCTGTACTTTGAAAGAACAAATTCTTTTCATTATCATTTCTTCTTTCTCCACCAACAAATGAATTAATACTTAAATAAGTTTTTGCCATTTTTACATCTAATGTATCTGGTTCTGATGCAACTCCACCAACTGCCATACTATGCCCATCTGATCCCCAGTTCATCAATGTAAAACTTTCTGAAACAGAATAACTTTTTGGTATTGGTTCAAAATAATCACTTACTGTTAATTTAAAATCATAAACATTATCTATATTTAAAGCTATATTAGTTACAACAAAATTAGTATTTACTGAATACCCACTTAAAGTATTTCCTATGGTTGTCCATGTATCTACACTTGATAATTTGTATTGAAGTACATAAGAACTATCATTCTTATTATTCAATGCAGTTATATTACTTTTAACTGTTACTTTAAAATTAATTCCTTCATCATTTAAAGTTCCATCTGCATTACATCTTTCTACCTTAAATGTGCTTATAGAAGGTTTAGAATAAGCTAATACACTAAATGTTGTAGAATAACTTGTACTTCTACCTCTTTTGTCTGTTACTGTTGTAGTTATTGTATTTGTGCCACTTGTTTTTAATACACCAGTTGTAAATGTCTTTGATGTATAAGAACTTCCATTAATAGTTGTCTTATAAGCACTTATACTTGAACCACTTCCTGCACTTGCATTAACAGTTCCAGTTATTTTACTTTTATTTTGAATATAAGCACCAAATTTACTTGCTAAACCACTTGTTGCTTCTGCTAATGTAATTCCTGATATTGTAGGTTTTACACTACTAGGTATTGTTCCTGTTGCAGTCTTTGTAGATGTTCCTACTGTTGAACCGCTTGAACTTGTTTTAGTTGTTAATTTAAATGTTACAGTTCCCTTTGTTGCACTAGGTAATTTAGCATATATATTATTTAATTCTGTTGCAGTAAAACTAACATCATAACCATTAGTTATACCATTAACAGTTTTAATAGTAGTTCCACCTACTGAAATTGTTAGTACATCATAAAAACCACTATTATATTTTGTTATAGGAATATTAATAGCATTTCCAAATGTAAAACTACTTATTGAACCTAAAACACTTGCTGCAGGTTCAATTGGTAAAGAATAAGAATATGTACTATTTCTACTTGAACCACTACCACTATATATATTTAAACTTAATGAAGTTGTTCCGCTTGTTTTATTTGAAATAGTAAACCAATCAGTAGTATATACAATTTCATTACTCCATTGACTAGGACTAGCACTTTTTAAAGTATGAGTATCTTTTAAACTACTTTGTAAATATGTTTTCATATAGATAGGAAAACCAAAATATGATTGGCCTGTTACCGTTCCTACTGTTACCCTAACTCTATATTGCATATCTGCACCGCTTCTTCTCATTTCATAAGCAGGTTGTATATCTATATCAGGACTAGAACCCCAACTTTTTTTAGTTAAGTTTACAAATGCCATTTACTCACCTCCTAAAATGTAACTTTCTTAAAATCTAGTGAACCATTTTCTCTAGGTAAAAATGCAAAATCACCAACTCTTAAACTATTTAAGAAATGTCCATCAGTTATATATAAAGTATTGTTTGATACATAAGCAACTTCTATACCACTTTGAACAAACTGTATTCTATCATTTGTTTGTTTTAAAATAATATCACTTGTAACAGAACCTAATTCTAATACTGGTTGCCCTTCTTCATTTTGATAACCTCTAATATACGAAGCAAGTTCTCTAAATTGTGCTTGTGTTTCACCTTCTACATTTTCTACCATTAACACCATTTCACTAAATTTTGCTTCAATTCCATCTGCTTGTATTGTGAATTGTGTTTCAGTAGTTTCTCTAAATTCATTAAATGTTCCAGTACTAACATATTCTTCTGCTACATCTAATCTAATTTGAGAATCTGTTTGTTCTATTAATGAAGTATTGTTAATAACTTCTTGTCTTATTTCATCTATTTCTTGATTTATTAATTCTTTGTTTGTTTCATAATCTTTAACAATTATTCCAACCTCTTTAATGATTTTGTCATTACCCATTTGAATACCTGTTAAAGTATCTTTAGTTTCACCTAATGTAATAACCATGTTTTCAGGTTTTGTTAAAGGTGTTTGTTTTTTAGTTAATAAATATATAGCACTAATACTATGAGGTGTACTTTGTGCTCTTATATATTGGTACATCTCAAAACTATCTATAGTTCCATCTACTACATTTAAATCAATTGCATTTAATTCTAAAGTGCTTTTTAACTTTACACCTTGTTGATCTAATAAGTTTTGTCCTTTTGTCTTTAGGTTTTCAGGTAATGTTACATCATTCCATGTAGTTTTTTCTACTGGTGCTACTATCCATCCATATTTATTTAAAGCAGCTTCATTTATAAGATAATCTAAACCATCATTTACACTTTCTATTGTTAATCTTGATTTAGTTCCATCTTCATTATCTACTTCCGCTCCTAATGGAATTACTACTGAATATGTATCAGAAGCATCATTTTCTACTGTAATATCTTTTAAATTATTTCCAAATTCAATTGTTTGTAATGAAATAATTTGTCCTACATCACCAGTAAAATCATCTACCCAATCTAAATAGTTCCCATCATCTTCATATCTAACATAGAAATAACCACCAATATTTAAAATCTTATCTTGTATTTCATCATAAGTATTAGAATAATTTGTATTACTTCTATTGATATATTCATTGTTATCTAAATTTGAACCTGTTGTTTTCCCCAATTTAAATTGTTTATCCACATCTACTTGTGAATTATGATTATCAACAAAAAACTTTAGTAAATCTGCAGGGCTTCCTTGAAATGTATAAGGCCTTACTACACTATCAAATAAAAAAGCAAGTATGCTTTCACATGTTACTTGCTTTGTTTTATCCATATTTTGATTTTCTTTAATGATTCTACCCTTAAATATAGTTTTATTATTTTTCTTTAAAATAATGCTAGGAACTAGATGTTCCAATTTGTCATAACTAGGATGAGTAGGACTAATATCAAAATTTAATTCTGCCACTTTGTTTACTTCTTCATTTAACACTGGTTCTAATAAATAATAGCCATACTCACTAGGAACATTTAAATCATGTAATAGGAAGTCATCATAATTTATTCTATACATTATAATTCGCCCTCCTGATACGTTGCAGTTAATGTTCCCGCTCCACTTGTTACTTCAAATATATTATCTCCTTCTTTTAAAATAATATCAGGACTTTGTAAAGTTCCATTTATAGTAAAAATTTTATCCTCAAAAGTAAATTGCATACTTTCAGTTGATGTTATTGTAGGCATTACTCGTTTTTTAGCATTTGATAAATTTAATGTACCTGTACCAGTGATTGTTTTTGTAGTAATTTCATTTTTATATATAAATGGATCACAATCACATTCTATAGTTATATGTGCTACTGTTGTTTCATTTGAAAAATCAGTAACCTTACATCTACCATAATAATAATAACTATTATCTTGGTCTAAAATTATTTTTAATTTTTTTCCATGAAGATAATTTGTTATTTGCCTTTTCAAATTCCACCAGTTAGAAGGATTATCATAAATATCAAAATTAAAAATTAAAGTTCGATTATTATATAAAACTTCACCTGTCCATTCAGACAAATCTAATTTACTATTAGCTCCTGGAATATCTACATCTATAATTTTTGGTTCAGCATCTCCTATTGATTTACTAACCATCAATAAATCCCAATCATTAATAGAATGTTTATCTCCAAATTTAACTCCGTTATTCATTTAATCCTCCTTCCTAGCGACCTCTTGAATTTGCTAGTGCAATTACACCTAATTGTTTATTAACTTCTGGTGCTATTGTTTGACCAACTTTTTTACCATCAAGAACTATATCTCTACCCATATTATCAATAATTTCAGGCATATATACTTGTAATAAATGAGTTAATTCATTGATTCCATATACAGTTGTATTTCTTGTTTGAACTTTAGTATTTGTAAAATGAGTTAAGGCATCAAATAATGTTTCTCGTAAACTTTCATTTACCCCCAATTTTACATACTTTAATAATTCGCTAATTGGTGCTATTGCTTCTGTTCCCTTTTCTCCACCAACCATTACATTATTTCCATTTGTACCAAATATAGTAGGTTTCTTTAAAATTGCACCTTTTGCATACCATTCAATACCTAGTTTAGGAATAGAACCTTCTAATAAATCTCCCATCTTCCAACCCTTTGGTTTGATTGAAAAATGAGGTAATTTAATATTTGGTAATGATACTTTAAAGTTAAAAAATCCTTTAATTTTCTCTACCATTCCCTTTATAGCATCTCTAGCATTTTCTATCGGTTTAGTTAAAGCAGTTTTAATTTTATTAAATGTATTTGATACATTTTCTTTAAAAGTATTGAATTTATTTTTAGCACCATCTACCAAACTTGTGATAGCTGCAGCAAATTTATTTTTTGCATCTACAATTGGTGTAATAATATTATTTTTTACAAATAAAAATCCTGATTTAACAAATCCTTTTATTTGTTCGATTTTTTTACTTATATATTCACCTATTGCTTTGAATGCACTTACAATCCAATCTTTTGCTACCATAATTGGATCTATAATATATTTACTTATTAATTCAAAACCTGCTAACACAAAAGATTTAATCCAATCAATTGCATTTTGTATTTTTTCTTTAATCCATTCAAATGCGTTAAACACATATTCTTTGCAGTTTTCCCAAATAAATGTAAATGGCAATAAAATTATTTGTAAAGCTGCATCAAATATAGAAGCAACTAAACCTATAAAAATTTTAATGCCTAATACTATTCCATCCCATACTTCTTGAATACCTGCCCACAAACCTTGAAAAAAAACAATAACTGGTTGAATGACATTTGTATTTATCCATTCTCCAATAGTTGAAAGAAATGATTTTACACCTTCTATAGCTGTACTAACGGTGTTTTTTATTCCTTCCCATAAATTAATCCAAAATTCTCTAAAACTTTCGCAATTGTTCCACAAATAAATAAATGCAGCAACTAAACCTGATATTGCTGCAACAATCAGAACTATTGGATTCGCTAACATAGTTACATTTAATAATGCAAATGCTTTTTGAACCAGTGTAATTAAA
This sequence comes from Bacilli bacterium, assembly GCA_045650425.1. Lineage (GTDB taxonomy): Bacteria > Bacillota_I > Bacilli_A > RF39 > UBA660 > RGIG1752. The sequence goes on along the minus strand of JAZRRD010000044.1, from coordinate 14,411 downwards.
TTAGATATTGCTAATGCACTTGCTAATATTCCTAATGCACTTGCAATACCAATTAAAGCACCTTTTAAAAGTTCTGCTTTTGCTGGATTTTCTTCCATCCATTTGCCTAATTTTTGGAATAATTCAGATATTTTTTGAACAATAGGTAATAATAATTCTAATGCTTTTGTTTTTAAATTAGTAAATGCTGTTTGCATAGGTTCTATTGATTCTGCTAATTGTGCTTGTGTTTCTTGTAATTCATTTTCAGCGGTTTTTGCATCTTGAATACTACCAGTCATTTCATCATATGTACTTTTACTTTCTCCATATGTTGAATTTAAAAATTGAGCTATAATATTTGCTCTTTCTTGTTGGCTATTGGTTGCAGATAATGCTGCACTAAATGCATCTTCTTGTGTTTCACCATCTTTAATTGCTTTATTAAATGCTTTTTGAGCTTTGCTTCCTTTACCAAGTGAAGCACTCATTTCTTCATTAGATATTTTCGCCCAATTGATTGTGTCGGCCAATGTACCAGTTACTTTTGAAACTTGGATTGATTCATTGATACTTTCTGTTAAAGATTCAATTGGTATGCTATCACCATAAGAAGCCCATACTCCTATAGCACCTTCTGCTATCTTTGAAATACTTTCAGTTGATGTACCAATACCCATTAAATTAGTGATCGCATTTGTTGCCATTTGGTTATCGCCTAAATAAGAATAGAAATTATCAAATTGTTCTTTTGAAAAATCTGCAGAATAACCAAATGTTTTAGTTGAACCCTCTAATTTAGCCATCATTGACCTATATTCTTCTGTTGCTGCAGGTAATTCACCTAATGCAGAAATAACATTGCCAATACCATCAATAACACCTTGTATAGCATTTGATGCAAAATCTGCTAATACATCTTTTGCTACTGTATATCCATCAGTATCTTTTGCACTATCATTTGCTTCTTTTAATGATTGACTTAATTTTTCGGCTGCATTTTCTGCTTTGCTTATTTTTGTTACATTATCAGCTAAATCATCAGATAGTGCTTTTATTTGTTTTCCCATTTCTTTTGCTTCTTTTGATGATTTACCATATTCTAAAACAATGTTAGCATATTCTTTTTTTAATGATGATAGTTCATCTTCTTGACTAGATATTTTTTTAGTTAATGAGCTATAAGCACTTTCTGCTTGATTTAATACACTATTTAATTGGCTTTGTTGATTTTCTAAATCATTTAATTTCTTTTGTGTACTTACTATTTCTCTTTGAAAACTTCGATATTGTTCTGCGGTAATATCGCCTTTTTCAAATTGTGCTTGAACTTGTACTTGTGCATCTTTCAAAGTATTTAACTTACTTTTTGTTGCTTCAATTGATTCACTTAATACTTGTTGTTTTTGAGTTATTAATTCAATACTTGATGGATCAAACTTTAATAAAGTATTAATACCTTTTAATTCACCCTGTAAATTTTTACTTTGTTTTTCTGATTCAGACAATGCTTTATCTAATTTGGTTGTATCTCCACCAAGTTCAATAGTAATACCTTTAATTTTTGAATTTGCCATTAATTGACCTCCTTTCTATAAAAAAAGAGGGCATCAACTTTTATCGTTGTTGCCCTCCTTTTGCTTATTAAATTCTCTTATGCTTTTTCTATCTGGTTCTGTTGTTTCTAATCTTTTAGCATTTATTAAATATTCAATTCCTTCTTCTGTCATTGAACAATTATATATAAATGCTTCTCTTAAATAGAACCTATATTCAATAACGTCTAATTCTTCAACCTCAAAAAGCGGTATATTTAAATATTTAGAAATAGTCTTATATTCTATTGTTTCAATTAAATATGGATTTTCCTTACCATCATTTTTCTTTTTTGGATAGTAAGGAATTACTAGTTTTTTGAGTTTTGAATTTCACCTACCCAATTAAAATATTTAGTTAGAAAGTCAAACATTGAAGGAATATCAAACATATCTTCTACTTCATCAGGTGATATTTTTACATTTGTTTTGTTTTTACTTAAAGCTAAAGAAATAGCACTTGATAAACTTTCAATATCTTCTTCTGTTAAATCTTCACCTGAAGTTAATTTTGAAAGATGTGCTATTTTCTTTAATACTTTAAGTTTTGGAGGTTCTATCTCTAGTTTTCTTCCATCTTCTAAAGTCATTGGAAAATATCTCTTAACCAAATTACCCATATCAAACATTATCTATACCTCCTATGCATTTGCTGGTATTTCTTCTTTTAAAATTAATAATGTTCCATCAGTATCATTTGGTTGTGCTGTAAATTCAGCATCAACAGTTGTTTCTTCTGTTGCAAATGGTAGTGTGAACCCACTTGTATTTTTACCAACAATAGTAGCTCTTACATCTCCATCTGCAGCATCTTCATGAACAAAATGTAAAACATAAGATTTACCATTATCATTTCCTAAACCACCAATTTTAGTAGTTCTAATTCCATTTGATTCTTCTACTCTACCAGTAGCACTTAATTTTGCTAAAGTGTTACCATTCCAAGTAATTAATCCAGTTGATAATACAACTTCTTCATTTAATATTTTTTGTTTCTTTACTAAACCTAAATCATCAGTTGCAGTTGCAAATTCAGGTGTATAAGCTATATTTGCTCCACCTTTGATTAAACCTAGTAAATTTTCATCTGTTTCTATTGTTGAATCTTCTGGAATAGTACCTGTAAATTCAACAACATATAATTTTCCGCTTCCTAAAGTAATTACTTTATTATCTCTTTTAGCCATTTTTAATTACCTTCCTTTCTTATTTTTTCTAAAAATGTACTTATTTCATAAATTGTTATCCACATTGATTCAGTTTCTAACCATTCACGACTTTTTTCATAATATTCATAATGTAATTTTGATTTTTCATTATTTAAAAAGGTTTCAATAATATCCTCACCATTTATATCTATATCTTCGCTATAATGTTCAATAGTAATATTATGTTCTATGATATTAGTTTCTAAATCCGAACCACGATAATTTTTATCATCTATAAAAATATTGTAAGGTAGGGGAGGCATACTTCTATAACGGAACTCCTTAATTTTTAAACCAGTTCCATCTTCAAACCATTTTTTAATGTCCATTTTGTATTACCTCCTTTACACCTTCTTCATAGTTTCTTTCCATTTTTTCATAATTATTAGTGATAAAATCTTGTGCTTTTGTTCTACCACCTTTTCTTGTTGCATGGCCGTTTTTTATCAAATGAGTTAGTCTATATTCAGGATCTTTGACATACCACATATTAACCTTTTTGTTAGGTGTATTTATTGTTGTTTTACTTGAAATATGTTTATAGAACTCTTTTCTTCGACCTTTTGGGGCATCTGTTTTAGTATCTTTAACGAATTGTTTCATACATTCATCATTTTTCTTTTTGATACCTTCGGTTACTTCCGCTCCATAAAGTTCTAACTCTTTTGATATAACTTTACTTAAATCATCTAGCTTAATAGTTTTTGCCATTAAACTCACCTGTTATAGTTAATTCGGCTTTGTTTTCTCCATAGTGATCTACATTTTTAATATCATAGCAACGATTATCATATACAACTCTATATTTTTCAGTATTATAAATAACTTCTTTCATCTTATTGCAATATCTAACTTTAAAATGAAATGTTGAATTACTGATGTTTGTTGATGCTTGTGTATATTCTTTACCACCAACTTTATTAATATTGGCATGTGTAGAATAATACATTTCCCATTTTTCAGTATCTTCATTTAATTTTTCTATTAATATAGGAAATTTATAACTAGCCATTATTCTCTACCTTCACATTGAAGTTGTATTATAAAATCGTTTTTCATTTTTTCTAATGTACTATTTTCTTTCATGCTATAACTTCCTCTATCATATAAATCTTCAATGATAAAAAGGGCTAATTGCTTAACCCTTTCATCATCTTCTGGTAAATTGCTTATAGCACCTTTTAAATAACTTTCAGCGACATCAATATATCTCTTTATGTTTCTATCTGAAACTTCATCATCAAAGTCAATTCCTAAAAAGTCTTTAACTTCTACTAATGTAGGCATTTAAAAACACCTCCTATTATTAAACTTGTGCAGTTTCAGTAATATATCCATTTACAAATGCATCTGCATCACGAGTTACAACATCATCTCTTTGAATTGCTCTAAATAATGTCATATCATCTTCAAATGCATTAATTGCAGATTCACCAGAACCTACAACTGCTACATTAGAAGTCATAATGTTTAATTTCTTTCTATCAAAGAATTTAATTCCTTCTTTTAAATCACCAATAATCATTGGTATTTTACTTTCTACTGTTGGCATATCTGCATTAGGGAAAACTTCAACTGGAATAGTTGTTGAACCAGCACTTAAAACCATTTTCATTGGATCAGCAGGACTAGCACTTAATACATAGTTTCCATCCTTATCTTTTAATGTATCAAGATATTGTAAACCATCATCATTAGTAACAATTTTTGAAGTTGGTTTAAATGCTTGACCTAAAGTTACATTTAATACTTTCTTAATATCATCTAATCCAGTTAATGCAGTTTGTTCTTTAGCATTAATAATAGCAAGAATTGATTTATTATCTGTAACTCTACTATCATCTGCTATCCATTGAGTTAATTCATTGTAGATATTAGCATCACTATCTTCAAATAATTCATTTGTTACTGGATAAATACCTGCTCTCTTTTTAATTGCAAATGCATATCTGTCGTATTTAGGAGTTTCTTTTTGTCCAATTGCTCCTTTTTCACCAACGACACTAAATCCAGTTAATGAACTTCTCTTTTTATAAGTTCTTGAACCATTCATTGTTGAAACAGTTTCTACAGAAACTAAATCTTTTAAAGATTTTTTTGATTCCTTTAAATGTTCAATATCAGTTAATACATCTACTGGAACTGTATAACCACCATCAGTATCAGTACCAACAGACATAGTATTTCTAATTTTTTTAATAGAATCAGCAAATGCTTTTACTTTGTCAACTGTTTTAACTTTATTAACTACTTCATCAGTTACTTCTTCTTTTCCACCTTTGAATAGTTTTTCAGCAATTGCATATTCTCTTTCTAAATTTTCAATTTCAGCAAGTTTACTTTCAGCACCTTCTAAATTTTTAGTTTCTAATGCTTTTGTTGCTTCTTCATTTAGCACTTCAATTTGTGCTTTAATTTCTCTCATTTTCTTATTCATTATTTATCTTCTCCTTTTCCTTTTTTATTTTCAATTTTGCTTGTTAATTCTTGAACTTTTGCTTCTAATTCTGCTTTTTCTGCAGTTAAACTAGCATTAAGTTCTGTTAATTCTTGAACTTTTGCTTCTAATTCTGCTTTTTCTGCAGCTAAAGTTTCATCATTTAAAGGAAGTTCATTAGAACTAACAAATTCAACAACAGGTCTACCATTAAAAGTTGCTTTTAATATTTCTATCCCTCTTGCTTCTTCAACTTCAAATTCTTCACCAAAATTTAAAACTTTATCTTCTTCTTTTAAAGTTAAAGTTGGTTCTACTATTACTCTTAATCTCATTTATTCACTCTCCTTTTCTTTTATATTTTTTAATTTTAATGAGATATTGACTAGTTTTAATCTAGCCTTAATTTCATCTTCTTTTGATTGGTTTTCTGTTGAAATAGGCTTATTTTCAACATTTTCAAGTGGTTTTTCCTCTTGAATTGGTTCATTTTGCACTATTTCTTCTTTTTTTTGTGCATTTTCTTCGATATTTTCGTTATTTTTCACTACATTTAGTGATTTTTTAATAAAATCAGGTACATTTTTGTAATTTTTAAATAAATTACTAGATATACTTGCTACTGCTGTTTTTTCCTCATCTAGTATGGTTACATTGAAATATTGATCCATTTCTTTTGCACCTAACCAAGTTTCAGCATCAATTAGTGATTTTATTTCTTCTTCTTTTACTTTCGCTTTGTTCATATACATAGGCATCATTACTGATTCTTCAATTTTATTTAATGCATCAATAGTTTTTTGCATATCATTAGCATTTCCAATAGCAAATGACATTGGTTTATGTACCATTACAGTAGAATTTTTATAAAGATTAACATTATCTGCAACCATCATTAAAAATGAAGCTGCACTTGCACTTAATCCATCTACATAAGCATTAATTATTGTTCCTTTGTCCTTAACTCTTTGCAACATACTAATCATTGTTGAAGCAGTAAACACATCACCACCTGGTGAATTAATGTAGATATTTAATTTTTGAACATTACCAATGTTATCTAGTTGTTCCTTAAAATCCATTAATCCAACATCAGTTTGACTTTCTTCACCAGTCCACCAATCAACAGACTTTTCTTGTACTATTTCGCCATATACGAACAAATCCGCCTCTGATGAAGTTATGTTTTTGAACTCATAAAACTTCCTTTTCATTATTCATCACCTCCTTCACCATCAACTTTTTTATCTAAAGATTCATCAGAATCATTAGAACCATTTTCTTTTGCTTTATATTGTGAACCTACTTGTTCAACTCTTATCATTGAACCATTAACGATTAAATGATCCCCCCCTGGTTTTGCTTCTAGGTCTATATATGCTCTTGCTTCATTATTTGTATATAAACCACCAGAAATACCTTGTACCAAACTCTCAACTTGTGTTTTAAAGTCTGCTCTTAATAACATTGCAGTATTAAATTTAAAATAATAACCTTGTTTTATTTCTTTATCACTTAACAATTTATAATTTAATTCTTCTTCATATTGTTTTAATATGAATAACAATGTATCAACCAAAAAAGCCAAGTTTTGATTCTCACTAGAAGCATAACTTGACTTTGAATAATCATTTATTTGTACTGGCTTAATTCCAAATGCTGCTGCAATTTGTAAAGCACTATATTTTTTTAATTCTAAGAACTCATTATCTCCTAATTTTGTTGTGAGCGGTGTTAATTGTGTTCCTAATGGAATTGGAACTAGTCCTTTGCCACCATCAACTTCGCCTTTAGCATATCTTTCAATATTCATTAAGAAATTCTTAACACTTTCATCTTTTAAATTTCCTGTATATTGAACTACTGCTTTTGCAGTAAAACCACTATCATATAAAGCATTTTGCATTTTTTGAGCTTTTTGATTTCCATTTATGGTTGTAGCAAGTATATTTCTAACTGCTAAACCTTCTAAACCATCATCACTAGTTATAGATGTTTTAAGATGTAATATTTCTTCACTAGAAAATTGAAGTGTTTTCCCTCCATTACTATATAAATACCAAACATCAGGAACTTCACTTAATAATTTTGCATCATCATACCAAATTTGCATTTTTGAACTATCTAGCACAACCAATTGTGTTTTCTCACCATATCCTGCAATTAAAGCATAAGCATTTCCATAATGATTTCTTTGTTCTTCCATTTTTGTCCAAAAATTTGTTGAAGTCATAAATCTATTTGGCCTATTTCTAACAACATTATAAAGTGCTTTATCAGTAGCTTCTATAACACCATGTTTTTTTGTTTTCCTATATAATTTAAATGGTAATTTTCCTACTGATTCACTTAATATTTTTAAACAAGCAAAATATGTAGCTTCTGCTTTTGCATCATCATCCATATTTTTATCTATTCCTAAAAAGTCTGCTAGTTTATACCACTCTGTTAAATCAGCAGTATTTTTTACTTTCTTAAATCTTTCAAATAATTTCATTATTTCTCACCTCCTTAATTATTCCAATTCATTGCTTCAAGATACTTGTCCATTTCGGCCATAACATCAATATCTTCTTTAAATTTCATATATGCAACATGAGCATCTATACAAGCATCAACTGGATCTATTCTTTTACTTCTCGATTTTGGTTCTTTATCAACTTTGATTTCTCCAAATGAGTTAGCGACTATTTTTGCATTGCTAAAACTCCAACTTAACAATTCATTATGTTTGTTATATTCAACATTTCCTGATTTTACATTTAGTTGCATATCTACTGTGGCATCATTTAAGAATTTAGCACTTTGTGTTATTTCTAATAATGGAATACCTAATTCTTCTAAATCACTTAAAAAACCATCTGCATTATGAGGATCATAACCAATGGCTTTAATGTTTAGTTCATATTCTTCTATCATTTTCTTTAAATGAGCAATAATAAATTTATAATCATTTTTATATTCATTAACTCCACCTGTAACAGTTAATAATTCATTATTTGCCCATATATCATATGGTGCTAAATCTGTTTCAATATGTTCTTGCAACCTTCCTTTAGGCATAAATGAATGAGAATATAAATAGAACTTATCATCAACAGGAAATTCTAGTGCAATACTTGTTAAATCTCCACCGCTCGATAAGTCTAAACCACAATAACAGGCCTTACCTCTAAATTCTTCAAGTGTTTTGGTTGTTTCACATTGTTTCCACTTTTCCAAATCAATAAATTGTGTATCTTCATCTCTTGCCCATTTGTTTAATCTTTTTGTAATGAAATCTCTTAAATCACTACCACCCATATCTTTTGCAGTTTTGGCATCTTGTCTTAATGTTTCAAGTCCTTTTTCTGTACTTGCTAAATATGGATTAGCTTTAATCCAGTTTGTTTCATCCCACATATCATCATCTTTATCAAGTGCAAATATATCTACAAAAAAATCTTCTGCTTCTGCAGTACCTTCTAAAACTCTTATAGCATAACTGTCCATTTCATAACTAAAACTTTCAGGACTAATATCAAAACCTCTAGTTGTTATCATACTAACTAATGTTTCATCTAATGCACCAGTACCATTGTAAATTGCTTTATAAATCCTATTATCTTTATGTTGATGTATTTCATCTATCGAACTAAAGATACTTCTAAAACCATCATCTAAACCTGCTTCTTTAGATAATGCTTCTATTGTTGAATTAGTTACATTACATATGATTGTTGATTTATAATCTTTTACATCAAATAATTCATTTAAATCTTCATCAATCTTAATGAACTTCGCCATTTCTTCCCATGCAAGTCTAGCTTGCCTTTTCTTTGTTGCAACAGTAAATAATTTACCATAGTTATAGCCACTAAAATTACCTATGTAAGTACCTATGATTCCATTTTCAAAGGTCTTACCATTTTGCCTACCCTCTGATTTATAACTTCTTCTAAATCTTCTAAAACCTTTTTTGTTCTTCCAACCAAATCTACAACCAATATCAAATATTTGTGATCCGATTAGTTTAACCGCTCTAGGTTTTCCACCCTCTGCAATTGTTAGTGTTTCAGCATATTCTAGTATTCTTTCACTTGCTTGTATATCCCAATAGTAAGGAAATTCAGTAGTATTTTGTCTTTTTAAATCATTTAAATGCCTTTGACATGCCAACTTATGAAGTCTGCCACATATTATTTCATCATTTACAACCTTTTCGGCATATTCTGTAACTCTATCTACCTTTGGCATACTACCCACCAAATTTACTGAACTTATTTTCTTTTGGCTTTTCTTCTACTGTCGGCATTACTAATTTACATCTTGATGCAATAGTTAATCCTAAATCATTTGCACAAGCTCGGCATTGTTTAAATGCTTTGTCTTGCATTGTCATTAATTTTTCCATTTCAATTATTTTGTTATGCTTTGTTGCTTTGTTCAGCATACTTGTATATTGCAAATAATTTTGTTTAGAAAGGAGATAACGGGCAAGACAATCTTCATCTAATTCTGTCATAACACCAACGATTAATAATTTATTAGCAATATCTACAAATTCTTCTTTTAATTTTGGAGGTAAATATTCAGGTGGTAAAACATTTTTTAGATTGACTTTCAATTCTGCCTTTTCTCTTGCTTCAATCTCGGCTTTTGTTAAATGCTTTTTACCTTTTGCTTTTACTAATTCTATTGGTTGTCTAGGTCTAGCCACATTATCACCTCCTTTTTTAATTCAACAAAAAAAGCCTATTAGGCCTCTTCTTTTGTTGGTTTACTTGATAAAAATGTTACTTTTTCTGCTATAATTTCAAGTTTATTTTCTATACTTTGCATTCTTCCTTTAATTCCTATCAAATCACCTTTTTTACAATATTCACAAGTATTTGTTGCTATTCCTTTCCATAAAACACAAGGTATAAAATCTGTTTCATATTCTCCATTTTCATTTTTATAACTTCTAGGTACTGCTAGTGTTATTGTAGCAACCTTTCCATTTTCAGTTTCATTTATTTGTGGGTCTGAAACCATACGACCAACTACCACTATTTGATTTAGCATTTTCTTCCTTCCTTTCTGGTATCAGTCATACTATTTAACACCATAAAAAGAAAGGCTTTAATAATCTTTTATTCTCTTTTTTTTCCTTTATACATTCCTGCACCAATTTCATTTATTTTGCTAAATGGAATAATTGGTACTGTTAATTTATTTCTATAACTTTTATCTATAAAGTATATATATCTTAATTGATAACCCTTAACTACTTCTGCACCACTAATTTCTAACCATTTTTTTATTGAATAACTTCCACCGCTCACATCATATAGGCATTTACCACCTAACTCTGGTCTAGGTTGTGTAGGATTAGATTGTAATGTAATTTGATGTATTACTTCGCCACTTGGCAATCTATATAGTGCTTCATTTGGTTTAATAGCTGTTAAAACAAAATTACTTGCTCTATATATAGTTCCATCTCCACATTGACAACCATCTGCAAAACTTATGATCCATTTAATATGAGGTGCATTCTTTTTAATTAGTTTAATACTTTGACTAATTGCCCTACTTTCACTATTTCTAGGAAGTACATCATCAAATGCCATTCTATTAAGTTCTAGGAACTCATTCCATCTAGTGCCTTTAACTAGGCCAATCATTTTAGACTTATCTAAACTAGAACCATAACTCATAACACCATGTAATTTATTATCTAGGAATACACCAAAATGTAATTTACTATTGTTTACTACCTTACCACTATAATGATGTTTCTTAACAAATTCATTTGCTATCTTACTAGGTATTACTTTTACAACAATGTCTTTTGCTCTGCCCATTCATAAACCACCTCAAATAATGCATTACTTTTTTTATTAGCATTGTCAAAATCATGAACTATTAAATTATTATCTGTTATATAGTCGATACATTTCATAGCAATTTGATATTGTTCTTCTGCCAAACTTAATGTAATTGTTCTTGTTTGTGGTTTATCTTCATCAGGTAATTCAAAATCAGTTCCAAAAGTATCTTCAATTTCTTCAATTTCAAAATCAAACATTGTCATATCTAAATCTAAAATATTTTCTAATTCAAAATTAAGTGCATTATAATCCCAAGTAGCAATTTCACCAACTTTATTGTCTGCTAATCTAAATGCTCTAATTTGTTCTTCGGTTAGATCATCAGCAATAATACAAGGAACTGATTCTAAATTTAATTTCATTGCTGCCTTATACCTTGTATGTCCTGCAACAATTACATTATTTTTATCAATAACCATTGGTACTTTAAAACCAAATTCTTTAATACTTTTCATAACTGGTTCTACTGCTTCATCATTATTTCTAGGATTATTTTCATAAGGAATAATTTCATTAATGTTAATCATTTTAATTTGCATTAAGTTCACTCCAAATTTTTAAATTCAAATTTCCATTTAGGGACTTTTTGCCACAAAACATTCCCCCGCACCGTTCCCCAGGAGGTAAACAAAACTTTTTTACCTACCCCTGGTCTTATTTTAAGTGCTGTTTTGTAGTGTTGTTTCGTTAGTTAGAAATTAGTTCGATACTTTATATCACAAAATAAAAACACCTCTTAAAATGCTTTTAAATGGTGTTTAATAAGATACTATTATTTCTTTTTAGATGTAGTTTTCTTTGCAGGTTTATCTTCTTCTGGTTCATCTTTCTTTGGTTCTTCTACTAGTTCGGCTACTGGTTTACCTTTAAATGTAGCTGCTAGTATTTCATTTGCTCTTTCTTCATCATCAATAGTAAACACTTCACCAGGTTTAATTACTTTCTTTTCTTTAGTTAATGTTAGGTCTGTTTCATCACATACTATTTGTTTTAATATCATTTATCTCACCTTCTTTCTTTGGAATCTTGTATGTCTATAATTGTGGCAGTCTACACATAATGCTTCTAGGTTGTCATAATCTAACCTTAACGGCCATCCTTCTTCTGTTTGTATGTATTTTATATGATGTATTTCTGTTGCTAACTTCTTGCATCTCTCACATCTATATTGTTCATCTTGAAGTTTCTTATCCTTTAACAACTTCCATTCGTTGCTATTATAGAATTGTTTATATTTAGGATCTCGTTTCTTGTTGTATCTTCTATCTCTTTCTCGCTGCAGCTCTAATTGTTTTTCATCAAATATTTCTTGGCATTTAGAACAATATGTTGCTGGATGCTCTATAGTTGTTTTACATCTTCTGCATAATTTGAATATCATACAACCATTCCTTTTAACTATATTTAATTTTAACCATAAAAAATAAGCCATATTTCTATGACTTAATTTGCACCACTAGATAGGAGTGTTTATATTTCAATAAGGTATGAAACTACAAGTTATTTTTAGTGGTGCTTTACTATTAATGGATACTGTACTAATGATATATGGAAACTGTGGAAACTATATATCACCAGTACACTACCCATTAAGAGTAGTGCATGTTATATCGTTGAAATTAATGAACATAGTATCTTAATAGATACTGTACTAAATAATATAGAATGTGCAGTAGCCAAAAAGCACAATAGTAATCAGTTCAAACTAAATCATTACAATACTATATTACTCAGTACACTACCTATTAGGTAGTGCAGATATGAAGGATTTACCTGTTCCATATGCAGTTCATTAGTGGTTTCGTGTGAATTTCGATTAACTCACGCTATCATAATAACAAAAATATTGTGGCACAAGTGTGGCAACCTACATTTTTTGTTTAATTTTTGATAAATACCTATAAACAGTCCTTCTATCGCATGGTATAATAAACGATATTTGAGTGGGATTTTTGTTTTCTATGTAATATAACCTAAAAATTCTTTCTTCAATTCCACTTATGTTTTTAAGGATATTGTCCATTTGGGCAAGTCCTTTTTTTAATATCTTTATTTCTTCTTCTGTTGCTACTATTTGTTTGTCTAATTCTTCACATAATATTGCATAGTTAGTCATTAAATCACTTTGCCCTGTACCAAATATAGCAACTTCTCTTAATTGACTTGTTGTTCTTGTTGCTTCTGTTTCTAATAACATCTTCTTTTCTTTTAAAGTATTTAGTCTTGCTTCTGCAAGTCTTAATTCACTTAATTGTTGGTAGTAATTTTTCATAAAATCACTCCTTGTTTTTGAACTTATTTACCTCATCCGTTAGTTCATCCCATTTAAATACTTTTTTCCAAAATTCATACATATCACAAAATAAATCATTAAGTGTTTCTGCCATTCCGCTAGATACTGGATAGATCAAATCAAATATACGTTTTAAAAACATAATTAAAACAAATACTGGTGTTAAGAAAATAGTTATTATTTTTTTCATCTATTCCTCCCTATTTTAGATTAAATATACTCATTACATCCTCTCCTGCATATGTTGTTGGTAATTTTCCATCCCATTTTTCAATAAATTGTTTTGCAATTACTTCATCAGTTAAAGATTTTTCAAGTAGTGCATTTGCTTTTGCTGTAGCTTCTGCTTCTACAATTTTTGCTTGACCTTCTAATTCTGCTTGTTCCTTTTTATATTTAGCAGTATCAACATTTTTCTTCGCTACTGCTTCTTGTGCTATTGCATTTTCAATTTTTTCTCCTGCATCTGTATCAACAATCACAAGTCTTTCTACTAAAATACCATCTTTTAATAATTCTTCTTGTACTAATTTTAATGTTTTATTTACAATTTCTTCTCTTGCTTCACCTAATATTTCAATTACATTATATTGAATTGTTACACTTTCTAATTCGCTTTTAATAGTATTACTTATAATACTTGATATATCTTCTAAATCACTATTCTTATATTTTTTAAAATACTCAAATGCTTGTGTTTTATCAATTCTTGCTTGTATTTGTAATTTAGTATTAATCCATTGGCTGTCCATTGTCTGAACACTTAAATTTTCAAAATTCATTTCTTTTACTGTTGTTGATAATTCATAAATTTTTGTTAGAGGTGATTTTGTTGTAAATCCTTCACCTAATGTTTCAGCTTGAACTCCTTCTTTAAATGGATTATAAATTATTCCTACACTATTAGGACTTATCATTTTAAAGCATTTAAAACCTATCAATATTAACCCAATTACTATACCAATTAACATTCTTAATCTTAATTTAAATTCAAAACTTTCAAAATCAAATCCTAGTGCTATTGTTATTCCTAGTGTTAGCACT
>JAZRRD010000043.1:0-3599 GCA_045650425.1 Bacilli bacterium | reverse complement strand
TCGTCACTTAATACTTCTTCATCATCATAATGTATTCTTTTATCTTCATTCTTCATCTGTTTCACTCTCCATATCAACAATGTTGTCATAGTTTTGTTGATTTTCTACTTCTTCATATATCTTATTTATGTCTTGATAATCTTCTATGTCATCATCAACATATTTATTCATAGCCAAGCCATGTTCTCTAGCAAATGGTTGAGTGAAAAATCTACCTATATACTTTCTTATTCTATCAATATCTCTAAAAAATGGCAAAGGCATGTCACAAGGCTCATAGTTTTCTATTTTATCAATAAATTTACCCATACACGCTTCTTCGTCATCTGAACCATCTATTTGTGATAATTTCATTTTACAGTCTGCTTGTAACTTTGATATAACTTCTTGATAATTTTTTTGTGCTGTTGGATTTCCTCTTTCTTTTCTTAAACTTAAATAATTCATACATATTTCTTGATAAGTCCATAATGAACTTGGGTTTGAATCGTCATATGCTTGTAGCATAGTATTATATCTATCCTCTAAGAATAAATAATCCTCTTGTTCCAATCCATCTCCCCATCTGCTGATTATTTCTGGTGTGATAATCTTTTTACTTTCTTTCTTTATTTCCTCTTTTACTTTCTCAGTATTTATATACATTAAGTTTTCTAATTCATCACTACTTAATCCGTATATATTCATAAACTGTATATCTGTTTCAAAAGTCTTATCACGATATTGAACCAATCCCATTTTACTAACATATAAATATCCTGCGTTTTTCTGTGAACTAGCACTCTGTAATATCTGCTTCTCTGCTAAATCTCTATTATAATAAATGTTTAACTCCATGCAAAAACGGTATAAAGCCATATGTTCATCTTGATACATTAATTTCTTTCTATCATATAACTCGGCACAACAAGTTTTGCATATTGTCATTTTTTTATTTTTCCTATTGGAAAAAGAATAAGAAGGAGCAAAATTTTTCAATTCCAATTCTAGTCCACAACTCGTACAAATCATCTTTTCTGTTTTCTTCTTTGTAGCCATATTAACTCCTTTCTACTTAGATAAAAAAAATAAGGAGTACCACTACAAAAAAATGGTACTCCTTCTGTTTATAGGAGAGATATTATCATAAACACATAGATTAATAAGTTTAGTTTACTATTTTAAAAAAAGAAGGAGATTAAATTTAATCTATCTAAATAGATAGACTATTAAAACCAACAATTTTTTACATTGTTGGTTCGGATAGTATATCTATAAAAGACCTTCATAACAGTAATAGGACTTTTTTTTGTTATTTTTTATAATTATTTAAATTTATAGGACAAATATCTTCAATTCCATCATCAGAAATTGTCATAAATAATTGTGTTGGCTTATTATATAATCTATTATTTTTAGCATAATCTTCTCCACCAAAAGAACCGTTGCAAATAACTTCTGTATGATTGTGCGATTCTACTTGGAATTTATGGAAATGTCCTGTGAATATATAATCATATACAACTTTATCCATTTCAATTAATCTATTTATGCTATTTCTTCTATCCATATTACCATGAACTACACCTATTTTATAACCTCTTATGTATAGTGATAATAATGTCGTATCTCTTTTCTCTATAAAACTAACATTACTATTGTTTTGTAATCTAAGTCTTACCATTTCTCTTACAAATACCACAAAATTTTCTTCTTCGACATGTTCTGCTTTTTCTGGTGTAACTCTATCATGATTTCCGGCTAATATACCAACTTCGACATTAGCTACTTTAGAAACCTTATTGATAGCTTCTGCAATCAATTCTGCTGAATATAATACTTGTTCTGCTATATTTAATCTATTGCTTAGTCTTGTTGTTGTATGTATAATTCCACTTAGTACATCTCCAGCTACAAAGAAATATACTTTATTAATATCATCTCTTTTTATATTCATTATACATTTATCTATATAGTAATTCAGCTTATCCTTACAAATTTCTGGATTATATTTATCTAACATATTATCTGTATAAGCACCTACATGCAAATCACTAAGTAATATAATTCCGTCTTTATCTACATTTTTATTTACTATCGCTTCACCAACTAAAGGCTTACTGTCATTTAACTCCATTATGTAACTTTCCATACATTCTACTAAATGTTCTGTTCTTGCTATTGTTCTTTTTATTGCATTTAAGTCATTTCTTTGGTCTTTAAGTTTTATTTTCTCTAACTCTAGTTGTCTAACTTTACTTTCTATTTCTTTTAATCTCTTATCTTCTATTTCTTTGTTTACTTCTTTTCTAGTTTCTTTTAATACTTTATAATGTTCTTCTCTAAATTCATCTAACTTCTTTTCATAGTATTCTGTAGCGTCTTTAATTCCATATGCTTTTTTTCTCCAATGTGTTCCACTTTCTCCTATGTCACATATCTCTGCTAATTCGTCCCATTCTAAATCTATCTCTCTGTTTAACTTCATTAGTGCAATTCTCTGATAATATTCAAAATCCGTCTCATTTTCTAATCTAATTAATCTATCGTCCATACCATTCTCTCCTTTAAAAATAATAATTAGGTAAAATTCCTCTCCCCAAAAATCTTACCTATAACCAATATGAATATTTAACTATTGCACCAGCAGTTAATACAACTGCATGAGTAACTGGTTGACCTGTGCTGAACCCTTCATCTGGTTCTAATGTTAATATGTCACCTTCATTATTAAGTTGAATTTGTATATCTGATTCACTTAAATTATATACATTAAATTCATATGCAACTAATATATCAACACCTGGTGGATATATTATTAATTCTTCATTCATACCACATTCTTTTACACTCGTACAAAGTTTTTTCATTAATAATCAACTCCTAACTATTCTAAACCGTTTTCCACTTTTATACTAATAGTTAATCCACTTTCATCAGCAAACATTTCAAGTATATCATCAAAATCAGTATAAATATCTTCTTCTTTAGTTTGCTCTAATATAACTATTCTTCTTCTTCCTTGTTCATCTTCTGTAACTCTAAACTCTGCATTTTTAAAACTTATATTTTTTGTTATCTTAGCCATAATTTAATCTCTCCTTATTCTTCGTATTCATCTTCATGAAGATGTGCTGTTACATCTTGTTTAAATTCTTCTATCATAATTTCGCTTAACTTAACTTGCATTTTGTATCTTGGTATGTTATAAGTTCCATCAGGTAGTTTTCTTACTTTAGTCAAGATACCTCTTATAGTCATAAAACCTCTTAACTTAACACAACCACCTTCTTTACATTCATCATACGTTACGTCTTTTAGTGCTTCAAGGACTGCTTTGACTTGAGCAATGGTAACTCTAGTACCATATTTTTTCTTGCAGACGATTCGTATTTTTCTGACAACTTCATTGGTACTCATTACAATCTCTCCTTTAAAAGTACAATATTGTACCCCATATAAGGGGTACTATCTCTCCATAATATCTACAATATATTAATAAGAATAAATATTGCACTTTTTATGTCTTTTATCGTAGTTAATGTAAAATTTTATAAATCTCTTACATATTTCCAAACTAATTTATTTCCATCTTTATCTTTTCCTGCTGATTTTGTATC
>JAZRRD010000042.1:0-10357 GCA_045650425.1 Bacilli bacterium | reverse complement strand
AATAACGAAGACCCAAACTACGCCAAATGATATAGTGGCAGCATGTTTAAATCTAGATTTAGAAGATGTATCTGAATCAATTAATTTAGATAGTGCTTGGCCAATAAGTGATGATGAAGCAAATAGTCTAACAGGATATACATTTACAGTAACAAATAATTGTGATGAAGAAATAAATTATATCGTTGGTCTAAATAGAGTGGAAGAATCAAACTACTTACAAGACTCAAGTATACGTTTAAAATTAGATGAAAAAAGTGCATTTACATATAGTGAGTTATCAGATATAGACTACGCCGATGCAGAAAATACATATACATCAAGAGTAAGTAAGCAAGTTAGTGTAGAAACCATTGGAGCAAAAGGAACAAATGAACATACTATAAGAGTATGGGTTAGTGAGGAAGCTCCAGTAACAGAACAAAGTAAGATATTCCAAGGACAAATATTTATCACAGGAGGTCAAGGAATTGAAGTACCAGAATTAAACGAATGTTTTGCTATAGATGATAGTGGAACAATTACTGGCTATAATTATGAATGTGGAACTGAAGTAGTAGTTCCAGCAGAAATAAATGGAGTAAAAGTAAAAACAATCAATCAAGCATCTTTTGCAGTAAGTAATATTCAAAATTATTCAATATATAATGAAGAAACAGATGAAGGAAAAGAAATTTTTTATATAACAGATGAAAATGTAGCAGATGTTATAATTGCTTTATTTAAGCAAGATATGTGTGAAGACCCAACAACATGTACATTAGAAGATATGGAAGCAATGGGATTAAAAATTATAGTAACTGAAGAAGAATTTAATGCAATAGATTGGGAAGAATATAAAGAAACAGGTTATGAAATTTACGGACCATCTGCAATGAATTTTAATCCAGAAACAAGTGAAATAGATACTGCTTATTCTCAAATAACATCATTAAATTTATCTGATGCAATATATCTTGAAGAAATAGGAGAATCTGCATTTGAAACTGGAGAAGAAGAATGCGGTCCGTTAATATCGGTTGTTTTTCCGATGAATGGAAGATTAGAAAAAATTGGAAATTCCGCTTTTTGCCATACATCTTTAACTGAGATTATAATTCCAAATACGGTGAACTTTATTGGTGAAAATGCATTTTCTGGAAGAGACCCACATATAAGTGGCGCTGGCGGAAAAATTAAAACACTTATTTTTGAAGATTCTTTAGAAAAGCCAAGTCAATTAGAAACGATTGGAAAGTGCGCATTTTGTATAAATGAATTAACTGAAATTGATATTCCTGATTCTGTTGTTAAAATAGGTGAAGAAGCATTTCGAAATAATAATCTGAGTGAATTAGAAATTGGAGTTAAAAATGTTGGTAGCTACGCATTTTCACATAATAAATTAACCAAAGTTACTATTAAAAGTTCTGTTGAAGTAATTGATGCTGGTGTATTTAGTGGTAATAGTAACAATTCTGAAAATTATAATCAGTTAACATCTGTAGTTTTTGAAGATACCGAAGATAATCCCAGTAAATTATCTAGCATTGGTATGAATGCTTTTTCTTCTAATAAACTTACTTCTATAGACTTACCAAGCAATTTAAAAAGTATTGGAACTTGTGCTTTTTGCATTAATGAATTACAAGGCACTTTAATAATTCCCGATTCTGTAAATAAAATTGATTGGATGGCTTTTAGTACAAATAGTTTAAATAAGGTAATAATTCCACCTTTGGTAACAAAAATAGACACGTATACTTTTGCATCTAACCCAAATTTAACTGAAGTAATAATTAAAAATACTGAGGGAAATGTAACAATTGCTAGTGATGCTTTTTCAAGTTCTCCTTTAGTAACAATCTCATATAATCCAAATTATACAGAATAAAATAGAAGACTTTAAGGAATAATAAACTTAAAGTTTTTTTGTGTAATTGATTAGCACTCTTAATTGACAAGTGCTAACAATAGAGTTATAATATAATTGCAAATTTTAAATGAAAGGGTTGGTTTGGATGTTTAATAATAACGAAAATATGGAAAATGTCTTAGAAAAATATGGCCGTGATATTACCGAAAATGTAAGACAAAACAAAATTGATCCGGTCATTGGACGAGATGATGAAATAAGAAGTATTACTCGTATTTTATCTCGTAAGTCTAAAAATAATCCTGTTTTAATCGGAGAACCTGGTGTAGGAAAAACTGCTATAGTTGAGGGTTTAGCAGAAAGAATTGTCAAAAAAGATGTTCCAGATAGTCTAAAAGATAAAAGAATTTGGGAGCTTGATTTAGGTGCCTTAATTGCCGGAGCTAAATATCGTGGAGAATTTGAAGAACGTTTAAAAGCAGTCTTAAAAGAAATTAAAGATAGTGATGGAGATATAATTTTATTTATCGATGAAATTCATATGATCGTAGGTGCTGGTGCTGAAGGAGCTATGGATGCTGGAAATATGCTAAAACCAATGCTAGCGCGAGGAGATATAAGATTAATAGGTGCAACTACTTTAAATGAGTATCGTAAGTATATAGAAAAAGATGGAGCTTTAGAAAGAAGACTTCAAAAAGTGTTAGTGTCTGAACCGAATGTTATAGATACTATTACTATCTTAAGAGGATTAAAAGAAAGATTTGAATTATTCCATAAGGTAAACATTAAAGATAATGCTTTAGTTGCTGCAGCAACACTATCTGATCGTTACATTACAGATAGATTCTTACCAGATAAAGCTATCGATTTAGTAGATGAAGCATGTGCTACTATCAAAATTCAATTAGATTCTGTTCCTGTTGAATTAGATGAGTTAACTAGAAATATCATGCGCCTTGAAATAGAAAGAGAAGCACTAAAAAAAGAAAAAGATGAAATTTCAAAAAAACGTTTAGAAAAAATAAATGAAGAAATTTCCAATTTAAAAGATAAAGAAAAAATAATGAGAAGTAATTGGAATGCTGAAAAAGAGGCTAATGAAAATATTAATAAAGTTAAAGAACAATTAGAAGAAGCACGTTTTAAATTAACAAAGGCTGAAAACGAATATGATTTAGAAACTGCAGCAAAATTACGGCATGGTAAAATTCCGGAATTAGAAAAAGAGTTAATTACTTTAAAAAACAAAATGTCTTCTAAAATGCTAAGTGATGTAGTAGATGAAGAAAACATTGCTGAAGTTATTTCTAAATGGACTAATATTCCAATAAAAAAATTAGTTGGTGGCGAAAAGGATAAATTGCTTAACTTAAAAAACAATTTGAAAAAAAGAGTTATGGGGCAAGATAATGCTATTGAACTTGTAAGTAATGCAATCATAAGAAGTAGAAGTGGTATTAAAGACCCTAATCGTCCAATTGGTTCATTTATTTTCTTAGGGCCTACTGGGGTAGGTAAAACTGAAATTGCTAAAAGTTTAGCTTATGAGTTATTTGACGATGAAAGGCATATGATAAGAATTGATTGTTCTGAATACATGGAATCATTTAATGTTTCTCGTTTAGTCGGAGCTCCTCCAGGATATGTTGGTTATGATGAAGGTGGTCAATTAACTGAAGCTGTAAGACGTAATCCATATAGTATAGTTTTATTTGATGAAATAGAAAAAGCTCACAAAGATGTATTTAATATTTTGCTTCAAATTTTAGATGATGGACGTATTACAGATTCTCAAGGAAGAACTGTAGATTTTAAAAACACAATAATTATAATGACATCTAATTTAGGTAGTGAATACATTTTAGATAATAAAGAAAATTCGGAAAACTTAGTTTATGAAGAATTAAAAAGAAATTTTAGACCTGAATTTATTAATCGAATAGATGAAATTATTATCTTTAATTCTTTATCTAAAGATGTAATTTATGATATTTTAGATAAAATCATTAAAGAGACAGAAAATAGATTAACAGATTTAAATATAAAAATAGTTTTAACAAATGAAGCTAAAGGATATATAATTAATGAGTCATTTGATGAAAACTTTGGAGCGCGTCCTATAAGAAGATTTGTTACTAAAAATATTGAAACATTATTAGCTGAAGAAATTATTAATAATAATGTAAAAAGTAATGATAAAATCATTGTTGATTTAAAAAATAATAATTTAATATTAAAAAAGGAAAATTAACATTAAGCTAATTTTCCTTTTTAACTCTTATTAATTGAATTCCTGGTTGATAAATAATTTCGTTTGCTTTTCTAAAAACAGCATTTCTATCTGGGAGAGTTGTTAATGGTGGACAAATAATACCTGTATAATCAGAAAATGCAGAGTGGTCATAAGACTCAAAATGGCCTTTAACAAGTGATGGTAGTAATCCTTGATCTTTTATATAAAATCCCCTATTAGAATTGGCGAAATCTAAAAATGGGGGTACAAGGCCGTTGTGAGTATGTCCTGATACAATGCAATTAATATTTTTTTGATAATCATCATTTAACTTATCAAATGTTTTAACTTCCATAATCTTTGGATTATGGCATAACATTATATTAAATTCATCTTGTTTAAAATTTGGTGTATGTCTATTCATATATGAAATAGCATCATCAACGTGAGTGTTATGAAAGTAATTAGCTCCTATAAAATTAAAACCATTAATTGATGAAGAGTTATTACCCTTTAAAACAATCAGATTATTAATGTTTTGGATATCTGATTTTATATTTCCTGGAAGATTAGATTTAACTCTATAAGTTTTATTTTCAATTTTAAATTTCTCAATATCGTGATTACCATAAATAAAATATACTGGAGATATTTTAGCTAAAGTATTTAACCAATTTATTACGTCTTCATAAGAATCATCATCGCATAAATCTCCTAGAAAGCATATATAAGTTGGCTCTATTTCTTTTACTTTCTGAATTAAAGCCATTAGAAAGTTATTACCTAAATTTTTAGTGTAATGTAAATCACTAATACATAATATCAAACTTTTTTTGATGTTTTTATTTGTTGATATATATTTTTTCTTGATATAAAATTTCATTTAAGTAACCTCCTTCTAATTTGTTCTATTTATCTTGCCTAAAGGCATTACTTATTTTATAACTATCGAGTATATTTTTCAAGAATATCACATAAAAAAATTTGCGTTTTTTCAAAAAAAGTGTTAATATTTAATTAAATCAATGAAGAAAGACACGATGTTAATTATTCTTTTTAAGAGAGTTAGTGGAAGGTGCGAACTAATAAAAATAATTAATTATTACTACTTTCTAAGAGAGTTAATAAACTCCGGGTAAAACCGTTATCTAAAATCAAGTGAAAATTAGGATGGTACCGCATATTTGCTCCTTGCAAATATGTGGTTTTTAATTTTAAGGAGGTTAAGTTGACACAAGAAGAGTTAAGACAAGAAATGGCTAAGCTTCTTTGGGAAATAAATTTGATTTCTAAGGAACAAAATCAAAATCCAGAGGATAAGAAAGCTTGGGCATTAAAGTTACAAAATTTAAAAGCAGAATATAATAAAGTAAAACATGCATATGCAAAATTAATTAGAGAAGAAAGGTATGAAAAAAATGCAAAACATTAAAGAAAACGAAAAATTAAATATGTTAAATCACAGTTGTGCTCATTTACTTGCACATGCTGTAAAACATTTATATCCAAATGCTAAATTTTGGGTAGGACCTGTGATTGAAGAAGGATTTTATTATGATATCGATTTAGGTGGAGAAGTAATTAAAGAAGAGGATTTAGAAAAGATTGAAAAAGAAATGAAAAAGATTTCTAAATCTAATAAACTAATTAAAAGATTAGAACTTTCTAAGGATGAAGCTTTAGAAATGTTTAAAGATGATGAATATAAGATAGATTTAATTTCTCGTATGAATGAAAATGAGACAATTATTTCTGCGTACCAACAAGAAGATTTTATTGATTTATGTCGTGGCCCACATGTTGAATCTACAAAGGTTATGAAGTATTTTAAATTATTAAAGTTTAGCGGAGCTTATTGGAAGGGCGATGCTAACAATAAAATGCTTCAAAGAATTTATGGTGTATGTTTTGAAACTGAAGAAGAATTAAATGAATATTTAAAAGAACTTGAAGAAGCTAAATTAAGAGACCATCGTAAGATAGGCAAAGATTTAGATATCTTTATGTCACATGATTTAGTTGGAAAAGGTATGCCTTTATGGTTACCAAATGGTTCTATAGTTCGTAAACAATTAGAAAATTACATTTATGAAAAAGAACAAAAAATGGGTTACAAACATGTTTACACTCCTTGTGTAGGAACAGTTGATTTATATAAAACTTCAGGGCATTGGGATCACTATAAAGATAATATGTTCCCATCAATGAAAGTAGACGAAGAAGAATTTGTTTTACGTCCGATGAATTGTCCTCATCATATGTTAATTTATGGAAATGATATTCACTCATACCGTGAACTTCCGATTAGAATTGGTGAATTTGCAACAGATTTTAGATATGAAGCAAGTGGAGCAGTTAAAGGTTTAGAACGTGTAAGATGTATGTGTCAAAATGATGCGCACTTGTTTGTAAGACCCGATCAAATTGGCGAAGAATTTAAAAAAGTAGTTTCTTTAATCTTAGATGTATATAATGATTTTGGTTTAAAAAATTATAAATTCAGATTATCGTTAAGAGATCCAGAAGATAAGGAAAAATATTTTGATGATGACGATATGTGGAATGAAGCTGAAAATAAACTTCGTGAAGTTTTAAATGAATTTGGTTGTGAATATCATGAAGCTATTGGTGAAGCAGCATTTTATGGTCCAAAGTTAGATGTTGAAGTAAAACCTGCAGTAGGGCCAGAAATTACCTTATCAACTTGTCAGCTAGATTTCTTATTACCAAGAAAGTTCGAATTAAGTTATATAAATAGTAATGGTGAAAAAGAAACTCCGGTAGTATTACATAGAGCGATATTTGGAACATTTGATAGATTTACAGCATTTATTTTAGAAGAAACAAAGGGGGCACTTCCAACATGGTTAGCACCACTTCAAATTAATGTAATTCCAGTTAATAATCAATATCATTTAGAATATGCTGAAGGTATCTTTAAAGAATTAAAAGATTTAGGATACAGAGTAGAACTAGATGATAGAGAAGAAAAACTGGGATATAAAATGAGAGAATCAGTATTAAGAAAAGTTCCATATACTTTAATCTTGGGACAAAAAGAAGTGGATTCTAAAAATATTAGTTTTCGTAAATATGGTAGTGAAGAAACTATAACTTTAACTAAAGAAGAATTTTTATCTTTAATTGAAGATGTCGTTAATAATAGAAAAAACTAAGTTTTACTTGACAAAGTATATAAATTAACATATAATCATATTGTTATTAAAAAAGGAAAGCGATTTATATCCACCTGATTGCAATTGAGCAATAGGTAAAAAGCCATGAGATTTGATTTTAAAATGGATTTTTAGGTGGATATTAAGTATATCTACCTTTTTAATTTATGGAGGTGCTAGTAATTGGCAAATAACAAAAATGAATTACCGGTTAATGAGCAAATAAAAGTTTCTGAATTAATGGTAATAGGACCTAATGGTGAACAAATGGGAATTAAAAATATTAAGGATGCTTTAACTTTAGCGAATTATGCAGGGTTAGACTTAGTATTATTAAATGGAAATTCAACACCAGCAGTTGGTAAAATCTTAGACTATAATAAATATCGTTATGAAAGACAAAAAAAATTAAAGGATGCTCAAAAAAAAGCTAGAGAAACTAATAAAGAGATTAAAGAATATCGTTTATCAGTTACAATTGATGTCGGAGATTTTGAAACAAGAAGAAGAAATGCTGAAGATTATTTAAAAAAAGGTCATAAAATAAAAGCGTTTATTCGTTTTAAAGGAAGACAAATGGCTCATCCTGAATTAGGTAAAGATGTTTTACTTAAGTTTGCGGATGCATTAAGTGATAATTCATCAATTGAGACTCAACCAAAATTGGAAGGTCGTCAAATGTCAATGATATTAGCTCCAAAAAAGTAGGAAAGAAGGAAATATAAAATGGCAGGAAAACAAAAAACTCATAAAGCTACAAGCAAAGTTTTTAAAGCTAAGAAAAATGGTACATTAACTTATAAAAAATCTAATGGTAACCATAAAACAAGTAAAGATAGCGCAAAACAAGTTAGACAAAGAAGAAATAAGGGGACTTTAAGCAAAGGAGATACACACAGATTAAAATCTGTTATGTAAGAGGTGAGATAAATGACAAGAGTTAAAGGCGGAACAGTATCTAAAAATCGTAGAAGAAAAGTTTTAAAAGCTGCTAAAGGATACTTTGGAAGTAAACATAGATTATACAAAACAGCTCAAGAACAATTATTCCATAGTGGAGCTTATGCTTATCGTGATCGTAAAGCAAATAAAAGAAACTTTAGAAAATTATGGATAACAAGAATTAATGCAGGATGTCGTGAAAATAATATTAGTTATTCAAAATTCATTAATGGTCTAACAAAAGCAGGTGTTGCTATCAATAGAAAAATGTTATCTGAATTAGCTATCGATAACAAGGAAGCTTTTGCAGAATTAGTAAAAGTTGCTGAAGCTGGTTTAAAAGGAGAAGTTAAAGCTACTCCAGTTAAAGAAGCTAAAACTGAAAAAAAAGAAACTGCAAAAAAAGAAGTTAAAGCTGAAGAAACTAAAGATTATAGTAAAATGACTTTAGCTGAATTAAAAGCTGTAGCTAAGGAACAAGGTATTAAAGGTTATTCTTCAATGAAGAAAGATGAACTTTTAGCAAACATTAAATAATTAATACAGAGAAATCTGTATTTTTTTGTCATATTACCACATTTTTGTTTAAATATATACAGTTGAGACAATTTAATAGTTAAAAAAATTATTGACATTAAAATATGCTTAATATAGAATAATAATTAAGTTTTGGGGATGCCCATAGTTGATAAATTAAATATTATATAACAGGAAAACTGGGTAAACTTAATTACTTTTGTTTTTTTGTTTTTTTTATAAAATGGTAATTGCTAATTATAACTTTATCAAGAAAATATGAAAGTAGAAGGTGTTGATTGTGAGTAGAAAAACAGTATTAATCACTGGTGGAGCAAATGGAATTGGTTTAGCTACAGCAAAATTATTAGCGGCAAATAGTAAAGTGATTATAATTGACAAAGATAAGGAGGCGTGTGATAAACTACAAAAATACAACATAGAGGTTTATAATGAAGATATAACTAATTATAATAGAATGGAAGATATTGTTGATAAAATATTCCAAAAATATGACAATATAGACGTATTAATAAATAATGCTGCAATACAAACTACTTTTAGAATTTTGGATATGCCATTTGAAGAATGGAAAAGTGTTATTGATGTTAATTTAAATGGGACATTTATTATTTCTCAATTAGTGGCAAGACAAATGAAAAATAATTCTACAATATTAAATATTATATCATCACATTATAATAAACCTAGAATTTCAAAATTGCATTATGATGTATCAAAATCAGGTGTTGCTTTGATGACAAAGGGTTTTGCGTTAGAATTAGCTAATCGAAAAATTACCGTAAATGCATTGGCAATAGGGGCAACATATACTTCAATGAATTCCATATATGAAATAAAAAAAAATACTGAAATGGAAGCACTTTCAAAAATACCAATGAACAAAATTACGACAGCAGATGAAATAGCGCATTACATAAATGTAATAATTCTTGAATTTGCTGATTTTGCAACTGGTAGTATATTCACAATTGATGGGGGCAGAAGTCTAATATGATAGATATTATTAATGATATTAAGTTAACAAATGATTTTTGTGTTGAAATATATAATAGTGATATATTTTCAAAATATTTTAACGATTATAATAAGAAAACTAATAATTCACTACGCAAAATAATTGATTTATATGAAAATAACAGCTGCTTCAAAGTCCCTTTTATTATAAATGAATTAGCATGGGGTTATGAAAAAGTTTATTATCCTTTTACAACATCGTTAATAAAAATTCTATCTAATAATATTGGGCGTACTTCAATTCAGATTCATCCATTAAAAATAGAGAGTTGGTTTGCATTAAATGATATAACTAAATATTATGATGGTACTAGTTGGAATAATTTAAAAAAATATAGAGGAATTAAAATTCCCACTAATACAATACATAGTTTAGAAAGAAACTCTTTAGTTTTAGAAATACAAGATAATAATTTGTTTGATAAAAGTGAAACAATAAGAATAAAAGATTTTTTAGGAAGAAATGTTGATAAATTTGAAACTTATTTGAAATGTTTAATACCTATAAAAAAAAATAAAATTTCTGATATTAAAAATTTAAATTACTCTATAATAGATAATAATAATGATTATTTAATATTTTCTTTTGAAGAT
>JAZRRD010000041.1:0-2367 GCA_045650425.1 Bacilli bacterium | reverse complement strand
TTTAATGATGATTCATCATTGCTTGAAAAAGAGTTTAATAAACTATATAAAAAATATAAAGATAAGTATTCTAAAGAAGAATTAAAATATCAATTAACTAATAAGCTTTATCAAAAAGGCTTTGCTAAAGAAAAAATAGATAAAGTGATTAGCAATAAATTATAATTACTTTTTGGTGCAAGGTACATTTGTTAAATGAGTGAAATATGAGCTATTGTATATTTTGATAATAAATTTACTTTTGCATGATATAATGGAGATATAAAAGTAATTGTTAATTTAATTTTGAAGGTGTGTGATTTTATGGATATAAATAAAATAAAATATGAGTTGGTAAAGCAAAAGAAATCTAAATTTAAAGGTAATATATATCATTATTCACAAGTTAACTTTTCTTATAATTCTAACAAAATTGAGGGTAGCTCACTATCTAGTGATCAAACTGAAGCAATTTTTGATACAGCTTCTTTTATTCCTAAAAGTGATGACTTAATAAAGTTAGATGATTTAATTGAATCTAAAAATCATTTTAAATTATTTGATTATATGTTAGATAATATAAATGCGCCTCTAACAAAAGAAATGATAATTGAAATGAATAAGATATTAAAAAGAAATACTAGTGATGAAGAAAATCCTAGATATAACGTTGGTGGATTTAAAATTGTTCCTAATATGATTGGGTTAGTCAATGTTATTAATACGACTGCGCCAGAAAATGTAGAAAATGAAATAGGACAATTATTAAATGAGTATAATTCTAAAATGGATATTACTCTAGAGGATATAATTGATTTTCACTATAAGTTTGAAAAAATTCATCCCTTTGGAGATGGTAATGGAAGAATAGGGAGAATAATTATGTTTAAAGAATGTTTAAAAAATAATATAATGCCTTTTATAGTGTTAGATAATGATAAACAATATTATATGAGGGGATTAAAAGAATATGAAAAAGATAAAATGTTTTTAATTGATACAATTAAACATGCGCAAGATTTGTATGAGATAATCTGTGAAAAACTATTAAATTTTGAAATTGAAGAAAATAATTAAAATGGTAAACTAATAATAGTAAGGAGGTTATACATATGAAAAAAATATATTTAATGGAATACATGGAAGGTGAAAACAAAGGAGCTCATATTTTCTATGACTTCGGTGAAGGTATTCAATCTCTTGCCTTTAATAATATGGATGAAGTAACTCGAATCTATGCAAAGTCAATCAATGATACATTAAATGCTGAGGAACGTAAAATTCCGGAAGAATGCAAAAGAGTTGGCAAAAGCTATTTAGTTGTAGATGAAAAAGAATTAAATAAAGGTAATGTTGTAGTTAAAAGAAATCTATTGATGGGACCGTATCTTCTTGAAAGCGGACTATTAGTAGGAATTGAACCACAATATATTACAAATTATATAGAATCTAAGATTAATTTAGCTAAAGTATGTAAGAGTTTAGAAATAGATTTTGAAACAACCTTGCCAATGTTTTCTTCTTTGAACACTCAAGAAACTAGAAATAGTGATCATGCAATTTCTGACTCTTCCAGAAAATAAACTTTGTCATTATATAGAAAGAATTAATAAAGTGATTAGTAGCAAATTATAATTGCTTTATTTTTATTTATAATATATTATATTTGTTAAACGAGGTGAAAGTATGGATCCAATAGTACCTTTTGTTGAAAATTTGTATCATGAGGGTGGTAAATTTATAAAACCTGATGGTACAATAATATTTAACGATGTTTCTCATGCTTATTTTGCTCAAGAATATTGTGCATCAGCTATATTAGACGTTGCCGGTAGTTTAAACAATGGTCGGCTAAACAAAGATGAAATTGAATTACTTGAATTATGGAAAAATAGTTATGCTAAACAATCTGTTAAAGGGATGGAGTTTTTATATTCTGATTTTTTGACTTATGTATTAGGATGGGATAAAATATGTTCCGATCGTACTATAATCACCACTGATCAGCATCCGCATTATAGATTATATAATTATTATTTAGATGGATGGAAATTTGAATACGCAAATCCTTATAGAGTTGAGAATGGTGAATTTGTTGTTGGATTTGGCCCGAACGTGAATTTTGAATCTGAATATGGAAAAGAAAGAGAATATGAAGAAAAGGGTGCGCAAATTTTAAAACTAGTAAAACCAGAGGATATTCATTTATATTTTGAATAACAAAAAAGAAGCTTAAATGAAAGCTTCTTTTTTATATTGTAATTTCAACCGCACCACTTTTAATAATTTAATTCTATATCAAATGTAGACTTAAAATCAAATATTTTTTTAGGCATAAAGTTTATTTCAAATGCAATATCATCTAAATATATTTGAGATACAGTTTTC
>JAZRRD010000040.1:0-4260 GCA_045650425.1 Bacilli bacterium | reverse complement strand
TTATGTTTATTTACAACAATTTCATCTATCTTACAATTACCTTCAACATTCAATATTACTTCATCACTAACTAATTCAATAGTTCCTATAAAATCTTTTAATAATATTTCTTTATCTATTACTAATTTATTCACTTTAATCTTTATCGCTAACTATATTTGTCCCTTTTAATGAAGTAAATCCTTCATTTTCAATTCTATGGGCTAAAGTTAAATCTCCACTTTCTTCTATTTTTCCATTAATCATTACATGAACATAATTAGGTTTTATATATTCTAAAATATTAGTATGATGGGTAATAATTAAAATAGATGGTTTATACAATTCATAATATTTATTAATAGATTCAGATACTACTCTTATCGCATCTACATCTAAACCAGAATCTACTTCATCTAAAATAATAAATTTAGGTTTTAACATCCACATATGAAGGAGTTCTATTTTTTTCTTTTCTCCTCCACTCATACCTACATTTATATCACGATGAACATAACTTTTAGGAATTTCTAACTCATCACATAATCTATTTAATTCTTTACTAAATTCAAAGATATCTAATTTCTTATCTTGTTCATTTAATGAAGTTCTTAAAAGTTCAGCAGTGGTAATTCCTTCGATTGGTAGTGGGCTTTGACTTAATAAATAAATTCCTTTACAAGCAGAATCTGTGGTATTAAATGTTAATAAATCCTCATTATCATATGAAATACTTCCATTTAATACGCTATAATTTTTATCTCGAAGTAAAACTTTAGTAATAGAACTCTTACCAACTCCATTAGGACCCATTAAAACATGAATTTCTCCATCTTTAATAGTTAAATCTAAATTGTTGATAATTAGTTTGTTATCTACTTTTACTCCTAAATTATTTATTTTTAACATAAAAACCACCAGTGATATTGTACCACAAGTGGTTTGTTTTTAAAATAATTAGTTTTTTGACAAACAGTAAAGTTTATGTTATTATGAATATGTCAAGGAAACTTGCATAAAATAAAAAAAGGGAACATTCAGTTTCGTTATGTTGAATGTCTACCCTAAATTTGTGGTTGACATTTAAGTTATAAACTTAAGTGTCATTTTTTTATTTCTACAATCATTAAGATTAGGAGTAATAAAATGAAAGTAATGTAGCGAAGAATCTTAATAATAAAAACTCTTTTCTTCATTATTCAAACCTCCTCTCTATAAATAAAAGAGGTAGACACTCAACAACTGATATTCCCTATACAAATTATACATTAAGTAAACTTTAGTAACCAATAAAATTTACATAATTTAACAAAGAATTTCTTTGGTAAATTAAGCCAATAAAGAATTCCTTTATCAATGTGTTTTATAATCCTACTAGACTACACTCTTCCTTAAGCATTTATCTACGAATGAGTTTGAAAAATCCTTGGCTAATCAAACACCTCATCTTAAAAGTGTCTAAATCATTCACAAAATCTCAACATTTCAAATAAAAAGAATGTAAAAATTTACACTCTTTTGTCAAATATTAAAATTATTTGTTTTTTAATGACTTAAACATTTTCTTCCAAAGATCGGTTGACGAATAATTTAAAATACCTACCTTGTATATTTTTAATCCTATTTTATAAATAAATATTAAGAATATTGTACTTAAAGCCGTAGAAATAAAGAGTCCTAAAATACTCATTTGCCCAAGTAAATATATAGATGGAGCAACTAAGAAAGATATCATTGGAATATATGCCATTATCTTAATAAATACTGAACCTTCAAATATTGCTGCCATTAAAGCTAAATAATAACCTACAACCATAATTAACATCAATGGTGTTTGTAATTGTTGATAATCTTCAATACTTGTAGTCATCGAAGCTAATACTGAAGCTAATATTGAATAAATTAAGAATGTCACCAATATTAAAATAACTATTACCGGCAAAGCAATTAAGAAATTCCCTATTACTCCACTATTTCTAAACATTTCTACAATGTCATTTATACCAGAAGTAATACCTTCACTTAGTATTACAGCACCTGCAATTTTATTTATTATTAAACGAACTATTAAGCCTATTCCAATATATCCTAATAATAATCCGCC
The DNA here is from genome assembly GCA_045650425.1 of Bacilli bacterium. GTDB lineage: Bacteria > Bacillota_I > Bacilli_A > RF39 > UBA660 > RGIG1752. The sequence goes on along the minus strand of JAZRRD010000040.1, from coordinate 2,177 downwards.
TTGAATTAAAACATATTTTAGTGAAGCATAAATCTTAGAAATAAAATGAGATTTAACTGGAACACTTGAAATTATTATTTCCATTCCTCTAGTTGTCTTTTCATCATTTATTTCTGCTCCAATCATTTGCACTAATAAAACTATTAAGATAAATATTGGTACAATAAATATTGTAATAATTCCGCTAGCCACTAAATCCTTAGCTTCAGCATCTTCATTTAAATCCGGATTTGTAGTTATCATATCTACTTTTATTCCAGTAGATAAAGCATTAATCTCTGATTTAGTTAATGAACTATTTTGTAAAACAAACATTGACTTTACACTAGTTAAACTTGTTCGTAATAATTGTGATTCTAATGTATCTAAAGTATGATAAGAATAAACTTCTGCTTTTAATATCTCATTATAATCACGCATTATATTTACAACTATAGTATCATCTTCTTCACTTAGATTTTCTGTTAATGAAGCTAAATTTTCAGTACTTTTTTCTATTTCATATTTACCAACATCTTCAAATAATTTAGCTGATTCTTCAAAAGTTAATTTAAATAAATCATAACTTCCCAAATTATCCACAACAACTATTTTTTGTGTTTCTGTAAAATCTCCCCCAAATGCATTTATAATTCTATCTATATTACAAATAGCAACAATTAATATAGCTAAAATAATGTTTACAACTTTAAACCATTTAGTTTTAATCTTTTTATTTAAACTATGTTCTACTAGGTAATCCAATTTATTTTTCATAAGCACCACCTACTTTATTTAAGAAAATTTCATTTAATGAAGCATCTTCGACATTAAACTTTGTTACATTCTTACATTTTTTAATATACTTAAACACTTTATCAATTATATCTTCATTTTCTATTTTAACTATATATTCTTCCTGATTTTCAATTACTTCATAAACACCTTCAATATTTTTAAGTTCATTTATATCAATATCTGCTTTAATAAAAATATTTTTTCTTTGATATTCTTTTTTTATTTCTTTTAAAGAACCTGATAAAACACATTCACCTTTTACTAAAACAACTAACTTTTCACAAAATAATTCAACATGTTCCATTCTATGAGAAGAAAAAATTATAATACATCCTTTTTCTTTAAGTTCTTTTATAACATCCATTATTTCTTTGACATTAATGGGGTCAAGGCCTGTGAAAGGTTCATCTAATATTAATAACTCAGGTTCATGAATAATTGCAGTAATAAATTGAATTTTTTGTTGATTACCTTTACTTAATTCTTTTATTTTTTTATCTAAATAATCCTCAATATTAAATCTTTTTAACCAGTATTTTAATTTCTTTAAAATATCTTTTTCTTTCATACCTTTTAAGGTTGCATAATATAATACTTGTTCTTTAACAGTTAACTTAGTAAGAAGACTTCTTTCTTCTGTTAAAACCCCTATTTTATCTGTTAAACTATAATCAATTTCTTTACCATTTAAAGTAATATTTCCAGCATTCTTATCTAATAATCCTAAGATCATTCTAAATGTCGTGGTTTTACCTGCGCCATTTACACCAAGAAGACCAAATATTTCCCCTTTATTAACTTCGAATGATAAATTATGTACTGCTCTAAAATCACCATAATATTTGGAGACATTATCTATTTTTAACATACATTCACCTCTATTAGTAGTATAACATCTTTTATATATTGAAAAAAGAAATTTTACTTTCCTATATTTATAAACCAAAGTTTTTTATTTATTAGTTAAAATAAGATTTAAAAATATAAAATAAAGATAAAATTTCATCAAAACACATTATAAGTCACACAAAAAACAATGTTTTTAAACATTGCCAAACATATTTTTAAATACTGCTGGAGTCTTAGCTACAAAACATATTTCTTTTTTAGTAATTGGATGAATAATTTTTAAACCACTTGCATGAAGGCCTAATCTATTTAAAGGATTATTCTTACTATGATATTTTTTATCTCCTGTTATCGGGTGATTCATATCACTCATATGAACTCTTATTTGATTTCTTCTTCCTGTTTCAATATTTATTTTTAATAAACTATAACTTTTATTAAAAGCTAAACTTTCATAATTAGTGATAGCTAATTTACCTTTTTTACTATCATTTGTACTATATACATCTAATGATTTTGTTTCTACTAAATAAGATTTTATTTTACTTTTA
>JAZRRD010000039.1:0-3358 GCA_045650425.1 Bacilli bacterium | reverse complement strand
CACCAAAATAATCATTTTCTATATGCTTAATAATTATTTCTACAGAATTATTATATTTACGAATTTCTAAAGCTTCTTTTAGATCATTAACCAATATATACTTTATTTTACACCTTTCTAAAATAGAAAGAATATCTTTGCCGATACCATAAAAATTACAACGGCCATCAATAACAGAATTCAAAGTAATAGCCCTATCATTATAAGCTAATTCTATATTCTTTTTTATTAAATTTTTATCTATAATATAAAACAAATTATTTTGCATTTTATTACCTCATAAATTTATCAAAAAGTAAAAAGTAAGTATTACTTACTCTCACTTTCTTTAATTCTTTTACGTTTTAACGGACTTTCTACTTGTATTGCATTTATTAGCGAATCCGTTGAATTATCATCAAAAGATAAAGCTCCTCCTATTTTATCTTCATCAATTTTAGCAAAATCTATTTCACCAAATAAATTAAATGATAAAACCTCTAAATCTTCTCTTAATTTATCAATATCAAAATAACAGCCTATAATTACAGTATTATTTTCAATTTCGGACAAATAAATAGAATTTGTCCCTAAATCATTACTATCATCAGCAATCCAGCTTTTTATAATTTTAACCATTGTATTATTTTCACTAAATTCAGCTGAAACATCAGAACAAGTTTGCATACATTTTAAAATAAGTTTATATAAAAAGATTTCCGCTTCCCTTTTATTTTCTAATATAGTTTTCCAAGCACCAGGAATTAAATCATTAACAAGATATTCTTTTGATTGTTCATAAGTCATATTATCACTCTCCTACATTATTATAATTTATATAAATTTATATAAAGAAAATATTTTTATTTTTTTAAAATAGAGTTATTTTTAGCTTCAAGTTCTTTTCTTAAATCATCATAATATTTATATAAATATTCTTCAAATTTAGGACCAAATTGCATTTTCCCAAATCCAATTGCCATAAAATCTCGGGGGATTACTTTTATACCCCACCTTACATTATCTTCCATAAATTTTCGCACACTTTTAAAATAATATACATGATCCAAATCTCTTACCACAACTTCTCCTGTGTGCAATATTTCCCGTGGACACTTTGAATCATATAATCCAACTGTTGGATTATCAATATAAAAATTATCATCATTATAGCCTGTAGGTTCATGAAATGGAATATTTTCTTTTAGCAAACGCCCCAAATTATCAAGACTGGGATCTGTTATTATTACCCCATCATTTAACATTTCTTTAAATACTTCATAAACCAAAGGCTCATCTTCAGGATTTAAATCTTCTACGCGCTCATATAATTCAATAAAATCTAAATCCACATCTATGGCGCTATTAAGATATTTAACCTCTTGTCTAATGATTGGTTGTAATAATCTCTTGTGATAAGGTATTTCTTTAGTATTTTTAAAACCTGATTTAAGCACCTTATTTTTAATTATTAACGCTCTAGAATACGCCCCACTTTTTAGTTTCATATCCTTTACTGAAGCAGATTCTATTCTCATTACATCTTTTATTAGTTCCACATAAAAATCTAATATGTTTTCACTCTTTAAAGTAACTAATCTTTTGTTAGCAAAAATCACTGCTAAAAAGTCTATATGACTATTAAAATATTCTGAAATTAACAAATGATTTCCACTACTTAATCTTATTGCATCAAATAAAAATAATAAATCATTATCATAAATTTGTGGATCAATAACATTAAAATGAGTTGTCAGAAAATTTTCAATTTCTTCTTTATGTTCTTCTACAAAATCAGTTTCAAAAAATGGTAGTGCGCTCATTAAAAACAAAAGATTAGACGTATAATCACTAGGAAAATCAAATTTTGAATTTTCTAAAGCTTTAGATAATATCTTAGCTTGATTTTTACGAGCAGTATCCTCAAACCCTTCAAATTCAACTAACATACAAAAATGATCTTTAAAGTTACTATCTTCGTCTAAAATCACATCAATATTTTCAAATAATTCTTTTTCATAACCATTATTTAAAAGATAAATATTTCCAAATTTGCCATTTTCAATCATTTTTCTTAATATATCTGGCATATACATTTTTATTGCCTCATCAAAAAATTCTCTATAATTATTATTAAATAATATATTTAACATATCAGGATACATGTGCAACCAATACTTAAAATTTATGTTAACATAGTTTTTGTCACGATAAATATTTAATAAACTTATTAATTCTTCATTGCTTCCATATACCGCCATTGCAATCACCATATTCATTATAACATAGCTTAGTTTATTTGTAATTGTTTATAAAACTCAATTAAACATAGACAATAAAAATAATTTATGATATTTTCTTGATGGATGGAAAATGTTCGAAAGGACATTATGTACAATAAACTTAATGAAAAATATGGTTATCTTTTAGATGACATTAATGGATTCCCATTAGATAAACATCAAAGGAAAGTTGTTTTTTGTGATAAACAAAATATCATTGTTATAGCAGGCGCAGGCTCTGGTAAGTCTACGACTATTATTGGTAAAATAAAATTTTTATTAAATGTTTTAAATTACAAAGAAGAAGAAATACTTTGTATCTCTTTTACTAATGAATCTGTTAATAGTTTAAAAGCCTCTTTAGAAAGAAATAACGTCTTTAATATTGATGTTATGACGTTCCATAGATTATCTTTATCTATTTTAAATAATCAATTTAAAATAATTGAAGCAGACTACCTAGAATATATTGTGAATGAATTAATGTATGATTATGACAATAATACGAAGAAATTAATAATAACTATAATAAATTTATATAAAGCACAAAACTTAGACAATAGAGTTTTTTATAAGATTCCCAAAAAATATAAAGAAATAACTTTGCTTGTTTTGAGAATTTTAATTGAATATGAAAACGAAAAGAAAGCTATCGAAGCTATAGATTTTGATGATATGATAAATTTAGCTACAGAAAAAGCTGAAACTAATCCTTATAAATACATAATCATAGATGAGTATCAAGACTCTTCATTAATTAGAGTTAACTTAATCAAAAAATTAGTTAAACTTAACAATGCTAAACTTTTAGTCGTTGGAGATGATTGGCAAAGTATCTATCGTTTTTCGGGTTGTGATATTAATATCTTCTTAAATTTTAGAAAGTATTTTAAGAAAATTAAAACTTTAAAAATTATTAATACATATAGAAATAGTCAAGAACTTATAAATACAGCTAGTAATTTTATAATGAAAAATCCCTATCAAATTAAGAAAAAATTAATTTCTTTTAAACATAATAAAAAGCCGATTAAAATATTTTATTATAAAAATAATAAAACTGAATCACTAATTAAATTAATAAAAAAAATTAATCC
>JAZRRD010000038.1:0-9668 GCA_045650425.1 Bacilli bacterium | reverse complement strand
AAAATTAGATTATAAAAATATTTTTGAAGTAAAGGAATTAGATTATATGAATTCTTCTAATGAAAAACTAATGAAAAAATATTTGAAAAAGTATGGTCTTTCACAATATTATCCACTTTCAATTATTGGTGATACTTATATTCAAGGTTATAGTGAAGATTTAGAAGATGAATATTTATTTAAAATATTTGATGCATATAGAAAGAATAGATTAACTGCCTAAACAGGTAGTTTTTTTTTACATAATATAAATTAGAAAGGAATGTTATTATGTTTAGAAATCGTGATTGTGGAAAACAAGAAATGGATATGGGAGTTCAAATGAATCCAAATATGTATGCATCAATGAATATGATGGCTCAGGGAGAAAATTATCCAGGAGTAGTGTGTCCTCCAGTATATGAATGTCCAGAAGAAAGAGTTTGTCATAGATATATTTGTCATGAAGTTCCACATATAAAACCTTGTAATACTAAGATAGTTAATCATCATATTTATAGACATACATTTACTCCATGTTATTCATGTTGTGAAGAAAATGTTGTTTCTAATGTTTACGATAATAATTGTTGTTTTTAAAAAATCTCTGATGAGATTTTTTTTTTAGAACAATACATTATATAAAAAATTTAGACTTTTATTGAGATATTAATTATGTTAAATTAAATATAACTAGAACATTAATTTTTTAATACTAGAGTTAGGTGAGGTTTATATGAAGATAGGAATTATAGGTGGAGGAGCATCTGGTTTAGTAGCAGCTATTAAAGCTAAAAATGATAAAAATGAAGTTATAATATTTGAACGTAATAAGGAATGTGGAAAAAAGATTTTAATGACTGGTAATGGGAAATGTAATTATTGGAATGAGAGTCAATCGCTATGCCATTATGAAAGTTCTACACCTGATTTAATTAATCAATTAATTAATGAGAAGAGCGAAATAAAAATTTTAGAATTATTTAATAAACTAGGTGTAATAACTAAAATTAAAAACGGTTATTATTATCCTTTTTCTAATCAAGCAAGTACAATAAGAAATGTATTATTAGATGAAGTAAAAAGAATGAAAGTAATAATTAAAACAGAATTTTTAGTTCAAAGTATAAAACAATTAGATAATAAATTTATAATTAAAGGAAATGGTGAAGAGGTTGTTGTAGATAAAATTATTTTATCTACAGGTTCTTTAGCAGCTCCTAAAACTGGTTCTGATGGAATAGGCTTAAGTTTTTTAGAAAATTTTCATCATAATATTATTAAACCTTTACCTGCTTTGGTTCAATTGATAAGTGATGGTAATTACCTTAAGGATTGGAATGGAATAAGAACTGATGTAAATATTAGTCATTATGAAAATGGAGAATTTAAAAAGAAAGAATTTGGAGAAATACAGTTAACTAATTATGGAGTTAGCGGTATATGTATATTTAATTTATCAAATATGATTGCTAAAGGATTAGATAAAAAATATAAAGAAAATATTTTAATTAATTTTTTACCATTTTTAACAGATTATCAACAAGCTTATGATTGGTTTATAGAAAAAACCATTTTAACTAATAAAAGTGTTTATGATTTGTTGGTGTCAGTTTTGAATAATAAATTAGTTGATGTACTTTTTAAAGTTAGTAAGATAACCGGTAATAGTAATTTTAATAAATTGGAAAAAAGTGAACAAGAAAAAATTATTAATGCATTTATCAATTTTAAAGTTAATATTATTGGAACTAAATCATTTATGGAAGCGCAAGTTGCTAGTGGTGGAGTTACTTTAAATGAAATAAATTTAAATACGATGGAATCAAAACTAGTAAAAAATTTATATATTATTGGAGAACTTTTAGATATAACTGGTGAATGTGGAGGTTATAACTTAGGAATAGCTTGGAGAACTGGTTATTTAGCAGGAATTTCTGCAGGTGAAAATAATGATTAGGGTAAGGCAAGTAAAAGTTCCTTTGGAAGATAAAAAGAATCTAAGAACTTATATTGAAAAAAAACTGAAGACAAAAATTATTGATTTTAAAATTATTAAAGAATCATTGGATGCAAGAAAGAAGCCTGAGTTATATTTTGTATATGAAGTTGATGTAGTGTTATCTAATGAAAATGATTACTTAAAATTTAATAAATCTAATGATATTTTATTAGCTCCAGATGAAAATTTTAGGTTTGAGATAACAGGGGATAAATTTTTAAATGAACATCCTATAATTATTGGGGCTGGTCCTGCAGGGCTTTTTTGTGGTTATATACTAGCTCAATATGGTTATAAACCTTTAATTGTAGAGCGTGGGGAAAAAATAGAAGAACGAATTAAATCAGTTGAAGAGTTTTGGAATAATGGAAATTTAAATATAAATTCAAATGTCCAGTTTGGTGAAGGTGGTGCAGGTACATTTTCTGATGGAAAACTAAATACTTTAGTTAAAGACAAAGAGTATATTGGTAAAAAAGTTTTTGAAATATTCATAGAAAATGGTGCACCAGAAGAAATTTTATATTTAAATAAACCACATATAGGAACTGACTTACTACGTGATGTCATTATTAATATGAGGAATAAAATTATTAAAATGGGTGGTACTTTTTTATTTAATTCTTGTGTTACTGACATAATTTTAGATAATGATAAAATTAAAGGTGTTATTATAAATAATGAAATACAATTATTATCTGACGTAGTTGTTTTAGCTATTGGACATAGTTCTAGAGATACATTTGAAATGTTATATAACAATAATATAAAAATGCAATCTAAACCTTTTGCAGTTGGTGTTAGAATTGAGCACCCTCAAAAAATGATAAATTTTAATCAATATGGATTTGATGGTCATCCTGATTTAAATGCTGCCAGTTATAAATTAACTCATACAACAAAGGATAAAAGAGGGGTATATTCATTTTGTATGTGTCCTGGGGGTTACGTTGTAAATGCTTCTAGCGATAAAGAAATGTTAGTAGTAAACGGAATGAGTAATCATAAAAGAGATACTTTAAATGCAAATAGTGCAATTGTAGTAACAGTTAATAATAAAGATTATGGAGACTTGCCATTGGATGGTGTTAAATTTCAAAGAAACTTAGAAAATAAAGCTTATCATTTAGGAAATGGTAAAATTCCAGTACAATTATTTAAAGATTTTAAAAATAATTTAAATTCATCTCATTTTGGCGAATATACACCTATCACAAAAGGTGCTTATACATTTGCTAATCTAAATGAATTATTTCCTAAGTATATAAGTGATTCATTAAAAGAAGGAATTTTAGTATTTGATAAAAAAATTAAAGGTTTTGCAAGAGATGATGCAATTTTGCTTGGAATTGAAAGTAGAACATCTTCGCCAGTAAAAATTTTACGTAATGAAATAGGGGAGGCTAATTTTAAAGGTCTATACCCTTGTGGTGAAGGGGCAGGGTATGCTGGAGGCATAACTACTTCAGCGATTGATGGAATTAAGATTGCTAAGTTAATTGCTAAGAAATATAAATCTTTTGAGGAGTAGACTATAAATATTGAAATTAGAAATGCAGTTTATGAAGACAAAGATTTGAATTTGTTTCTATAGATAATATGGTTAATAATATAGAAACACGTTCATCATATGAAAAATTAGTTTTTAGGATTTAAAAAGAAAATCGCAGAAAGGAAAAATTATGAAAGTTTTAAGTTTAACAGAACCTTGTGCTACTTTAATAAAAGAAAAAAAGAAACTTGTTGAAACAAGAAGTTGGAAAACAAATTACCGAGGAGAATTATATATTCATGCTAGTGCTACAAAAATTCCAAAAGATTGGCGTGAAGATAAAGAGTTTATGGATCTTGTAAAAGATACACCATTAAATTATGGTAAAATTATTTGTAAATGTAAATTAGTAGATTGTATCTATATGACAGAGGAATATGTAGAAAAAATGAGAAATAATCATCAAGAATATATTTGTGGAAAGTATGAGGTAGGTAGATATGCTTGGGTATTAGAAGACATAATACCTTTAGAAGATGCTATCTCTGTCAAAGGACACTTAGGAATATGGAGTTATGAAGGAGAAGGATTATGCACGAAATGAGATTACATAATGAACCATTTGAATTAATAAAATGTGGTAGTAAAACAATTGAATTGAGACTTAATGATGAAAAAAGACAACTTATTAAAGTTGAGGATACTATAGAATTTACGAATATAGTAACTGAGGAAAAATTAAAAACTAAAGTTGTAGCATTATATAAATATGCTAATTTTGCTGAACTTTATAAAGATTTTGATAAAATCTCACTTGGATATAAAGAGGATGAGATTGCTAATTTTAAAGACATGGAAATGTATTACACTAAAGAAGAGCAAAACAAATATGGGGTTGTAGGAATAGAAATTAAAAAAATATAGAATTGATTTATTAAGAGTTCTTTGTTATAATTTAGAAAGCAAAGAACTTTTATTTTGTTTATAGAAAAGAGAGATAAAATGAGTAAAATTAAAATTTTTAGTTTGGGTGGATTAGATGAAAATGGAAAAAACACCTATATCGTTGAAGTAGATGAAGATTTATTTGTTTTTGATTGTGGTCTTAAATATGCTACTGGCAATCTTTATGGAATTGATTATGTAATTCCTGATTTTGAATATTTAGTAAAAAATAAAAAACGAATTAAAGGTGTATTTTTAACTCATGGTCATTATGAAAATATGGGTGGTGTAGCAGATTTATTAACAGATTTACCAGATGTAAAGGTATATGCAACAAAATTTACTAAGTATATTCTTTTGGAGGAAGGGGTAAATTCAAAAAATATTGTTGAAATAACTCCTCATAAAAAAATAAATTTTGGAAAAAATTCTATATTCCCAATTAGTGTGTCTCATTCATCACCTGATTCCGTAATGTATGTTTTAAATACTCAAGATGGTGCAGTATGTTATACGGGAGATTTTATAATAGATCCTAGTATGAATGGACCTTATGATATGGATTTAGGAAAGATTGCATATGTTGGAAAGCAAGGGGTATTAGCTTTACTTAGTGAGTCAGTGTATTCTGAAAGAATAGGACATACTTCTCCAAATCATCGTTTAACAAAGTTCTTTAAAGATACTATTAATTATGATGATAAAAGATTTATTTTCTTAGTATTACCAACTCATTTATATACAATTCAAGAAATATTTAATGCTGCTGAAAATACACATCGTAAAATAGTTATTATGGGCAAAAAGTTACAAAATATGGTTAATTTTGGACTTAAAGAAGGTTATTTAAGTATTCAAGAAGGCATGCTTGGAGATTTATCTAATATAGAGGATGAAAATAGTATTTTATTGATTTGTGATGATAAGTCTAATCCATATGCTTCAATGAATAAAATAATTGGTGGTTATGATAAGTTTATTAAAATTAGAAAATCTGATACTGTAGTTTTTTCTGAACCAAGATATGATAGTACAGAAAAGACTTTAGTTAAAATTTGTAATGATTTAGCTATGCATGGGTGTAGAATTGTTACTATTCCAAAAGATAAAACAATTTTACATCACGCTTCAAGCGAAGATTTAATGTTAATGATTAAATTAATGAATCCAAAATATTTTATTCCTGTAAAAGGTGAATATCGATACATGGTGGCAAGTGCTAATTTAGCTAGTTCACTTGATATTAACAAAGATAATATTTTATTAAAACAAAATGGAGATATTATTAGTATTGAAAACGGGGAATTAATTGATAAATTTGAACATATAAAAGTAAATGATGTTTTAATTGATGGAAAAACAAATGACGATATTGGTGAGCTAGTACTTAAAGATCGTGAAATGTTAAGTGAAAATGGTATTGTTTTAATTAGTGCAACTATTTCTAAGCAAAATCGTATTTTATTAGTAGGACCAGAAGTAACGACTAGAGGATTTATTTATATTAAAGATTCTGGTGAGATGATTGCTGAGATAAAAAGAATTTGTGAAACAATAATTGAAAGAAACATTGCACCTAATTATGTGGATTATAATAAAATTAAAACTGAAATTAGAGAAGAATTAAGTCGTTATTTATATAATGAGACAGAATGTAAACCGATGATAATTGCAGTTGTTCAAGAAGTGTAAAAATGCGAGTGAATTCTCGTGTTTTTTTAATTTATATGCTATAATGCATATAGTACGTGAGTGCTTTTTAAGTGGGTGTTTATTTGTGGTAAAAGAGTATTATAATTTTCTTAAAGATTACCTTAAATTAGCTGAAATAAAGACAAAGTATTTAATAATTAATATTTTATCTGCTTTTTTTTATAAAGGATTTGATTTGTTGATTCCTTTGGTAGGGTCATTAATTATTAAATATTTAACTTTGAATAATGCTATGATGAGTTACTTAAGTTTAATAATATTTTTTATTGTTTATGTGTTAAGTGATGTGGCTTATTACATAAATTACAGGGTATATGGTTTTAATGTATCTTATTGTTATGATAAATTAACTGAAAAAGTAATGAATAAATTATTGAATGTTGATAGTAATTTTACAAGATATATTGGAAAAGGAAGACTTATGAATTCTATTAATTCAGATGTAATTTCTATCGGAGATATGAATGATAGAATATCTGAAGTATTAGCAGGATTAGTACAAATTATTGCAGTTTTAATAATTGTTTCAATTTTTAATGTTTGGTTAGCTTTAGTATTTATTGTATTTACTTTTGTTTATATCTTTTTTAGAAACTATTACGATCGAAAAATAAATATTTATCATAATAAAGTAGTGGTGGATGATGATAAATATAGTAATTTATTAGCGCAAGTAGTTTCTGGATTGCAAGAAATAAAGACTTTTAATATATTAGAAAAACTAAGAGATAAATTAAATTTAATTCAGAAAAAATTTATTAAGAATTATGGAACGAAAAGAAAATATTTTACACGTAGAGATAATGATGTAGAATTTGTAGTTTATTTATTTAGATTTATTTTATATCTTTTAGCCCTAATTTTAATTTTTAGAGAGAAAATAGATGTTAGTGGATTAGTTCTTATTGTTTCTTATCATGAAAATTTAGTTTCTTATATTAGTGATTTAATTAGTTCTACTTGTGCAATAAGAGAGACAAATACATCAGTTTGTCGGATTAACGATATTTTAAATTATAGTTCGGAAGAAATAAGTTTCGGAAATGTTGATATTGATGAAATTTATGGGGCAATAGAATTTAAGAACGTTTCTTTAACTATTAAAAACAATAAAATTTTAAGTAATATTAATTTAAAAATAAAACACAATGAAGTTTTAGCTATTGTTGGAGAGGCTGGTAGTGGAAAAACAATGATTTTTAATTTATTGTTAAGACTATTTAAACCTACGAACGGTAAAATTTTATTGGATAATGTAAATATATTTGATTACACAAAAGAAGTTTATACTAAAAATGTTTCGGTTGCTAATCAAAAACCTTTTATCTTTAATTTAAGTATTAAGGAAAATTTGAATTTTGTGGATACAAATGTAAAGCGTCAGATTGAAGCTTGTAAACTTGCTGGTATTCATGATTTTATTGCCACATTACCAAGAGGGTACAATACAGTTTTAAGAGAAAATGGAAGTAATATTTCTGGTGGTCAAAAGCAAATGATTTCAATTGCTAGAACAATTCTTTCAGATGCTGAAATATTACTTTTAGATGATATAACAACATCACTAGATCCTGATACAGCAAAATTAGTTCCAAGGTTAATCAAAAAGTTAAAGAAAGATCGAACCATTGTAATGATTACTAAAAAACCAGAATTAATGAAAGAAGCTGATCGCATTGTAGTTTTAGAGCATGGGAAAATTAGCGATACAGGAACTCATCAAGAATTATTAAAACGTAGTGAAATATATCAAATGTTGCAAGCGAGAAAATCGCCAAGTAAGATAGGGGTGTTTGATAATGTTTAAAAGATATTATTTGATAATTAAAAAATTTTTTAGTTTAAAAGCTTATAATAAAGTTCAATTAGTTGCTTTATTTTTGGTTGAAATAGCAAGAACATTATCTTATTTATTAATTCCTTTAATGGCCTCAAAAGTAGTTTCATATGTTACAGTAAATGATTATAAAATTGCAACAATTTACATAATATTATTTTTATTAAGTGGTTTATTTTATGTTATAGTACATCATTATAATTACGTTTTATATTCTAAAGTTAATATTGACATTCATAATAGACTTCAACATATGATAATGAATAAAGTTACTACTTATGATGAAGATTTTACTAAAGATATGTCTACCTCTTATTTGGTTAATACAGCATTTAGTGATGTAGGAAATGTTAATAAAATACCAGATCAAATATTTACAGTAATTGCGGAAGTAATTGGAATTTTCGTTGCTAGTGTAATACTATTTAAAGTAAATTTCATTATTGGATTAGTAGCTCTTATTCTTTCATTTATTTCAATAATTTGTTTTACTTATGCTATGAAAAAAAGAGATTACTATTTAACTTGCCAGAGACATGATCAAGATGATATAGCCAATTTACTAGGTCAAGTGTTGGAAGGAAATAAGGAAATAAAAGCTTTTAATATGAAAGATAATATTAAGGAATACTTAAATGAACATAAAAGAAAGTGGAAAAGTGATTATCTTAAGAAAAGAAAATATAACGATGTTACTTTTGTTTGGTTTATCTCAATACTTGGTTATGGTAAAATTTTTGTATATTTAATTTTAATTTCTTTAATTTTGCAAGGTAAATTTGAAGTTGCAACTTTAGTATTAGTTGTTGGATATTATGATAACATTAAATCTAAAGTAGAAAAATTGTATAAAAAATTAGATGCTATTTCAGGAAATTCAACAAGAGTTGATCGTATTTATAAAGTGTTAAATTATAAGACAAAAAACATGTTAGAATTTGGTAATAATATTAAAGATGATATACACGGAAAAATCGAATTTAAAAATGTTTCATTCATTTATGAAAAAAATAAAGTAATGGATGATGTTAGTTTTACCATACAACCCAAAAGCTTTATAGCAATCGTTGGAAAGAGTGGTTCTGGTAAGTCTACAATATTTAGATTATTACTTAGGCTTTATAAGGCGAATAAGGGAAATATTTATTTAGATGATATTAATATTTATAATTATTCTAAGGATGTATATGCAAATAATGTTTCGATTGTAACGCAAAAGCCATTTATTTTTGATATGTCTATTAGAGAAAATCTGAACTTAATTGATTCTAATATTGAACATCAAATTGAAGCTTGTAAAAAGGTCGGAATTCATGATTTTATTTTGACATTAAAAGATGGGTATAACACTAAATTAATTGATAATGCGGAGAATATTTCAACTGGACAAAAACAATTATTAGCTTTAGCTAGAACGCTTTTATCAAAATCAGAAGTTTTATTATTTGACGAAGTTACTTCAACGCTAGATATGAATACCTCAAAAGAAATAATGAAGATTTTAAAACATTTAAGAAAAGAGCATACTATCTTAATGATTACTCATAAACCTACCTTAATGAAACTAGCAGATGAAATAATAGTTATTGATAATGGGAAACTTGTGGGAAGAGGTAATCATAAAGATTTGCTGGAAACTAATAAATATTATCAAACTTTACAAAAATAATATGCCATCAAAAGATGACTTATATTTTTTT
>JAZRRD010000037.1:0-21996 GCA_045650425.1 Bacilli bacterium | reverse complement strand
ATCCGACTTATTTTCATTTTGATCCAAAACCACTATTTTCTTTTCTGGCAAATATTTTCTAATCAACTTATAAGTTGATTTTCCTTCTCTCCCAAACCCTAAAATTGCAATTTTTTTATCTTTAATATAATCTACTATTCTTTTATACATTTTAATTCTTCTTTCAATATTATTTCATATTCTTCTGGTATAAAATTTTCTTTGTTATATTCATTTAATAAATCATAATCTTCTAGAGGATAATTATCTTTATAATATTTTAATAAATATGGTAAATTATCTCTACATTTTATAGCTTTACTAACAGCATCTCTTACTTCTTTAATAGTTCCTACACACTCAAATGGTTTTGTTTTTTCAACTCCTAACAATTCTTTAAAGGTTTTTAGCAAACTTTCTTTTTGATAAAGATTTTCTCCAAACATTTTAATTAACTCTTCATCAGTTAAATAAGGACTTAAAATTATGTAAACAAACAAGCATTTAGGACAAACGTTACACCATTTCCAAGGTAGTGATTTACTTCCGACATTACAACTTTTAAAAGCATTATGATAATTTTTATATTTACTAAATAAATAGGCTATTTGAGTTTCATTTAAAGCTCTTAGCATTGAAAAATATTTTATATTTAATCCTAAATACTTATCAGCATAATAATTAAAGTCATATTCATATTCATAACTTTTTGAATACTGATGATTGATTTTTGTACCTAAGACTGTAGACTCGTTAGCGCTTGATTCATTAGATAATACAATATATTTTTTTTGGGTTAAATAACCACATAAGTATGTTACAAAAGAAACTAAAGCGCTAAAAGGTGTATGACCATTTAAAAAACCTTGTTCATTTAACTCTAATAAATTTTTATCTAATACTCTTTTAATAGCAAAAATTTTATTATATCCACCAGCATTTATACAATCATAATGTACTTGTTTTGGATTAATAGCTATCGGAGTATTATCATATTTTTTTAATAATTCTAAAGTTACGTTAGAGTCTTTACCTCCTCCAATTGGAATTAAGTTACCTATCCCTTCATAATCAATTTTAGTTATATGTTTTTCAAAATGTTTTATTTCGAATTCAAACAAATCTTGTTCTGATATTTCAATTTGATTACAAAACAAAAATTCTCCTAACCCATGATAATATAATTTTCTCCACCAATTAATTTGCTCTTCATTTAAATAACCAGCTTCAATTATCACTTTTTTAGAACAAGTTGCTTTTAAATAACTTAAAAGTTCTACCATTCCAACATTAAAAACTAAATTATTTAATGTTTCTAGATTTATATTATTATTAGTTATATCATCTTTATTAATTATTATAAAAGGGTTAAATTCTTTTAATTTTGGAATTTCAAAATGGAATATAAATTTATATTCATTCTCTGTTTCATTTATTTCATAACTTTTATATATAAATTCTGGATATTGTTCTCTTAATTCTAAAAATTTAGAATTCATAAAATCACCACTATTCTTTTTCTGTTTTTTTCAGTTCTCTTTTTAATATATCTTTATTTAATTCAGTTAACTCTGTTAATGGAAGCCTAGGAATACCTACATAATGTCCTTCAAGATTTAATGCTTCTTTAATAGGTATTGGATTAACTTCCCTGAATAAATACTCAATTAAAGGATTAAGTAATTCTTGCAGTTCTTGTGATTTTTCTTGTTCACCATTAAAAAATGCTTGACACATTTTATGAGTATCTGCTGGTCTTATATTAGCTAAAACTGATATTACACCATCTCCACCTAACTTTAATATATCATAAATTTGATTATCATTACCAGAATATACAGAAAATTCTTTATCTAATGTTTTAGTTAAATGAATAATTTCTTGTACCTGTTCTAAGTTCCCACTAGCTTCTTTAATTCCGATGACATTTGGTATCTTAGCTAACTCTAACACTGTCTTCGGTAAAATATTTAAACCTGTTCTAGAAGGAACATTATATAAAATAATTGGAATATTTACATTTTTGGCTATTTCATTATAATGTTTTATTAATCCTTCTTGAGTACACTTATTATAATAAGGTGTTACAATTAGTAAAGCATCTACTCCTAGTCTTTCTGCCATAATAGATAATTTTATGGCATGTCTTGTATCATTTGAACCTGTTCCTGCTATAATCGGAATTCTTTTGCTAGAAGTATCCACTGCACATTTAAATAATTTCATTTTTTCTTCATCAGTTAACGTTGCAGATTCACCTGTTGTACCACATACAATAATTGCGTCAGTACTATTATTTATATGAAAACAAATTAAATCTTTAAAACTATCATAGTTAATTTTATATACATCTTCATCAGTAAATGGGGTTACTAATGCTACTCCACTCCCTTTAAAAACCATAATTTCATCTCCTATTAAATTATATTGCATTTTTAAATATTTAGCAAATAAATAGAAAAAGAAAGTTATTCAAACTTTCTATTCGCTATAATTAGGGTCATATGTTACCTTAGCATATTTATTACATTTGTAACCAGTTTTATTATTAAATGACAAACTAGTACAGTTCCAATGTATTCCATAATCAATACTTTCGGATTCTTCCCTTTTTACAATAAAATCTGTCAAATACGGATTCCAATCAAATGCATAGACACTAATAGTTGTAACACTTCTTGGTATAACTACTTTCGTTAAATTATTAGTTCTAAAGGCATCATATCGAATTGATTTTAATTGACTTGGATTTTCTATTGTATCTTCTATAATTAACGAAGTTAATTTATTTGTTGAAAATGCTTCTTCATAAATAGTAGTTACAGATGATGGTATAACAATTTCTGTTAACTGATTAGACTCAAAAGCTGATGTTTGTATAGATTGAACTCCAGCAGGTATATTTACGCTTTGAAGTTTATTATAATTAAATCCACCAAGTTCTTTCAAATGACTATTACTAGCAAACTTTAATGAAGTCATCTTATTATAGCTAAAAGCATGAGCCACAATTTCTTCCACAGAACTTGGGATTATAACTTCATTAATTTGATTACTAGAAAATGCACTATTACCAATTTCCTTCAAAGATTCTGACAAAGTTAAAGTATTTATAGTGTTACTTAAAAAAGCTGACCCTTCAATTTTTACTACTGAATTAGGAATTGTCAATTCAACAATTTGATTTTTTTCAAAAGAATTATTTTTTATTGTTTGTATATTACTAGGTAAAGTAAGTTTACTAATGGAATTATTGCTAAACGCATATTGGCCTATATTAGTAACTGAATCCGGCAAGTTTACTTCGGTAATAGCATTTTTTTCAAAGGATCTATCTCCGATGCTTTGAAGGCCATTTGAAAAAGTTACATTGTATATTTCATTATCATAAAAAGCTCTACCCCCTATAGTTTGTACTGATACTGGAATAACTAACTCTTTAATCAAATTATTTTCAAATGCACCTGCTCCAATTTTAATTAATGAAGCCGGAAGTGATAAATTACTAATTTGGTTTTCTATAAAAGCATTAGAACCTATTTCTTCTAATTGCTTATTATTATCAAGTATCAAAGATTCCATTAAATTATTTTTAAAAGCTGAATTTCCTACTGTTTTAACTGAGTTTGGAAGATTTATTTCTTGTATTTGATTTAAAGCAAACGCATTCTCTTTAATTTCTAT
This sequence comes from Bacilli bacterium, assembly GCA_045650425.1. GTDB lineage: Bacteria > Bacillota_I > Bacilli_A > RF39 > UBA660 > RGIG1752. Next base: position 18,333 of record JAZRRD010000037.1, on the reverse strand, counting down.
TAAATTACTAGGATTTGCAGAATTATTTTCAAATTGCAAATCATTTATTGCGTTATTTTGGAATGCATTTCTAGAAATTATTTCTACACTAGAAGGTACTTTTATATTTGTAAGAAAATTATTTTCAAAACCAGACAAATATTTTAATTTAGAATTGTTCTCAAATGTTAAAGAAATAATTTTATTGTTTTGAAAAGCCCCTTCTTCAATAGTTTTCACTGTGTAAGGAATTGTTAATTCTTCAATCTGATTATCTGCAAAAGCATAAGATGAAATTACTTCTACAGACTTAGGGATAATTACTTCATCAAATGAATTACCAGCAAATGCACCTTGTTTTATAGTTTTAACAGAGTTTGGAAGCTCTAATTTTTCTATTTCACAATTACTAAATGCCCATTCACCTATCGAAGTGACAGTATCAGGTAAAATTAATTCTTTAATCTTGATATCTGCAAATGCTCTCTCCCCTATTGTTGTTAGATTACCTTGTTCAGGAAACTTTATTTTTTCTAATTTATTAAGATAAGAAAACATAATATTTTCAAGATATTTTGCATTTGTTAAATCAAGACTTTTTAAATTATTACCATCTACTGCCAAAAACAAACCATCATATTCTTCATTATAAACGTATGCGGTATTATAAATATATTGGATATCTAACTTTGAAAAATCATATTTTTTCAAATCTTCAAAACTTTCAAATATTTCATCAAAGCCATCAACTCCCATAGAATTGTTAATTTGCTCTTTTAGCAATGGCTTTTGATGAACTAAAAAATAATATTCTCTTTCTTCTGTTCCAACAACTATATAATTTGCATCTGCAGTCATCAAGGAATTTTCCCCTATAACCTTTACTGGTATTCCCTGTACTTTAGCGGGAACTTCCACTTCTATCCCACAAGAATCATTATAGGCAAAAATAGTACCATTTGGTAATATTGCAAAACAATCTTCTTGTTTTGGAACCCCTTGACCACCAGTAATAAATACTTGACCTCTAAACTCTTTGCCTTGCTCATCTACTAAAGTATTTTCATCTATCCAGACTTTTATATTATGAGTATTAGTCCCATTTGCTGGTAAAACCTCTCTACTTATTAATTTACTATCACGCACACCAGGATATTCATAACCATTATAATCACTATAAAAGCTTGGGTTCTTATCATCAATTTTAACTTTTAGAGATGTATAATTTAAGTAATTCGCATTCTCTGTTTCTAAAGAATTTAAACCAACTATGTAATCTATATCTTCATTACAATTATTCTTTACAGTAAATGTATAACCAATAAGATTACTCGCCTCTTCATCTTTCATTGGCCATGCTTTTTCTAAACTAAATGAACCTTGTTCTTCAACTAAATCTAAATCTAAACATGCGGCGACAATATCATTTACTCCATTTTGAGTTTTAGTTATTTGCCAATAACCATAAGTAAATGACAAAAATATTGTTGCAACTAATAATATTCCTACAAATACAGCAAGTGAAACTCGTTTATTAATAATTTTATCTATCATACTATCTTATCCTTCTATTTAAATATAGTAATTACTGTATAGTTTGTCAAGAAAAAAAGACAACATCAATTGAATGTTGTCCCATATCAGGTTAACCTTTAATGATTTCTAAAGCTTTATGCATTTTAATATCATATTTAACAATATCTAAACTTCCATAAGCTTTTAATAATTCATCAACTGTAATTCCATAATTATCAGCCATTTCTTTTGCTTTTTCTTTAGCTTCTTTTTCAGTAACTTCAATTTTTTCTGCATCTGCTACTGCTTCGATTAAGTAACGATATTTAATTCTCTTAGTTGCTTCATCTTTCATTTGTTCATGCATCTTTTCATGAGTCATTCCACTAAATTGATAATATTGTTCAATGTTTAATCCTTGAGAAGCCAACTTGTGTTCAAATTGATGAATCATATGATGAACTTCATCACTTATAATTTCATCATTAATATCTACTTTCATATTAGAAACTGCTTTATCTAAACAAGCTTCAATATGTTTATCTTCAATTTCAGCTTCTTTACGGTCAATTATAGTTTTTTCAACTTCTGCTTCTAACTCTTCTTTAGTTTTCATTTCATCAAAACCTAAATCTTTATAAAACTCTTCATTTAAATCAGGAAGTTGTCTTGTTTTAATTTCATTAATTGTAACTTCAAATTTAACAGCTTTTCCTTTTAAATCTTCAACATAATCTTCAGGGAATGTTAAATCTAAAGTTTTAGTTTCACCAGTTTTCATTCCAACTAATCCTTCTTCAAATCCTGGAATAAATGTATGTGAGCCAATTTCTAATGGATAATTTTCTCCACTTCCACCTTCTAGTTCTTTACCATCTACAGTTCCCTTAAAATTAATTACTGCAGTATCTTTTTCTTCAACAGCGCCATCTTCTTTAACAACAATTTCAGCTAATTGATTTCTTAATTTTTCAATTTCTTCAGCAATTTCGTTTTTAGAAGCTTTAGCTACTTCTTTTTTGATTTTTAAATCTTTATAATCCCCTAATTTTACTTCTGGTTTTTCGATAATTGTAAATACAAATTCTGCACCATCTTTTGAAACCGCTTTAACATCTAATGCAGGTTCAATTATTGGAGTAACTTTTGCCTCGTCTAAAGCTTTTTTATATGCACCTTCAACTGATGCATCTACAGCATCCATAAATAATGATTCAATCCCAAATTTTTTGATGAACATTTCTTTTGATGCTGTGCCCTTTCTAAAACCATCAATTTTGACTTCTTTATTTTTTTTCTTATAAGCTTTATCTAGAGCTTTTTCCCATTCGGCTCCTTCAACTTTAATTGTTATTTCATGTACATTCTTTTTCATTTTAATTCCTCTCAATCTCCATTATTATATAATATATTAGTCTATTTCTCAAGAATTTATTTTACTTCATTATTTGTTAGTACGCTTTCTTATGATATTGTGATTCGCACTTTCGTTAATCAAAAAATTTATGTTATACACATCAAGAAACCTTTCTGCGCTAACCTTTGCTTTTTCTAATGCATCTGCTCTTGTAATATTTCCTGCAACTAAAGAATAGTTTGCTAAAGGTTCTTGATAAAGTATTGAATTAAGTTTATAAGCATTAGTTGAATTAATAAATCTGTCATTTAAAATATCCCATAAAGTTCCATCTGAAAGTTTTAAAAATAACGTTAAATAGCTGCCATGAGAATTTGTCTTAATAATTGTATTAGAATCATTAACTTCTTCTTGTAAATTTTCTTTTACAATCGCAAAATAAAAATCATTAACACTAAACTTAGTTGATGCAGATTCTAACTCTCTTTTTTTAGGTATATTGTTAAGTTTTTTCAAACAAAAATCTTTATTCTGATACGAAAGGTAAAAATCACCTTGATATCCAATCTCAGTAAGTTTATTTTCAATAACTTCATTAGGGTATTTAAAAGATTCATTTACTTTTATATTAAGATTATTTTCTGATACTTCTTTTTTATCTGAAATATCAACACCTATTTCTTTAGCAAACAATGGTACACAGTAAATTAATTCAAGTATAGCTTGTAATTTAGTTGTTTTACCTGGTCCTATTAATATTTCTGCTAGTGATTTCTTTTCTTTTATACAAAATGCAGTATTTTCACCAAATACTTGATGATTAATTAAATCAATGTAATACCCATTCTTTTTATAAGCCAAAATAAAATAATAATTTTTTCCATACATATTTATGAATCTAGTTATGTCTATTATATTTTCTGGATAATTTAATTTTTTTCTATCAGGATTCATACAAACTCTTATCACATAAAAGTCTTTTCTATTGTAAAATTTCATAAAGTTACACCCCAATAATATTATATTAGTTAATAATAAAAAGTCAATTAAAATAAACTTAATTGACTTGATTCTGGCATTCCTTCAAAAATACCCATACTTCTTAATTTTTCTAATGTTGTTGTACTTACCTTTCCTCTAATTTGAAAATCTTCTACACTATAGAATGGTTTTATATTTCTTTCTTCAATAATTTTAGTTGCAACAGAGTCTCCCAAGCCATCTAGTGTTCTAAATGGCGGAATTAACGTTTTGTTATCATCATCTATCACAAAATTTACAGCATCACTTTTTTGAATATTTAAATTTCCAAATTTGAATCCACGCGCTGTCATTTCTAAGGCAAGCTTTAATGTTTCTAATACAGATGTATCTTTATTGGTAGCATCGTATCCTTTCGCTTGAATTTCTAACATTTTTTTCTTTATTTCATCATAACCTTTAATCATAGTTTCAATATCAAAGTCAGTAAAACGACAAGAAAAATAAGTTGCATAATAAACAATAGGTTTATGAACTTTATACCATGCAATTCTAAAAGCACTAATTACATAAGCAGCAGCATGCGCTTTCGGGAACATGTATTTTATTTTTCCACAAGAATCTATGTACCATTCCGGAATTTCTGCATCTTTCATAGTTTGAACATGCTCTTTCCATCCTTCTGGGTCTTTGCTTGCGCGTCCTTTACGAACAAATTCCATTATTTTAAATGCTTTGATTGGCTTAACTCCATGATACATCAGATAAACCATGATATCATCACGACACCCAATAACTTCTTTAAATGGCACTATATTTTTCTTAATTAATTCTTGAGCATTGCCAAGCCATACATCAGTACCATGAGAAAGTCCAGATATTTTTACTAATTCACCAAATGTAGTAGGCTTTGTATCACGAACTAAACCTATTGTAAAGTTTGTTCCAAATTCAGGTATACCTAAGGTTCCTGTTTCACACATAATTTCATCTTTAGTAACCCCTAATGGTTTAGGTGATAAAAATATTCCCATAGTTTCTTTATCATCTAGTGGAACTTTAGTAATATCATCACCAGTAATATCTTGAATTAAACGTAATTGAGTTGGGTCTGTATGTCCTAAAATATCTAATTTTAAAACACATTCATCGATTGCATGGTAATCAAAATGGGTTGTTCGCCATGCGCTTTCTGGATCTTCTGCTGGAAATTGGAACGGTGTAAAATCAAATACTTCTTTATAATCAGGAATAACTACAATTCCTCCAGGGTGTTGTCCCGTTGTCCTTTTTACACCCGTACACCCCTTGGCAAGACGTTCAATTTCAAGATTACGCATATTTATGTTTTTATCTTCGCAGTATCCTTTTACATAACCAAAAGCGGTTTTCTCAGCAACAGTTCCAATTGTTCCTGCACGATAAACATTATCTTCGCCAAATAATACTTTGGTATAAGCATGAGTTGCAGCTTGATTTAAATCGGAAAAGTTAAGATCAATATCCGGAACTTTGTCTGCATTAAATCCTAGGAATGTTGCAAACGGCATGTCTTGGCCATCTTTTGTCATAGCCTCACCACATTCAGGACACTTCTTATCTGGCAAATCAAATCCACTTGAGTAATCGCTACCAAAAGGTTTTCCTGTTTCATCAACAAATAAACTTTTTAAACATTTAGGACAACGATAATGCGCTGGCAATGGATTTACTTCAGTAATTCCCATCATAGTTGCAACAAACGACGAACCTACACTACCACGCGAGCCTACTAAGAAACCATCATCATTACTTTTCTTAACAAGCTTTTGAGCAATCAAATAAATTACGTCAAATCCTCCGCCAATGATTCCACCTAGGGGCTTTTTCAATTTAGAATTATATGTATCTTCATCAAACTCATCTTTATGTTTTTCAATATTTTCGGTAACAATCCGTAGAACCTCATCATAACCTTTTAAAATAGTATTATGTAATTCTTGATATGGATCATCAGGGTTATTTTCTTTTATAGCATTAAATAATACATCTCCATATAATTCTGTTGCAATTCTTTCTTCAATATTTTGCGGAAGTGGATCTCCATACCAACTACTCGCTTTAGTATAAACTAAGTCTACGGTTGTTTCTCTTGATTTTTCAATTCTTGGTGAAAAAGGAATCCCTTTAGTGTTTGGAATAACTTCTATAATATCGCACATATTTGCAATTTTTGACGGATTATATATTACAATATCTTTTCTTGTTTTTTCATCTAAAAATTCAAATTGATTTAACATATCTTTTGTAGTTCTAAAGTACATATCAGGGACTTTTACTCTACTTAAAGGATGAAGTTTACCATTGAATTTTTGATTTACAATAATTTCACGATATATTTTATCATCTTTTCTTAAGGTATGAGCATCTCCAGTAGCACAAACTGGCTTACCTGCTTCCTTAGCTATACTAATTAATCTTTCAATATAATTTTGCAATTCTAATTCTGATAAAAATTGTTCATTTGGTCCAATTAAGTGAGCCATCGCTTCAATAGGTTGAACTTCTATAAAATCATAAAAGTTCATCATATTTACGACTTCTTCATCTTCTTTAGTTTTAGCGTTTTTAAATACTTCGCCATTTATACATCCAGAACCTATTAAAAGCCCATCTCGCATTTCACTAACTAATCTTCTCGGAATTTTGGGTTGATCATTTTTATATAAATATTTGGTATTAGCAAGAGATATCATTTTATAAAGATTAGATAAACCTTCTCTTGTTTTAGCTATAATTGTAGCATGAAAAGGCCTTTCAAAACGTATCATTTTATCAACATCAATTTCTTTAGTTAAATCTTTTGTCGTCTCAACATTTTGGTTATATAATTCTTTGCTCATTTTATAGAAACATTTTGCAGTACCTTCAGCATCATAATCTGCTCTATGGTGTTTATCTTCATCCCATTCAACATCTAATTTTTTTACTAACGTAGATAGCTTGTGATTAGGCCAATCTGAATGAAGACTTCTGGCAATGCTCATTGTATCTAAGACAGTATTTTTAAATTCACCTAAATTATATTTTGAACAAGCAGCTTTCATAAATGAAATATCAAATTTTGCATTATGAGCTATTAAAGGCAAATCTCCGATCCAATCCAAGAATTTTTTAGTTATTTCTTCTTCAGAAGGTTTACCTGCTAACATTTCATCTGTAATATAAGTAAGTTCAGTTATTTTCTTAGGTAACGGTCTTTGAGGGTCAATTAATTCATCAAAACGTTCGGTAATTTCTCCATTTTTAATTTTTACTGCTCCAATTTCAATCATTTGATCTGAACCTGCATAAAAACCTGTTGTTTCTGTATCAAATACTACAAATTCATCTTCTAATAAATTATATTCTACACTATCATTAAAAACTAAATCAATGTCGTCATTAACTATATTTAATTCTGCTCCATATAATACTTTAAATTTTTCTTCATCGCTTTTTCCTTTATTATAATGGCTAACAGTATGAAAAACTTCTGGATAAGCTTGACAACCATTATGATCGGTAATAGCTACAGCTTTATGCCCCAAACTGATTGCAAAATTTACAATATTACTAGGATTTTTCTCTTCATATGGTATAACAGAATCCATAGCACTCATCATTGTATGTGCATGTAATTCAATTCTCTTTTCTTCTTCTTCATCCGTTATAACTTCATCTTTAGAGGGTATTTCTTCATAACTAGTTATATTAAATACTAAATCATGAATATATCTATCTAATTCTACTTTACCATTTAAACGATACCATTTCCCTTTTTTAAAATCTTTGGCTATTTTATCAAATTCTTCTTTTTTAAATTTTACTATTTTAGCAAGAATAGAATTGGTTTTATCACTTACTTTTAAATTTATTATAAATACAGAACCTTTTTGTCCTTTTCGTTCAACAGCTTCCATATCAAAAACTAAAGCTTCTATGGCAACTTTATTTATTTCTCCAACTAAATTATTTATTATTTCAACCGGATAATTTTGGAGTGGTTTTTGAGACAACTCAGGCAATTCTTCTTTTTCTTCAATAATAAATTCAGTATTTTTGCTATTTAATATTTCTTCTTTTACTAATTTATTTTTTTCTTCATTTAATTTTATATCAAACGTTACATCATTTAATCCATATTTATTTAATTCATTTAATATATCATTTTTATACTCATTAAATTCTAATTCTTCAATTTTACTACTAACCTCTAAATAAATACACTTATTATTTACAAGAATTTCATTTTCTTTAACTCCGATTAATGAAGGCTTTTTATTAATTAACTTTTCAATTAAAATTTTTGCATAATTTAAAATATCTATATCTGACACCACATCATATTCTAAGATAATCTCACAAGCTTTTCCGTTAATTCCATTTTTACTTGCTTCAATTAATTTTTCAGCCACATAAAAATCTAAGACAATATCATTTGTCAAATATACTTTAAAACTTTCCCTAATTTTATTTAATAATACTTTTTTTACCAGTGCCTTTTTAAAATCATTTTCTTCATAAATAAAATTTATACTTGCAAAAAATCGCTTTACTTCCTCATTCATATTAAACCCTCATTCATAATCTTTATTATAACATAATAAAAACACTTATTACTAAGTGTTTTTTATATTTTTAATCTTTTTTTCTTCTTACTCTTGCAAGTGCTGGTTCGTCTAGTTCTAAAGACAGGTCAAAATTTTCATATTCTTCAATTTTTCCAACAACTTCTCCCATAAAAGACTGCATTGCTTCCCGTTTAATTTGATTATAATTTAAACCATAACGATTTAAAAGAAGCATAACCATAGTTTTATAATTATTAACAGCAGCTTCATTATTACCATCTAAAATATGAATACAAATATTATGAAGTTCTGATAATATTTCATAACACACATTTTCTCTATCTTCATCATTTTGAATTTTATCAACTATTATTGGTCCAACTAAATCATAAGCATCTAATATATCACTATAACGCTCATCATTTTCTAAAACATTTTCACGAAAATCTCTGATAGTTGTATAATGAAAATCTTCTCTTCCTAACCCTAACGCATCTACAACTTCAGTAGTTATATAATATCTAGAATTTCTGATTTTTGTATAATCCAAAACAAAACTACTACAACATCCTGAATCTGGTTTTTCATATCTACGCCATTCTGTACAAAAACAAGTTCCATTAGAGCGACAATTTTTTTCATCTAAATATTTACAATGACCACATATATCTCTTGCCATAAAAATCCCCCTTCCGATAAGAACATATGTTACCATTTTTTTATGGATTTGTCAAATTAATGATATTTATATTATATTTATCAAATCTCTTTTGAACTCTGCCTATAACTCTTACTAAATCGCCTTTTTTATACTCATTTAATAAATGAATACTGTTTGAAAATAAGGTGGCTTCAATCTCTCCAGTTTCATCTGATATAGTTAAAAATGCCATATCTTCGTTTCTTTTCGTCTTAATCTTTTTTACATTCTCAATTAAAACAACTAATTTTATAGTTCTATCAAAATAGTTCTTCGCATTAATAATTTTTATCATATCAGTATATTTACTTGATGGATGATTCGTTAAATAAAAACCCAATACTTCATGTTCAAAATTACGTAATTCATCATTTGTATATTCATCTAATTTTTCTAAGACAGGTTTCATAACCAAACTTTCATCTAAATCACTAACTAAAGATGCATAATTAATTGCAAGTGGAAGATTTTCTATGAGCGTTTTTTTATTAAACCCAAACTCATCAAAAGCAGAAGCTTTAATCAAATTTTCTAGCATAAGTTTATTAACGCCTAAATTATAAGTTCGCGCAACAAAATCACAAAAATCTTTAAATTCACCTTTTTCTCGTTCTTTTAATAGCGCATTAATTGTATTCGTACCAATATTTTTTATAACGTTGATCGGAAATAAAATTTTACCGTCTTTGACGATATATTGATTAGTACTATTATTTATATTTACTGGTAAAAATTCAAGTACTTGTCTTTTCGCCATTAAAATATATTCTTTAGTTTTTTCTTCACTTCCAATAGACATATTTAATAAATTTTGAATAAACTGTAAAGGATATAGAGCTTTTAAATAAGCCATTTGATATCCTATCAAAGCATAAGCTACAGAATGAGCTTTATTAAATCCGTAATTAGCAAATTTTAAAATTAATTCATAAACTTTCTCTGAAACTTCTTTTGTATATCCGTTGTTCATAGACTGATTGATAAACTTATCACGTTCACTTTTTAGAACATCTTCTTTTTTCTTACTCATAGCTCTTCTTACATTATCTGCTTCTGCGAAAGTGTAATTAGCCATTTTAACTAAAATTTGCATTATTTGTTCTTGATAAACAATAATTCCATATGTTTCACTTAAAATTTCTTCTAATGAATCATCAATATATTCAATTTTTTCTTTGCCTTCCTTACGTTTAATATATGTATCAATATTTTCCATTGGACCAGGTCTAAATAATGCAATTGATGCAACCAAATCATTAAAACATGTCGGTCTTAATTTTTGAAGCATATTTTTCATACCAGATGATTCAAATTGAAATACTCCTTCAGTATTACCCGTTTGAAATAATTTGTATACTTTAGAATCCTCTAAATTAATTTTATTTAAGTATACCACCTCGTTAGTGGTTTCTTTCACTAAATCTAAAACGTTACTAATTATTGTTAAATTTTTTAAAGCTAAAAAATCCATTTTTAATAAACCTAATTCTTCAAGATATTCCATTGTAAAACCAGTCATTATTTCACCATTATTAAAATACACCGGGATTAAATCATCTAAGGCTTCGCTACATATTACTACCCCTGCTGCATGCGTTGAAGTATGTCTTTTTAAACCTTCAAACTTTAATGCTGTTTTATAAACTGATTTTAATTCAGGATAATTCAAAATAAATTTTTTAATAGATTCTTTTTTACTATTATTTAATAAGCTTTCTTTAGCATCTATTTCTTTAACAAATTTATCTATAATAGTTGAATCAATTTTAAACATTTTTGCCACATCTCTAATTACTTGTTTACTAGCTAATGTTCCAAAAGTAATTATCGGAGCAACTTTTTCTTTACCATATTTTTCTTTTACGTAATTTATAACTTCGTTTCGTTTAGTAAATTCAAAATCAATGTCTATATCTGGCATAGTAATTCTATCTGGATTTAGAAACCTTTCAAATAACAAATTATATTTTAAAGGATAAACATCTGTAATACCTAAACTGTAACTTACTAATGAACCTGCAGCACTACCTCTTCCAGGTCCTACTAATATATTATTTTTTTTGGCATATAATACATAATCATAAACTATTAAAAAATAATCTACAAAGCCCATACTTTTAATGACTTCTAATTCATAATCTAATCTTTTTATTGCATCATTAGGTACTTTACCATTAAATCTTTTTGTAAGCCCTTTTTGAGCTAAAGCTACTAAATATTTATAAGAATCATTCAAAGGATTTTCAAAGTTTGGAATATACCTTTTATTATCTGTTAAATCCAGTGCTATATCCTCTAAAAAATCGTTATTTCTTTGTATATCTTCAGTAGTAAGTTTACCAGTTGGAAAATAATTAAATTTGTGACTATGCACTACATTATCAATATTTTTTCCATCTTTAATTAAAGATAAATAGTCAAGATAAATCATATCTTGTTCATCATAAGCTTTTATCTCATTAACAAATACTACGTTATTTGTTAGTTTTAAAACTTCTTTTTCTTCTTCATGTGTTTCGTAACCTAAATAAGCTTCATAAAAAACATCAAACATTTCAATACTTTTATAAGGTAATATAATTTTGATATTTTCTTGAATGATGTCCTCATAATTTAAATTTCTTTTTTGTTTTAATGTATTAAGTTTAATTAAATGTTTAAACCCTTTTTTATTTTTAGCATATAAGTAAATATGTTTATCGTTAATAGTTATATCTAGCCCTATAACCGGCTCAATATTACTTTTCTTACACTTATTAAAAAATTCCATACTCCCATAAAGATTATCATCTACTAAAGCACAACTAGTGATATCATGTTTTTTTAAAAACTTTATTAAATCATCTATTTTTATTATACTTTTCAAAAGACTATAATCGCTAACCACTTTTAATGGCGTAAACATAATATCACCTCTTGTAATAATTATAACACGTGATATACGTTTTTTCAGAATATAATTTTAATTTGACATTAAGCATATAATATGTTAAAGTTTTATGGAGAGAAAATTTTGGAGGTGTTATAATGGCTACAAAAGTAACAAAGAAAAAACCATTAACTGGTAACAAGAGAAGTCATGCTCTAAACGCTACTAAGAAAAAACAAAAACCAAATTTACAAAAGAAAACAATCAATGGTCAAAAAGTAATAATTAGTGCTAGAGAAGCAAAAACCTTAAATTAATAAAAAAATAAAAATTTAGATTAGAAAATCTAAATTTTTTTATTTTAACTTATCAATATTTTTTTGATAATTATCACTACAACAAATAAATGAACCTGAAACTACCATATCTACCTGACCCCTAACTAATTCAATTGTAGAATCATTAATTCCACCATCTACACTTATAATATATTTATAGTTGTTTAATTTTTTTATATTATTCATCTTTTTAATTTTAGGCAAAACATCTAACTTAAATTTTTGTCCACCTAATCCTGGCGTTACACTCATAATTAATAACTGATCAATTCTGTTTAAATAATCATCTATTAATTTATAATCTTGATTAGGATTTAAAGCTATACCAACTTTAATTCCCTTTCTTTTAAGATAAGTAATTATTTTATCAATATCTTCTTCAATATCAGCTTGAATAGTTACATACGTAGGTTTTAAATATGTTATGTTTTTTATAAGTTCAAAGGGTTTTTGAACCATTAGATGTACATCTAATGGTTTTTTTGAATTCCATAAAAGACAGTCCAAATACTCCATATCAATATTATTTTCTCCGGCATAAATACCATCCATTAAATCTACATGAATAAAATCTGCGTTAGTTTTTTCAATATTTCTGATTGTCACTTCTTTTTTTACATTACTTTTTAAGAATGATACCGATACTTTCATATTTTATTCTCCTCTTTTTATTTCTTTGATAAAACTACAATAATTATTATATCTAGATAATAAAATTTCTTCTTGTTCTAGAGCTTCATGAATTGCACAACCATCAGTATTTATATGATTACAATCCCTATATAAGCAATTATATTTTTGAAAATCTAAAAAACTATTTTTTATTTCTTCTTCATTATATTTATTTAAATCTAAGGCACTAAACCCAGGAGTATCTAGAAACCATATATCATTAATTTGAAAAAGCTCACTATGTCTAGTTGTATGAATTCCTCTACCTAAAGCTTTACTTATTGGAGAAGTCTTAAGATTTAATGAGCTATCTAAACGATTTAATAAGCTACTTTTACCTGCTCCAGTTTGACCAGTTAATACAACGATTTTTTCCTTAAGATATTGTTTTAAATTTTCTATTTCATAATTATAAAATACTTTTATACCTATAGTTTCGTAATATTCAAATAATTTTTTAAAATTTATTTTTTCTACATCTGATAATAAGTCTTCTTTAGTTAAACATATTACCGGAGTTACTTTATTAATAATTACCATTGAAATTAATTTATCTAATAGATAAACTTGCAAATCTGGTTCTTTAAGACTGGTTACAATTAAAGCAATATCAACATTAGCAACACTAGGTCTTTGCAATTCGTTTTTTCGTGATAATATTTCAGTAATATATTTTTTATTTTCATCAAAAAGCACATGATCACCAACTAAAGGAGAAATTTTTTCGTTTCTAAATTTCCCTCTAGCTTTACAATCATATTTAATTTCATTACTTATTATTGTATAAGTATTACTTAATATTTTTACTATAATTCCCTCTTTGATTATTACCAAATTTCTGATTCCTCTTCTTCATCCAATTCTGTTGCTTTCGCAACTTTTATTTTAAATGATGTTCCCTTTAAAATGTCATAGCCTTCTGGCTTGCTTTGATAAAAAATTGTACCTTCATCATAGTCAGTTGTGTCAATTTCTTCGATTGTAACTATTAATTCATAGTTATCTGCAAATTCTTGGACATCTTCAACAGACCATGTACCATCTGTAAAATCAGGATATTGTGTTACTTTGTTTGGTATATATAAAATTATTTGTGTTCCTTCAGATACTTTTTCTCCTTCTGTAATTGATTGAGAAATAATTTTATTTTCATCTACTTCTTCATCAGTTTCAATATCTTGCTTTTCAATTGATACTATTAACCCTTGAGCTTCTAAAGCTCCCTTAACTTCTAAATAACTTTTACCAGTATAATTTTCAATTGTAATTGTTGTATCACCACTAGACAAATAAAGTTTTATTTCTGAGTCCTTTTTACTTTTTCTTCCGGCACTAGGACTTGTTTTAACAACTTTTCCTTCATCTATTTCTTCTGAGTTGATATTTTCTACTTCTTCAGATACAACAAATCCAGCATCTTGAAGTTTTTTTACAGCTTCCGTCTCGGTTAACCCAGTTACATCAGGAACACTAATTGTAGCCTTCTTAGTTATTACAGGAATTAATACTACTATAGTAGTTATTAAAACAATAATACCTGTAAAAATTGAAACTAACACGATTAATAGTTTGTTTTGTTTTTTCAATTCATCACCCGTAACTTTTCTAACTACTGGTTCATCATCTGATTTATCTTTTTTCTTTTCTATTTTTTCAACCGATTTTACATCTTTTGGTTCTTTCATAATTTTTAAAGCTTTACCGTCGCTTTGATCTAACTCTGGATATTTATACACCCATTTAGTTTCATCTTTCCTAGATGGCTCTAAACAAGTTGTTAGATCTTCGTACATTTCACGAGCATCATTATATCTATTTTTAGGATTTTTAGCAGTAGATCTTAAAATAATATTTTCAATACTTTGAGGCAAGTTTGGTAATTCTTCCTTAATGCTTGGTAATGCTTCTTTTAAATGTTTTAAAGCTATTTCAATAGCATTATCTCCTCTATAAGGAAGAGTCCCTGTTAATAGTTCATACATTAAAATACCCATAGAATAAATATCACTCTGAAGAGTTGCGCCTTTACCACTCGCTTGTTCTGGAGGCAAATAATGAACACTACCCATAACTGAATTAGTTTGCGTTAATTCCTGAGCATTCATTGCCATCGCAATACCAAAATCAGTGATTTTAACTAAACCATTTTCTAAAATCATAATATTTTGTGGTTTTATATCACGATGAATTATATATGAATCATGGGCCACACTCATCCCGTTAGTGATTTGAAGCATAATATCGATAACTTCTGAAATAGTTAACTTTCCTCTTTTTTTGAGCAATGCTTTTAAATGCTTTCCTTCAATATACTCCATAACAATATAATATTGACCATTGTCTTCTCCTACATCATATACTTCTACAATATTTGGATTAGATAAACTTGAAGCAGATAAAGCTTCTCTTTGAAAACGTCTTACAAATTTTTCGTCAGTAGCTAATTCTCCTCTTAATATTTTCACGGCTACATTACGGTCTAATATTGTATCATAAGCTAAATATACATTAGCCATTCCACCTTCACCAATGGTTTTAATTATTTGGTATCGATCACTAATCTTTTGCCCTTTCATTATCATAATCTTATCCTCCAAATCATTCTTTTATAACTAAGTATGCAACAGAAATATTATCTGTTCCACCTCTTGCATTACATTTTCTAATTAATTTACTAACCTTTTCTTCAATTGCCAACTCATCTTCATTTAATACCTTTTCAATTTGTTCATTAGATAACATGCTTGTTAATCCGTCACTACACAAAATAACCCCATCGCAATTATCATCTTCGACACAAAAAATATCTGGTTCACATTTTTCTCCGGCTCCTAAAGCTTTCATTAAAACATTCTTTTTAGGATGATATTTTGCTTCTTCCTCTGTTAAATCTCCAGCTTCAACTAAAAGATTTACTAACGTATGATCTTTGGTAACTTTATGCAATTTTTTCTTTTTCATAACATAACCAGAAGAATCTCCTATATTACCAAAAATTAAGAATTCTTTAGTTATAAGAGCTGCAACTAAAGTTGTTCCCATACCTGTTGAATCAACATTTTCATCAGCATACTTTAAAATTTGTCTATTTATTTCATTAATATTGTCATTTAACCAATTTACCGCATCTAATTTAGTTCCAATTGAACTAATTGAAGTAAACCTCTTTCCTAAATGAGCTAAGGCCATACTAGATGCTACTTCACCTTTTCTATGTCCACCCATTCCATCTGCAACAATCATTAGATATTCATTATTAGAATTTTTTAATATTGTTACGGAATCTTCATTGTGACTTCTTACTCTTCCAGCATCTGTTAAATAAAACGATTTCATTTTTTCACCTCTTTACTTCTTAGTTGTCCACAAGCAGCAGAGATTTTGCTTCCAAATTCTTTTCTAACAGTTACATTTATTCCGCGTTTTTTTAAACGATCATAAAACGCTAATATTTTATCTTTGCTACTTTTCTTAAAATCTATATTATTTGTTTCATTATATGGAATTAAATTAACATATACATTTAATCCCCTTAATAAATCTGATAATTCATCTGCACATTCTAAACTATCATTTACATTATTAAGCATAACATATTCTATAGTAACTCGTCTATTAGTAACTCTAATATAATCTTTAATTGCCTCAATTACTTGACTAATATTATACACTTTATTAATAGCCATTATACGATTTCTTACAGTGTCATTCGGAGCATGTAAAGATAAAGCTAAGTTAACTTGTAAAGGAAAATTAGCCAATTCTTTAATTTTTGGAACTAATCCACAAGTAGACAAAGTAATATGTCTAGCCCCAATAGCAATACCTTTTGGATCATTTATAATTCTAATAAAATTCATTACATTAACAAAATTATCCAAAGGTTCACCTATTCCCATAATAACAACACTAGAAATTCTTTTATTAATGTCTTTTTCAATAAGTAGTATTTGTTCAACCATTTCATAAGTTTGTAAGTCTCTAACTTTTTTTAGTCTACCACTTTCACAAAACTTACAACCCATATTACATCCAACTTGACTAGAAATACATACTGAAAGGCCATAATCATGTTCCATTAAAACAGCTTCAATATGATTATTATCATTAAGTTCAAACAAATATTTCTTAGTTAAATCATCTTCCTCTTTTTTTACCATTTTAATGAAACCAAAAGATAATTCTTCTTTTAATTTATCTCTAAGTTCTTTTTTTAAATTTGAAAATTCATCTATATTAAAAATACGTTTTTGATACAACCACTCAAAAACTTGAGTAGCTTTGAATTTCTTTTCTCCAATATTCAAAAAATATTCTTCTAATTCATTTTTCGGATAATTCATTATATGCATAAAATACCTTCTTAACCTATAAATAATTATAATATTTTATAGGCTAAAATGCAATTTTTTTATAATAATTTATATTCCTTAGCCATTATTCTTTTATCACTACAATATTCAATTATATATTTGTTATTCTTCCTACATATTATAATGCCAATAGTTTTATCATGAGTTATTTTTTTCAAATTCTTATCTATATAATTCATATATATTTCTATTTGTCCAATATGCTCTTTTTTTAATTCTGTTACCTTAAGTTCTACGACTACATAGCAATTAAATTCTATATTGTATAAAAGTAAATCTATATAATTATAAATACCACCTATTTTTATTTTATATTCATTTTTAACAAATGTAAAACCATATCCTAGTTCATCTAAAAATGATACAATATTTTCTAAAATTAATTTCTGCAATATACTTTCTGAAAACACTTCATAATTTCTATTATTTTTTATAACAATTGGATTTTTAACCAAATCGTTTATTTTAATCTTATCTTTATTAAATAACTTTTGTTTTACTTCCTCTGGTAATCTTTCATATTCCTTAGATTTTATTTTATCTTGTAATTTTCTCACCGATAGGTTTTGCTGTCTACATATTAGGATGTAATAAGCAATTTCTTTCTCATTATTAATAGATAAAAGTGTTCTATAGTGGGACCAAGATAATTCGTCACACACTGTGTGACTTTTTAAAAATATATAAAATTGTCTAAAATATTTTAAATTAGTTTCCGTATATCCTTTTCCCAATTCTTGAGTTAACCTTTTTGAATATTCTTTAATTATACCTTCACCATAATGCTTACCAGCCTCACTAAGTAATTTTCCAACTTTATAATACGTATTTAAATCACTGCGATTCTTACTAAATTCTTTAACTCTTTTAGTTATTTCATTATTTATTATTTCGTTTTTAATCTCATTGTAATAATTCATAATTTTACTTTTACGTTTCTAACATATTTTAAAATAT